>PXTQ01000108.1:11537-12579 GCA_003022505.1 Bacteroidetes bacterium QS_8_64_10 | reverse complement strand
GAAGGGATGGTTCGTCGATTGAGAAGCTGTTTGGCGAATCGCTCAAGGGCTGTGCGTACATCCTTTACGTTTTACGCAATACGAGACGAGCCGAAGGCGACTTGCGAAGCAAATGCGCAACACGGAGCACAAGAATAGAGGGATAGAAGATAGAGGATCGAAAGTGGTGAAAGCCTGCAAGGTTAGCGTGCGATTCTCAATCCTCACTCTCAATACATCTGTTCTCAAAGCCTCTGCGCTCTCTGCGTGCTTTGCGGTAAACCAAAGTAGTCACACCTGCGCATCCTCCAGATCAAGCCGGTCGGCGGCCTCGTCCGTCAGGTGCGCCGCGTCGTCGAAGAACGGCGCCCACTTCTCCTCGGGCGGCTTCGGGGAGAGCAGGCTGCCCGCGACGAGCGCGACGAGCGAGGCGGCCACCGCCGGATAGGTGGTCTTCTGCAAGAACGGACTCCAGTCTTGCGTGTACGGCTGCTCCGTCAGATAAAACGCCCAGAGCAGCGTCACCGCGCCGCCCGCCACGATGGAGGCGGTTGCGCCCTGCCACGTCGCGCGCTTCCAGAGGAAGGCCGCCAAGAGCGGCGGCGTGATGGCCGCGCCGTAGATGGTGTACGCCGTCACCGCCGCCTCCAGGATCGTCGGGAACTGATCGACGAGCAGGTACGCGATCCCGCCCAGCACGAGCACCCAGCCCCGGCTCACAAGCACCACGGTACGTTCGGTCATGCCCGGCGCGATGAAGCGCTGCATCACGTCGCGCGTCAGGTTGGTGGCGGGAACGAGCAGGAAGCTGTCGGCGGTGGAGACGATGATCGCCATCATCGTGGCGACCAGGATCATGCCCAGAAAGACCGGCAGCACCGGACTCGTGGCGACGGTGGGGATGATGTTCTCGGTGGCGGCGCGGCCCCGCTCGGCCAGGTTCATGATGAGGCCCTGCTCGCCCGCGACGCTTCCCACGAGACCCAGCAGCGAGATCGCGCTCTCCAGCACCACGACGCCGATCACCCAGAAGAAGACGGCCTTTTGCGCCTCGCCGCCGTCC
>PXTQ01000108.1:10385-11371 GCA_003022505.1 Bacteroidetes bacterium QS_8_64_10 | reverse complement strand
CGCGAGCACGGTGTACAAAATCGCAAAGACGGCGGTGATGGTGATGCCGGTGCGAATCGAGAGTTCGGCGTCGGTGCCCTGCGTAATGTAATGCAGCACGTTGCCGCCGCCCTTGAACTGGTAGCTCACAATCGTGAGATAGGCGACGACGGTGATGATGGTCGCCAGGACGCCGGAGACGCGGCCGTAACGCACCTCGAAGATGTCGGGCACGGTGACTTGGCCGAAGTTGCGGATCCGCCGTGCGATGAAGTAGACCACCAGGATGCCGATCCACGCGCCCGCGCTCGACCACAGCCCGGCGAGGCCGTTGCGGTAGCCCAACCCCGCGCCGCCGAAGAGCGAGCCGTTGCCCATCCACGTAGCCAGGAGCGTGCCCACCAAGACGTACCACTTGAGCGCGCGCCCCGCCACGTGGAAATCCTCGCCCGTCTCCACGCTGCGGCTCTTGTAGTAGCCCACCCCGATCAGGGCGGTGAGGTAGGCCAGTATCGCCAGGATGTACAGGTTGGAAAGTAGAGCCATCAGGTTTCAGGTTGCAGGTTTCTCGGACTGCCGAAGAGCTTTTTCCAAAAGGTGAAGATTCCCCGACCACAACGAACTGACCGTAAGCGGATCCGCAAAACGTCTGCGGCCCCGGACAACGGACCACGGACGGCACACGAGGGCGTAGCCCGACTGACGGAGCCGAAGGCGTAGTAAACGACCGCGTAAACGCTTGAAATTCGCCAACCGTCGGTCGTCGTTCGTTAGACGAGATACCGGATAATTTTTGCTCAGGCGCTTCCCTACTGCTTGGACTGTGAGCAGCCGTCCGTCGTCCCGAAAGATAGCCAAGCGCGTGCTGAAATGTCCACCTTGCTTTAGAGGTTGCAGGTTTGCAGGTTACGGGTCTGCACGTTCAGGCGCCGCCAGCATCATGTCGACGTGTCCTCCGACGCGGTGGCGCGACCTGCGTCGTCGGCGGGTGCGGCTGGAAGGGCGAG
>PXTQ01000108.1:0-10171 GCA_003022505.1 Bacteroidetes bacterium QS_8_64_10 | reverse complement strand
CACGGTGACCGACGAGCCGTTCTACCCGTTCTTTTTCGTCTCCGACCCGCAGATGCTGCGCGGCCTCCCGCGCGAGCGCTTCCGGCTCCAGCAGTTCGACGGCGATAATTTCTTCCGGTACGTCGTCGCCTTCCAGAACTGGGGCGACTACTGGGACGGCGTGCGCCGCGTCGAGCGTCATTCCGAGACGCAGGGCGGGCGGCCCGAAGAACTGTACCGCATCGGCAGTCCCGTGCAGCAGTACCTGATGCAGTCGGGCCGCAGCTGTTTTTTAGACATGCATCTGGCGGATCTGCATCGGATGCAACTCGATATCGAGGTGCGCTCCGACGAGGAGTTTCCGAACGCCGAGCGCCCCGCCGACGAGGTCATCATCGTGGCGCTCTCCGACAACCGGGGCTGGGAGCGCGTTCTGCACCAGCGCGATCAGTCCGAGGGCGACCTGCTCGAACAACTCGTCGGCACGATCCGCGAGCACGACCCCGACGTGATCGAGGGGCATAACATTTTCAAATTCGACCTCGACTACCTGCGCACCCGCTGCAACTTGCGCGACGTGCCCTTCGCCGTTGGGCGAGACGGCTCCGAGCCGCGCGCGTTCTCCTCGTCGATGCGCTTCGCCGAACGCACCGTCGATTTTCCCGCCGTCAAGATTGCGGGCCGCCACGTCATCGACACATACTTTCAGGTGATGGCGTTCGACGTGTTCAAGCGCGATCTGCCGGGCTACAGCCTGAAAGAGTCGGCGCGGTATTTCGGCTTCGCGCCGGAGGGTCGCACCTACGTTGAGGGCGGCGACATCACGCGCCTGTGGCAAGAAGACCCGGAGCGGCTGCTGGAATACGCCACCGACGACGTGCGCGAGACCGAGCGGCTGGCGCGGCACCTGTCGGGATCGGATTTCTACCTGAGCCAGATGGTGCCAATGCCCTACGGGCAGGCCGCACGCACCGGGCCGGCCTCCAAGATCGAGGCGCTGTTCGTGCGCGAGTACCTGCGCCAGAAACAGAGCTTCCCGCGCAGCGCGTGGGGCAGTCAGAGCACGGGGGGCTATACCGACATCTTTGTGACGGGCGTGCTCGGCCCCATCGCGTACGCGGACGTGGAGAGCCTGTATCCCTCCATCATGCTCAACTACGACGTGCAGCCCGAAGGCGACACGCTGGCGCTCTTCCCGCGCCTCTTGGAGCGGCTGACGGAGCTGCGCTTCGAGACCAAGCGCGCTATGAAGAGCGCCGCCACGGACGAGGAGCGCGGCGAACTGGACGCGCGGCAGTCGTCGTACAAGATCCTCATCAACTGTTTCGATCCGGAAACGGAAATCATCACAGTAGACGGCGTCAAAAATATTGCCGACGTAGAAGTGGGTGATCTCGTGTACTCACTCAATCCAGAAACGCTCGAGGCTGAGATCAAGCCCGTCACGGATACGAAGTCCCAGCACTACGAGGGGCCGATGGTCGAGATAAAAACGTCTCATATCGATTATCTCGTCACCCCCAATCATCGCTTTTTTACCAGCAAGCACACGAGCGGTGAACATCAGCCGTACACGTGGGAAACCGCCAAAGAAATGTTTCAGGACGGAATCCGCCGTCGTCTTCCGCCGCTATGTTCGCTTCCTTCCGCTGACGATTCAGACCAGTTCTCGCTTGCGGTAAAGTGTGACGAATTAGGCATGGAATATAAAACTGGACCACGCGGCATCAAAGAGCCTCGGCGGCAGGCGCGCTGGCAACCGGAAGCTTATGACATGAACGACTGGCTCGCTCTCGTAGGGTGGTTTGTCAGCGAAGGCACGCTTTATAAAAGCAAGAAAAAAGAGTATGCGAACGGCAATGTGCGCGGCGTCTCCTATCGCATCACGATCTGTCAGAAGAAAAAAGAGGAGCGAAGCGCCATCACAGAATTGCTGGATCGCATGGGTATATCCTATCACGCCGCGAGTGTCAACGGCATATCTTTCTGCTCGAAAATCATCTACAAGGTTCTTGAACGTGAGTGCGGCAACGGAAGCCATGATCGACGGCTGCCGGAATGGATCTTTTCGTTGCCAAAGTACCGCCTTGCACATCTGTTCGAAGCATTGATGCAGGGAGATGATCACGCAAACGGCGAGCAGTACACGACAGCCAGCGATACGCTTGCCCGACAGTTTGTGCGGCTCGCAAAACATCTTGGACGACGCGCCTACCCGCTTTGTAACGACGGCTGGCATCGCATTAAGGTGAACGCGGTCAGGGGACAAAGTCCTACCTTTAAGCCCAGACACCGGCGAAAGGTGAATTACGAGGGCATGATTCATTGCGTTACGGTCGCTGACAATCACACGGTATTGGCCGGGCGCAATGGAAAATTCAACTGGTGCGGCCAGTCGTTCTACGGCCTCCTCGGATTCAGCCTGGCCGTCTTCAACGACTTTGGCGAGGCCGACCGCGTGACGCGGATCGGCCAGAAGCTCCTGCGCCGGATGATTGGCGCCATCCAGGAAAAAGGCGGTCGCGTCGTGGAGGCCGACACCGACGGCGTGCTGTTCGTGCCGCCGGAGGACGCGCGCGGCGAGGACGCCGAGATCGCGTTTACGCAGGCGCTCACCGACGACCTGCCGGAGGGCATCCGCGTGGGCTTCGACGGGCGCTACCGCAAGATGCTGTCGTACAAGAAAAAGAACTACGCGCTGCTCGGCTACGACGACGCGCTCAAGTTCAAAGGCTCGTCGCTGATCTCGCGCTCCAACGAGGCGTTTGGACGGCGCTTCACGCGGCGGGCGGTGCGGCTGCTCCTCGACGAGGACGTAGCGGGCCTGCATGACCTCTACATGGAGACGCGCGCCCGCATCGAGCGCCACGACTGGCCGGAGGGCGCGCGCGACTTCTGCCGCACCGAGTCGCTCAAAGACACCGTGGAGCAGTACGAGCAGGATGTGCAAAACGGAAAGCGACCGCGCGCGGCGTCCTACGAGCTGGCGAAGCGCCACGCCAAGCGCACCGGGCAGCCCGCGCGCAAGGGCGACCGCATCAGCTATTACCTGACGGGCCAGAGCGCCAACGTGACGGCGTTTCGGAATTGCAAGCGCGCCGCCGAGTGGGATCCCGCCGATCCTGACGAGAACACGGCGTATTACCTGAAGCGCCTCGACGAGTTTGCGCGCAAGTTCGAGGTATTCTTTGATGACGCCGACTTCCGGCTCGTCTTCAGCTCATGAAGACGAGGTACCTTTCTGAGAGAACGACGGACGGCAGACAGCGGACGGCTGTTCTCGGTCCGAGACGCCCTGGTTGCGAAGACGGCAGTCTGCCGTCCGCGGTCAGCGGTCCCTGTCACGCCAGCATCATCATGGCGAGGCCGATGGCGATGACCACCGCGCCCGCGATGGTGGCAAACGGCGGAATCGGGATGAGAAGCAGGATGACGCCGGCGACGATGGCCCAGGCGGGAGTACCCATAGCGAGATATAAGTTGGCTGTTTCGGTGATAGCGCAACCACCGAAACCGGCGCGCTCGCCTCGCGGTCCCGCCAGGCGCAGACGTGGCGTTTGTTGGATATGTGCGAACGGAGCGTAACGGTCGGGCAGCTAAAGCTTCTCGATTTCAACGGACCCGTTCTCCACGCAGTCAATCCGAAGTTGGAAGTTGGCCAACAACTCCATACCCACGAGCGGCATCGTATCGGTTTCCTCAACGATCACAGGACGAGCGTGCTCGTTCCAGACCACGACGACCCCATAAAAATTGGTGCGTTGCTCGCTTCCATCGGCCAAGATGATGGGAGTTTCACCACGCGGCGTCAGGTTCAGATCGGCGATGATACCGGGCGGTAGTGTAAGCGAACGGTCAAAGACCAGTGTCAACGATGGCTTCGAGTTCCGTTTCGTTGCCACCATTCGGAGCGCTTACCACCAGCCGAATGATTGCTTCGCGGGAAGAAACGCGGCCCTCAATCATGACGATGACGGTTTGTAGGGGCGTCCTCCGATCTTGGCAGTATACCCCAACCCGATGCGCGTGAGAAAAAGGCGACCGCGCGCTTCGGGACGGCGCTCTTCAAGCCGATCTGCAGCGTCCAACTCATCGTCGCCGGTTTCCCAATCGCCCGTTTCCACGTCGATGGCAACGAAAGTGCCACGTTGCGTTTCCTCGTCAACGCTGGGTCGAACGCGCTCGGCGTAAATCTCCTTGCCACGTCTGGTGATTTCGCCTTTGGGATACTTGCGATTGCTCATAGTTAAGGGTTTGTTTTCATGAAGAGGCGGCTACTGCTGAGGCTTACGCTGCTGACCGCCTCAGGTGTCCTCTCACGCCGCTGTCGCGCGGTCGCTCTCCGCCTCGAGGCGCACGCCCGCCAGCCCCATCGCGTCGTAGGTCGCTCCGTCGAAGGCATCTACATTGCCGGCCACCTCGCCCATGACTTGCTTCGGCCCCTCGTGCGACAGGTCGCGGTCCAGCGCCTCCGCCACGGCGGGCAGGCTCACCCAGCCGGGCCGGCAGTCCACCCGGTTCTGATCGTTGTGCCACTTGTCGAAGGGCGTGCCGTGCGTGTCTTGCCGGGCCGCGCCCATCGCCTGCGTCAGGATGCGGCTCGTCCCCTTAATCTCTTTGGCCGGGCGTACGCGCTGGGCGTGGCCGTCCTCGCTGACGTAGGTGCCCACCGTCTCCACAACCGTGGCCGCGGGCAGCGCCGCGTTGGCGACGGGCAACGTCTCGTTCGTGGTGTTGTAGTGATGCAGCGCGATGGGCACGTCCTTGAGATCCTCGGCCTCGAACAGACCGCTCGCCACGGGGTCGTCTTCCAGCACGTAAATGGCAGCATACTCGCCCGCGTCGAGCTGGGAGCGGAGCATTTTCTCGTCTACGGGGCGAAAGCCGAGGCGCTCGACGCCCTGACGGTTGGGCGTGCGGTCGTCGGTGCGGAGCCAGCCGTCGCCGTGACCGGGTTCCGTGTGCGGGATGAAGCGCGGCGCGTCGGCATCCACGGCGTCAGCGAGGCGCTTTAACAGATAATTGTCTTCGACGGTCGCGCGCGCTGATCCCAGAAAGAGCACCTTCTCGCCCGCCTCGCGCACGAGATCCGCTGCGGCCTCGTGGACCTCTTCCCAGCTTGCGGATTGTAGCGTGCCCTTGCGACGCACCTGCGGCCCCTCCGGGCGGTCGTTGTTGAAGCGCTTGTAGTCGAGCCGGTCCTCGTCGGCCAGCCAGAACTTGTTGACGGCGTCGTTCGGGCGCGGCGTCACGTCCATAATGAGATTATCGCGGACGTGATAAAAACAGTTCGATCCCTTCGCGTTGGTCGTCGTGATCGAGGGCGTGCGGCTCATCTCCCAGGCGCGCGCCTGAAAGCGCGAGTCCGACGACGTGAGCGCCCCGACCGGGCAGATGTCGATGGTGTTCATCGAGTACGGGTCGTCGAACTCCTCGCCCGGCGCGGTCAGCGGGTAATTGCGCACGCCGCGCTCGATAATCGTAAGCTGGTCGGAGCCGCTGATTTCTTCCGTAAAGCGCGTGCAGCGCGTGCAGTTGATGCAGCGCTCGGCGTCGAGCGTGACGTTGGGGCCGAGGCGCACGCGCTTCGGCTTGTGGATCTTGCGAAACTCAAAGCGCGACCCTTCCGGGCCGTATTTGTACGACTGGATCTGGAGCGGGCAGTGCCCGGCCTGGTCGCAAATCGGGCAGTCGAGCGGGTGGTTCGCCAGCAGAAACTCCAGGTTGTCTTTTTGCCCTCGGCGGACTTTCTCGCTCGTGCGGTGCGTCTTCACGACCATGCCGTCGCTGGCCGAGATGGAGCAGCTGGTCTGGAGTTCCGGCATCCAGTTGATCTTGACGTTGCCGTCCTCGTCGCGCTCCAGCTCGCCGCTCTCGCGGTCGCGGGCGGGTGTGCCCACCTCCACGAGGCACTGCCGGCAGTTGGCCGGAATGGAAAGGGCCGGGTGATAACAAAAGTGCGGCAGCTCTACGCCCTGATCCAGGCAGAACTGAAGCAGCTTCGGCTCTTCTTCGTTCTCGAAGGTGATGGTTTCGCCGTCTACGGTGATCTCTGGCATACTTTTCGTCTTTTGGGTTGCTATTTCAAGTGAGCGTTTTCCCTTCTCGCGCCTTCCGACAGGCCGTATTGCGTAATGCCGCTTGCTTTCTTTGAGCAAGAGACCGTAAAACGTATTGCGTAATGTGTAAGGGCGCTTTGCGCAAACGTCAAAAGCAAGCAGCCTTACGCTTTACGTTTTACGCATCACTGTTTGTCGAATAGCAGAAAGGAGAGAGAACATTCTTCGTGAGAATGAAGCTATCGGTCTGCCGCTCACGCCGGTACCGCCGGATCCTCCTGCGGGTCGGGCGCGCCGTCGCCGGTGTAGGCGGCCTCGGTGCAGCGCGCGGCCTTCGATCTGATTTGACAAGTCCAGCAGCAGGTCGAGGTCGCGGATGCGGCCCTTGCCCTCGTCCATCCGCGCGAGCACCTGCTCGATCCAGCCGGTGCCCTCGCGGCACGGCGTGCACTGCCCGCACGATTCGTGCTGAAAGAAGTGCGCCACGCGCCGCAGCCAGCTCACCATGTCGGTGTCCTCGTCCAGCACCAGGATGCCCGCCGTGCCCATGAGCGACCCCGCTTCGGTCAGGCTCTCGGCGTCCATCGTCACGCCCTCGATCATGTCGGCGCGGAGCGGAGGGGTGGAGGCACCGCCCGGAACGACGGCTTTGAGGTCTTTGCCGCCGCGCACGCCGCCCGCCACCTTGTCGATGAGGTCGGTGATGAGCATGCCGGTCGGGTACTCGTAGACGCCGGGACGTTCCACGTGCCCGCTGATGCCGTAGAGCGTGGGACCGGGATGGCTCTCCGCGCCGATCCCGGAAAACCAGTCCGCGCCGTGACGCATGACGAGCACGGCGTGAGCCAGCGTCTCGACGTTATTGACGGTCGTCGGGTAGCCCCAGAGGCCGTTTTGCGCCGGAAACGGCGGCTTCGTGCGCGGGTAGCCGCGCTTGCCCTCCAGCGATTCCAGCATGCCCGTCTCCTCGCCGCAAATGTAGGCCCCCGCGCCCTTGTGCAGGATGATCTCCGTCGAGAAGTCGCTGCCGAAGATGTTTTCGCCGAGGTAGCCCTTGTCGTAGAGCTTGTCGAGTTCGCGCTGCATCTCCATGATCCAGTCGACGTACTCGCCGCGTGTGTAGATGTAGCACGCGTCGATCTGCATCGCGTAGTTGGCGATCAGGATGCCCTCAAAGAGCAGATGCGGGTTGTACTCCATGAGCTGCCGGTCCTTGAAGGTGCCCGGCTCGCTCTCGTCGGCGTTGCAGGCCAGATAGCGCGGCCGGTCGTCCGGTTCTGGCATGAAGCTCCACTTCAGGCCTGCGTTGAAGCCGGCTCCGCCGCGACCGCGCACGTTGGCGGCTTTCATCTCATTGGTGACGGCCTCCGGGTCCTGCTCGCTGTCGCCCAGGATCGAGCGGATGGCCTCGTAGCCCTCATATTCATTCTCGTAGACCTCCAGCTTGTGCAGGTCCTGGATGGGCGGTAGCAGGACGCGGTCGTAGTTTCTCCAGTCCTTGACCTTCGTCGCTCCGTTTTCGGTGGGCATCGCTTTTCGAACGTTGATGGTCGTTTTTTGCGTGCGTAATCCGTTTACTGTTGTTTAAGCTTTTCGCTTGCGTAGCACCGTTCCTGTTGCGTGATGTGTATTGCGTAAAGGTGCCTTTTTCGTACGTTCGTGCATTCGTTGATCGTGTGCTCGTAGATCGCACGGTCTACGAACTACGAAATCGCGTTTCACGAATCACTCGACCGATTCGGCGACGGGCGGCGTGCGGTACGTCTCCGTGCGGTCCACGTCCGAACGGCGGTTGCCGTCCATCTCGTCCTCGTCCTGCGGCAACGTCACGCTCTCGAACGTCAGGTCCTCGCCCTCGCGTAGCGCCTCGATCAGCGTGTCCACCTTCTCCTCGGTGAGGTTGTGCACGTAGCGCCCGTTCGCCACCTGCATCATCGGCGCGGAGCCGCACGCGCCCAGGCACTCGACGCTGCGGACGGTAAACATCTCGTCGTCGGTGGTCTCGCCCTCTTCGATGTCGAGCTTGTCTTCGAGGTAATGCAGGATGTCGTAGCCGCCGCACGCCTGGCAGCTAAAACACGTACACACGTCGAGGACGAATTGGCCCTTTTTCTCCTTATAGTACTGCGTGTAGAACGTGGCGACGCCGTAGGTGTGCGCGTAGGGGATGTCGAGCGTGTCGGCCACGAACTGGATGACTTCCGGCGCGAGCCAGCCGAACTTCTCTTGCGCCAGCCACAACACGTGCATCACCGCCGACTCGTTGGTCGGATACTGCTCACGGTAGCGCTCGATCAGGTCTTCTTCTTCGCCCGTCCAGACGAGGTCGTCGTCAGAAAAATGCCGCTCCGGATCCTGATCCGGCAGCGGCGAGACGGGATGCTTGGCGAAATCGCTCACTTCGTTCGCGGTTTGTATGTGCGTAAGTTTGTATGTTTGAATGTGCGGACGTGCATACTTACCCATCCACACTTTCACACGTAGAGACCGGCGCGAAGCGCCGCTACTTGTCCGCCTCGCCCATGACCGGATCGACGGAGCCAATCAAGATCACCACGTCGCCGATCATGTTGCCCTCCATCATGTACTCCAGCGCCTGCAAGTTGGCAAACGAGGGCGCGTTGATGCGGCAGCGGTAGGGCTGGCCCGTGCCGTCCGAGGTCAGGTAAAAGCCCAGCTCGCCCTTCGGGTTCTCGACGGCGTGATACGAGTGCGCGCCCTTCGGGGCGGTCGTGCCCACGTCGGTGTACATGAAGTCGTGGATCATGCCCTCCATCGAGTAATAGACTTCATCTTTCGACGGGTAGGCTTGTTTGGCGTCGTCGGTGCGGATGGGGCCTTTGGGCATGCGTTCGAGGCACTGCTCGATGATGCGCAGGCTCTCGCGCATCTCGTCGAGCCGGATGAAGTAGCGGGCAAGTGAGTCGCCTTCGGTGCGCATCGGGATGTTGAAGTCCACGTCCTCGTAGCGCAGGTACGGCTCGAAGCGGCGGAGGTCGTACTCCACGCCGCTGGCGCGCAGGTTCGGCCCGCAGAGGCCGATCTCCAGCGCCTCCTCGCGGGTGACGGTGCCCACGTCTTTGTTGCGGTCGATCCAGATGCGGTTGCGGTTCAACAGCGTCTCGAAGCCCTCGATCACGTCGGGGAAGCCGTCCACGAACTCGCGGATCATCTCCCAGGCCTCCGGCTCCGGCTCGGTGGCGATGCCTCCGATGCGGCTGTGGCTGACGGTGAAGCGCGCGCCCGCCACGTTGTCAAAAATGCTATAGATATCCTCGCGGCTCTGGAAGGTCCACAGGAAGGCGCTCATCGCGCCCGCGTCCATCACGCCCACGCCCAGCCACAGCAGATGGCTGCTGATGCGCGCCAGCTCGCACATAATCATGCGGATCCACTGCGCGCGCTCCGGCACCGCGATGCCCGCCAGCTTCTCGACGGCCAGGCACCACGCCACGTTGTTCGAGTAGGGCGAGAGGTAGTCCATGCGATCCGTGTAGGGCATGAACTCCTGATACGTCTTGTGCTCCGCGAGCTTCTCGATGCCCCGGTGCAGGTAGCCGATGTCAAGCACGCTCTTCTCGATGGTCTCGCCGTCCACCTTGACGACGCAGCGCAGGACGCCGTGCGTGGCCGGGTGTTGCGGACCGAGGTTGAGCACCATCTCGTTTTCGAGCGGGTCGTCCACTTTCTCGGCCAGCTCCTGCTTCGCTTCTTCGGTCCAGACGTGTTTTGATTCAAGGCGCTCGTAGAGGGCCTCGTTGTGCTCCTCCCAGAACCGGAAGAAGCCGCCCAGGTCCATCTCCCCGAACGGGCTGCGCTCCGAGATCGGCTCGGACGGCGCGGTGGGGTCGTCGGGCGCGGATTCGGACGGCGCGGCGGTGGGTTCCATAACTTCGTGGTTTCAGGTTAGCAAGTTACAGGTTTCAGGTTGCGCAGGCTTAGACGAACTTGCAACTTGCAAACCTGAAACCTACCAACTATTCCTCGTCGCGGGTGCGCGGTTCTTCGTAGCTCTTGACGGGCTTGGAGCCGTGGGCGGCGGCGAACGGGTCCATTGTGAGGTCGCCTTCGGGCGTCTGCGGCGGGAGCGGTAGTGAGCCGGGCACGCCGAGCTGTGGGAATTCTTTGCGGAG
>PXTQ01000107.1 GCA_003022505.1 Bacteroidetes bacterium QS_8_64_10 | reverse complement strand
AAGGCGCGCCTTGACGCTACCTTCCATTCAACATGTTCTGACGAGAACAGCCCATACATCACGTAGGGCGATACAGAAAATTAAACGCGATTGCCCTGCGAAAACCTCCCGGCGGTTGCGACGTAAGGAGAAGGCGGCGTTTTGCCCGCTTCGCAACAGGTTTCAACGCGTAACGCTCCGGCCTCTGATGGACGTACGGCAGCACCGGATCCGCAATTTCTGCATTATCGCTCACATCGACCACGGCAAATCTACGCTGGCCGACCGTCTGCTGGAGGCCACGGGCGCGATCTCGGAGCGCGAGATGAAAGAGCAAACGCTCGACGACATGGACCTGGAGCGGGAGCGGGGCATCACCATCAAGAGCCACGCCATCCGCATGAAGCACGACCCGCCGGATGGTGGCGATGAGGGGTACGTCTTCAACCTGATCGACACGCCGGGTCACGTCGATTTTTCATACGAGGTCAGCCGCGCCCTGAAAGCCTGCGAGGGCGCGCTGCTTTTGGTGGATGCCGCGCAGGGCATCGAGGCGCAGACCATCAGCACCGTGTATCAGGCGCTGGAGCACGACCTGAAGATTATTCCCGTTCTCAACAAGATCGACCTGCCGAGCGCCCGGCCCGACGCGGTGGCGCAATCCATCGAGGACCTGACCGGCGACCCCGCCGAGGACATCCTGCGCATCAGTGCGAAGACGGGCGAGGGCACGGGCGAACTGCTGGACGCCATCACCGAGCGCGTGCCGCCGCCGGAGGGCAACGCGGACGCGCCGCTGCGGGCGCTCATCTTCGATTCGGTCTACGACACGTACCGCGGCACCGTCGTCTACGCGCGCCTCTTCGACGGCACGCTCAAGAAGCAGGAGGGCATCCGCTTCATGGCGAACAAAAAGGAGTACGACGCCGAAGAGATTGGTACGTTGCACCTCGGCATGAACGAGACCGACGAGCTGCGCGCCGGCGACGTGGGCTATGTGATCGGCTCGATCAAAGACACCCGCGACGCCCGCGTGGGCGACACCATCACGATCCAGCGCGACCCCGCCGAGGAGCCGATTCCGGGCTTCGAGGAGCCGAAGCCGATGGTCTTCAGCGGCGTCTACCCGACCGACTCCGACGACTTCGAGGACCTGCGCACCGCTCTCGACAAACTCCAGCTCAACGACGCCTCGCTCACCTACGAGCCGGAGACGTCGGGCGCTCTCGGTTACGGCTTCCGCGTCGGCTTTCTGGGCCTCTTGCACATGGAGATCATTCAGGAGCGCCTGTACCGCGAGTTCGACCTCGATATTATTACGACCGTGCCGAACGTTAAGTACGAGGTCGACACGAACGAGGCCGGCGAGAAGGACACTATTCTCGTGGACAGCCCGGAGGATTTCCCGCACCACGGCGTCGTGGAGAAGGTGCGCGAGCCGTACGTTCTGGCCGACATCATCACGCCCAGCGATTACATCGGCAACCTGATGCAGCTCTGCGAGAACCGGCGCGGCGAGTACGGGAGCCAGCGGTGGCTCGACACCGAGCGCGTGAAGCTCCAATACGAGCTGCCGCTCTCCGAGATCGTCTTCGACTTCTACGACACGCTCAAGAGCGTGAGTCGGGGCTACGCCTCGTTCGACTATGAGGTGACGGGCTACCGCGCGAGCGACCTCGTGAAACTGACCATCCTGATCGACGAGGATCCGATTGACGCATTGTCTACGATTGTGCACCGCGACAAGGCCTACGACGTGGGCCGCAAGCTCGCCAAGAAGCTGAAAGAACTCATCCCGAAGCAGCTTTTCGAGATTCCGGTGCAGGCCTCCATCGGCAAGCGCATCGTGGCGCGCGAGACGGTGAAGGCGAAGCGCAAGGACGTGACGGCCAAGTGCTACGGCGGCGACGTAAGCCGCAAGCGCAAGTTGTTGGAACGGCAGAAGGAGGGCAAGAAGCGCATGAAGCAGGTAGGCAGCGTAGACGTGCCGCAGGAGGCGTTCCTGGCGGTGCTCTCGATGGATGAGGATTGAGTTTGGGCGTTCGCGCGTCGCCCCAGCAAGGTGCTGGTGTTGACCTGCCAACTTGCGGCGTGATGAACCTTCGACTTGATAGACTTGAGACAGACCTGATGGATGTGCGACCTGACACGCAATACGCAATACGCAACACGCATCGGCTGATCGCAGGTGCCGTCGTTGTAACTGTGGCGTGGTGGTGTGGACAAGCAACGCTCGCTCAGGCGCAAGACGACCTCATCAACCTGTATCAGGCTGAACGCGCGGAGGCGCAGATGCAGCGGATGCGGGAGGATCCGCGGGCGCTCTCCCCGCGTCCGGCAGAGCGCGTCATGCCCTCCGCCGACACGATCCGCCGCTGGCTGCGCCGCCGGAACGGATGGACGCCGCCGGAGGAGCCGGAGCCGCTTCGCATCGAGCGATGGCGCGCCGTGCGCCGCCTGGAGCGCAACTGGTTCCGGAGCGAGCACGGGCAAGGGGGCTGGGCCTTTTCCGGCGCCTCGCGCCTCAGGCCCCTCGACACGCTCTTTACGCCGGAATTGCGCGCCCGCCTCGAAGAGCGCTTCGGGCCGCCCACGCGCACCATCGGTGATTTCAGTCCCGACGAATTCGAACAGGCCGACGCACCCGCACAGTTCGAGTACTGGTTGGTCGCCAACGACTCGATTCCGCTCAAGGTGATGGACGTAAACGGCCCGTTCGAGCGCGGTCTCGTGGTGGCGAGCGCCCGGCGCTACGGGCACCGCCTCGGCGACCTGCGCGACGCGCTGGAGGCAGAGCTTAGCGGCGCGCGCGTCGAACCGAAGCGGTTTGTGGATTACTACTACCTGGCTGCCAACGACACTTGGTTTCTTGCGGGCTACGACGGCGAGCAGTATTTTCTGAAGGGGGTCGATCCTCCCAACCTTCACTTGGGCCGGCCCCGGCTGAACGAATACGAGAATACGAAAAGCAGAAAGTAGGAAAGTGCGAAGATAGACAAAGATATTTGCGTCAAACGATTGTAGTTTGCGAAGTATGAGGCCGTAAACGCGCGAGACGCCCAACGCTCGAACGCGAAACCCGCAACTTAGAACTCGAAACGTGCCCGACGCCCCCTCCAAACAGAAACGCCGTGACCGCGCCCGCCCGCGGCGGCAACGAAACGAGCAGGATGATGAGAAAGGCGCGCTGCGCGAATGGGTTGATCCCATCGTCTTCGCGGTGGTCGTCGTCCTCATCGTGCGGGCGTTCTTCGTAGACATGTTTCAAATCCCCACGCCCTCGATGGAGAAAAACCTGCTCGTGGGTGATTACCTGTTCGTCTCGAAGCTGCATTACGGCTATCGCACGCCCATCACGCTCGGTATTCCGTTCACGCAGATCTACGTGCCGGGCGTGCGTCTCCCGCACACGCGGCTTCCTGGCTTCGACGACGTGGACCGGGGCGACGCCGTCGTGTTTAACTATCCGGCGGACCCGCACCCGGTGGACCGCAAGATGCACTACATTAAGCGCGTCATTGGGATGCCGGGCGATACGCTGTCGGTGCGCGACAAGGTGGTGCACATCGACGGAGAGCCGAGGCCGCTGGGCAAAAAGATGGAGCAGCAGTGGACCGCCTACAAGAGCGACCCGCGCGTGCGGCTCTCCGGGCGGCGGCTCGCGCGCATCGGGGTCGATTCGGCGTGGGCCACGCGCAGCCCCACGAAAGTGCGCGTCAACGCAACGACGTCGGCGGCCCGGCGGTTGCAGGCGCTCGCCTACATCGACAGCGTGAGGGCCTTCATCGCCGACCGCCGGACGGCGGACTATCAGCTTTTTCCACCGGGACGCAACTACTCGC
>PXTQ01000106.1:24108-37076 GCA_003022505.1 Bacteroidetes bacterium QS_8_64_10 | reverse complement strand
CGAGCTGGCGAAGCTTCCGTTGCACTCCGACGGCGAAGAGCCGGGCGAGGAGGCCGCCAACCGCATCCAGACGCTCCTGGTCGACGAGCCGTACATCGGGCGCACCATCTTGGTCGTCAACAAATCGAACGACGCTGGCCAGATGATGCTCGACCGCCTGCAGGAGCAAGGCCTCACCAGCTTCGGTGTGGCGCTCTCCGATTCCGACGCCGCCGTGCAGGAGGGCAGCGGCTTCTCGCTGGGCGGAGGCGACGACGCGGCGCAAAACGAGAGCAGCTTCTTCGTCTCCGAGCAGGCCCTCGTCAGCAATCTGGAGCAGCTGCACCGCCGGAACCGGCTCATCTTGCCGCCTTCCAACCCGCACATCTCGTCGGTCGCCCAGGGGCTGCAAAGCTACCGCGCCCGCGCCGACGCCGAGGACTCGGTAGAGGATGGCGAGGAGCTGGATACGGACAGCGCCCCGTCGCGCGCCATCCGCGAGAACACGTTCGTGCGCAGCGCGGCGCTGGCCTGCTGGCTCGGCGAGCAGCACGACTTCGACCCCACCACCCACCTGGCCGACTTCCGGCCCACCACGGGCGAGATAAAGCAGGACATGCGCCCGGACACGGCCTCGTGAGTTTCGAGTTTCGGGTTCCGAGTGTCGAGTTTTGCACGTTCTGGGTTCACGATTAGTCACTCGTGATTCGCCTCTCGCCCCTCGACATTCGCCCTTCGACAATCGCTATTTGCTACCCGATATGATTCATCACCCCTGGCACGAGGTCGACGTCGGGCCGGACGCCCCGGCGGTCATCCAGACGATCATCGAGATCCCGCAGGGCTGCAAGGTCAAGTACGAGCTGGACAAAGACACCGGCCTGCTCAAGGTGGATCGGGTGCTCTACTCCTCGGTGGTCTACCCGGCCCACTACGGCTTCATCCCGAAGAGCTACGGCGACGATCACGACCCGCTCGACGTGCTGGTGCTGATGCAAGAGGCGGCGACGCCGCTCAGCATGATGCGCGCCCGGCCCATCGGCCTGATGAACATGATCGACGCGGGCCAGGACGACGCCAAGATCATCTGCATCCACCTCGACGATCCCGCCTTTCGGGATTACTGGCACATTAAGGAGCTGCCCGATCATCGCCTGCGCGAGCTGAAACGCTTCTTTCAGGACTACAAGCGCCTCGAGGACAAGGAGGTGCGCGTGCAGGATGACTGGTTGTTGGTTTTTGGTTGGCGGTTGTTCGCGCCGGAGACGAAGTTGCCCACCTGCCAACTTGCAACCTACAACGTCAGCCCCACGCCTGCCGTAATGACCGGCACGCTGGCGAGGCTGAAGTCGACGTTGAAGGCGACGGGGCCGGGATGAATGCTGACGCCGGCGAGCGCGCGCACGCTGTTGGCGCCGTTCAATTCGTAGTTGATCGGAATCGGCTCGGCGTCCGGGTCATTAGGGCGCGGTACGTCGTAATCGACGGTCACGCCGGCGCTTTCGAGTTGCAGGCCGCCGTAGATCGTGGCGACGAAAAACGACTTGCTGACGGCGACGTTGCCGGCCCAGTTGTTGATGGCGAGCACCTCGGCGTCATCCGTGTCCCGAACGTTCACGTTCTGGTACATCACCTGCGCCGCGATGCTCATGGGCAGGAGGGGAACGTACTGGCCGATGTCGTGGCGCACGCCGACGCCGTACATCCCGATGGATCCGTAGTCCTGGTACGCTGCTGAAAGCGCGTGCGGAATGTAGCGAAGCGTCAGGCTGGTGCCGATAACCGAGGAGCCGATCTCTACGTGCGGTGCCGCCAGAGGAGTCACAGACGTTTGCAGGAAACCTTGAATCGGCTCAAACTCGACCGTCTCGTTGAAGCCCCCGCGCCCCCGCACGTTCAACTCGCGCTCGCCCGGCTGGTCGGTTCCGAAAAACGTCGGCAGGTCTTCCAGCGTTTGATCGCCATCGATGATGACTTCTTCTCCATCGCTGTTGGGAATTTGAAACGACTCCCCGTCCTCCAGCTGCAGATCGAACGATTCGCTGCCACTGCCCACGACCGCGCCGAACGCCTTCAGGCCGACGTACACGTCCACCAGCGGCAACATGCCGCCGCTGATGTCCGCCGACTGGAACAGACCGGAGTTCAGATCTGCTCCAATGCCGTCCACCAGCGGCTGAACGTAGGGCTTGCCGTACAACTCGCCCACTTGTTCGAGCGTTTCGCCGAGACCGTCTTCGCCGTCGCCGTTATCCTGCGCCTGAGCGGGCGCAGCGAGCAAAGTTGTCGCCAGTATGATTCCGAACCACTTTGAGATGTGCATGGTTTGAGGTGTGCTTGGATGACAAAAAGAGGGCCGATCACAAGGTAACAAACGGTACGGGGAAAAGAAATGTAACACGTCACTCCCTGACCTCCGGCAGCACGGAGACGCGCACGCGGCGATTGCGGCGACGGCCTGCCGCCGTCTCGTTGGTTGCCACCGGGCGCGCGGCGCCGAAGCCCGCCATCTCGAACCGATCTGTACTCAGCCCGCGTTCCTCGGTCAGGTACCGCAGCACCGCGCCCGCCCGCGCCGACGACAGCTCCCAGTTGCTCGGATATTTGTCGCGGAGGCTCGGCCCCACGGGTACGTTGTCGGTGTGCCCCTCGATGCGGAAGCGCCGCCCCGCCAGCGGATTGCGCCGGAGCCGCCGCGCCAGCGAGTCGAGTCGCGCTCGGCCCGCCTTCGTCAGCGTAGCGCTGGCCGGTTCGAAGAGCGCGCCGGCGCGATACGTCCGGACCGTGCGCCCGCCGTCGGCGTAGCGGGCCAGCCGGAAGCGCAGCCGGTCGATGCGCTCGTTCAGGCGGCGGCGGTCGCGCCAGTACTGCCCGGCGTAGACGTCGTCAAAAAACTCAAGCGAGTCGTAGGCGACGCGCAACTCGCGGTGGAGCCGGTCGTTGGCCGCACGCAACGAGTCGAGCCTCGCGCGGCGCTCCGACCTCGCCGCCGGCTCCGACGTCGCGCACGCCCCGGCCAGCGCGCTCAGCACGAATGTGACTACGATGATTCCACCTGTCGCTCTCCCACTCCGAACAGAATCTTTTGCCATAATTCAGACGTAGCAACGTCACCTATTAGTTTCGCCGTTTCTCTTGTCAGAGTATACGATTGCTCGTGCCCGCGATTCAACCTTCCTTGCCAGTGCGTCTCGTTTTTTTGCTTGCCCTGAGCCTGCTTCTGGCGACGCCGGGGCGGGCGCAAGACACCGACACGACCATCACGGGGCAGCGCGTGCCCTGCATGAGCGGCGAGGCGGCGGGCTTTCCGTGCAACAACGTGGATCTGCTTTCGGTGCTGGCTATCGACCGGATGGGCGACAACACGGCGCTCATCAACGACATCTGGGGCTGGACGGACCCGCAGGACGGCACGGAGTATGCGCTCGTCGGACGCACGGACGGCCTCTCGTTCGTTGACGTGAGCGACCCGACCAGTCCTGTCTTTCTGGGCTTTCTGCCCACCGCAACGCGGCCCGCCTCCTGGCGCGACGTGAAGGTCTATGAGAATCACGCGTACGTCGTGGCCGACAACGCGGGCAACCACGGGATGCAGGTGTTCGATCTCACGCAACTGCGCGACGTGAGCGACCTGCCCGTCACGTTCGAGGCGACGGCGCGCTACACGCGCTTCGGCTCGACGCACAACCTCGCCATTAACACGGAGTCGGGCTACGCCTACGCTACGGGCGTCTCCGATGGGCAAGACCCTCCTGAAAGTTACAATGGAGGGGGCATACGTCGGTGCGGGCCGGGTCTTCACATGATGAACCTGGAGAATCCGGAGGATCCGCAGTTCGCGGGCTGCTTTACGGCCAACACGCCGTTTGTCATTGCGCGCGGTTACACCCACGATGCGCAGTGCGTCACCTACAACGGCCCCGACGCCGACTACCAGGGCCGCGAGATTTGCATCGGGGCCAACGAGCAGGCCGTCAGCATCGTCGACGTGACCGACAAAGACGACCCTGTGCCCATTGCGAGTCCGACTTATCCGAAGGCGCGCTACACGCATCAGGGCTGGCTCGGCCCCAACCAGCGCTACTACTACCAGAATGATGAGCGCGACGAAAATCGGGATGCCGTCAGCAACACGCGCACGCTCGTCTGGGACTTTCAGGACCTCGACGAGCCGGAACTCGTGAACCAGTTCTTTCACGAGACGACCTCCATCGACCACAACCTGTACGTGCGCGACAGCCTGCTCGTAGAAGCCAACTACACGAGCGGCCTGCGCCTCCTGAGCATCGACAATCCCGCCGAACCGCAGCCGGTCGGCTTTTTCGACACGACGCCGGAAAACGACCGCACGGAGTACGAAGGGGCGTGGAGCAATTACCCGTATTTCGAGAGCGGCATCGTGGTGGTGAGCAGCATCGGCGAGGGGCTGTTCGTCCTTCGTCCGACGGGCGGCGCCCGATTCGCTGATACCGCCCGAACGCCGGAGCGACAGAGCACGTCGTTTGCGCTCAGCGTCGCGCCCAACCCGTTCGCCGAGCGCGCGAGGGTCACCCTGACGGTGCCGGAGACGCAACCGGTGCGCGTGGTCGTCTACGACGCGCTGGGTCGCCGCGGCTCGAAGCCGCCGGTCTGCCCGCCGGTACGTACTTCGTCCGCGCCGCGAGCGCCGGGGCCGTCCGCACGCAGCCAGTGACGCTGGTGCGGTGAGCGGACGCGCCTCCACGAAAAAAGCAGAACGGTCGAAAGTATGACCTTGCAGAAGCAACCTTCGGAGCAACATCGAACGATTTCTCCCTCTCCCCTCATCCAGTATATGCAAGGATGAGCAAAGAGAACAGCTCCGCTCCCGTCTCGCTGGCTATGCTGCCCCATTTTCCCGACCGAGACCGTTGACGACCGCGCGCCAGTCCTCGCGCTCCGGGCGGCCCGGCTTCCGCTCGCCGAAGAACTTCGTCAGCGCATTTCCGTCGGCGTCGTACAGTTCTAGCGACGTGACGGTGCCATCCGACGTCGGTCTCTCTACGACCCACGCTTGAAGGCAACCAAGAAGAAGCAAGAATTGCTAAGAATCTGCAACCAGTGCCTCGTTGAAGCGCACGTTTTCGAAGCGAAACGTCTGCCGCTCGAAGAGCCGCTCGCCGATCTGCTCCCGCCAGTTGCTGTGGAACGACACCGTGCCGGCGGGCGGCGGCTTCACGGTGTAGGTCACGGTGTAGGCATCCTCGGCGGGGTCGCCCGGCAGCGCCACGTTGCGCGCGTAGTGCAGGCCGCTGTTTACTTTGGCGTGCGGCACGAGCGAGACAAACGTGGCCTGGCCGGTGCGCTGGTTTTCTACCTTCGCAAAGGGGCGCGCGTAGGGCACGAAGCCGCCTCGAGCGGCCGGGCGCGGCACGTCCACACTGTCGGCGCGGGACCAGTTGGCGCGCAGCTCCAGGTGCACGTCGGTAGCCTCTTCGGCAAGATGCGCGCCTTCCGGCGTGATCGCATCGCGCGGGGCGCCTTCGAAAACGAGCAAGATGCCCGGCTCGATCACTTCGCGCTCGATGATGACTTCGTCCTGCGCGGCGACGGGGCCGACGGCGACGACCAGGAGAACGAGGACGGCGAGGATGGTAAGCAGTGGGTTGCGCATGAAAGGTCTCGGAATAGGTGGAAAAGAGAGTGCGAACTACTGAGCATTCTTCCGCTGCGCTGCTCGATAGGCCCGCGCAATCATCGCCAGCCAGCCGACCAAGCATCCAGCGGTAAACACGGCAAACGCGCCGACGACCCACCATACGCCCGGTGCGGTGCGCGGCCACGAAGCCTCTGCAACGGTTGCAGCTTGAAGGCCCGAAGGCACCCGAAAGGTCGCCGTGTGCGTCGCGCCGCTTCGTTCCTTGATTCTCATTTGCAGCGTGTCGCCCGGCAGCGCGACAACGGTAGCCGACGGCGCTCCCGCCGGTCCCTGCAAGGTATCCGGCGACCTCTCGCGGTCCGGCGCGTCAAACGTGGCTGCTTGGTAGTTGGGCATGCCCGCTCCACGAAAGCGCGCGGTGAGCGCTGCGCCCTCGGCGGGGTTACACGGCGTCGCGCACTCGATCTGCGCGCGATACGGTCCGGCCTGCACCTCGACGACCGCCTGCGGCGCGGGCCGTTGCGGCGCGTACTCCTTGATGCCCTCGACGGTGGCGCTCGTCACCACGACGAAGTACGCCAGCGTAATCGCCACCGACACGACCGCGCCGCGCAGCCACGAAAAGGGGCGCAGACTGCGAGGTGCATCCTTCGACGCCCGCCGCGCATCGCCCAGACGCACGACCCACAGATACGTGCCGGCCAGAATGGAAAACGTGAGCATGAGACCAAGCAGGCACCAGAGGATTTTTGTCCACAACCCGCCGAAGTAGCCGAAATGCAGCGGATCGACCAGATCGCCGATGAGCGGCACGGTGCTCAGCTCACTGCTTTTCTGCACGCCCAGCACCTCGCCCGTAAAAGGATGCACATGCACCTTGTTGGCCCGGTCGCGGGTGAGCGGATTGCCGCGCTGCCCGTCCACATAGACCGCTCCGCCGGGCCGGCGCGGCAGGCGCATGGAGCGCACCTGCAGGCCGGGCAGCGCCTCGCGGGCGGTCTCCGCGTAGGCGTTCTCCGGCAAAAGAGGCGGCTGCGGACCGTAGTCGTCCAGCGATGCGGTCTCCACCTGCGGCAGCGGTTCGGCCTGAAGCGCCTCGTAATTGTCCGCTGCGATGTACCCGAGTTCGACAAAGTAAAAGATACCGGTAAGCGCAATGAGCAGCGTAAAAAGCAGGCCCCAGATGCCCGCGCCCTTGTGCAGATCGGACCAAAAGATGCGCGCGCCTTTGTCGCGCCGAAGCGTGACCATCTGCTTCAGCCAGCCTCTGTAATAGATAAAGCCCGACAGCGCGAGCAGCAACATCGGAAAGCCCATGAACGCAATGAGCGTAATGCCGCGGTCGCCGTCGAAGAAACGCCGGTGGAAGGAGCGGAAAAAGCGCTGCACGTTGAAAAAACTGGTACGTCCCTGCACCGCCCCGGTGTACGGATTGAGATACACCTTCAGGCGCTGCCCGCGCGGGGTCTCCACGTAAGAGAGCGCCGCGGAACCGCGCGCTTCCGGCGCGTAAATGCCGAGGTTGCGCCCGTCGGGAAACGCCTTGCGCAGCGAATCGTGCATCGCCGTCCAGTCGTATCCGGCGACGCCCGCCGGGGCGCCGGCGGGCCGCTCGATGTGCTGATCCGGGTTGAGCAGCCAGTCGATTTCGTTGGAGAGCGTGGCAAACGACCCGGAGAGGCAGATCACAAAGAGCAAAAGGCCCAGATTCAGGCCCAGCCAGCCGTGCAACCGGAAGAGCAGCTTGCGCCAGTTGGCGCGTTTCTTCTTGCGCGTGCCCTTCGCCTGCGCTGGTTCCGGCGGCAACGTGGGCTTTTTGGTCGCGGTGGACGAAGGCGTACTCATGATCGTCGCATTGCCGAAAAGAAGACGCGCCGTAGCGTGTTCGTGCGAAGATGGCGAAGGTCCGCCGTCTGAATCCGCAAGGATTCAATCGAACGAATACGCCACCTTCACCCGAAAGCTGCGCGGCGCTCCCGGGTAAATACGTCCGTAGCTGTAGCCGCCGGTCCAGTAGGTGTCATCGAACACGTTGTCCGCGTAGGCGGTCACCGCGAAGCGATTCACGCGATAGGACAGCGAGGCGTCGAAAATGGCGTGGCTCGGAAGCTGGAGCGTCTCGTCAAACGTATTGCGCTCGCTCATCGCGCGCATCCCCAGCCCGAAGCCTACCCCCTTCAAGGGGCCGCGCAGAAGCGTATATTTTCCCCAGAATCCGCCCTGGTGACGCGGCGCGTTCTCCTTCACCGTTCCTTCCTCCGCCGGGTCGGCGCTTTCCGTGATGATCGCCTCGTTGAGCGCGTAGTTGGCCGTCAGGCGCAGGCTGGGCGTTACGCTTCCCGTCGCGTCCACTTCGAGGCCCCGCGAGCGCACCTCCCCGCGCTGCTCCAACAGATCCGGATTGCCCGGCGCGTTGGCGCTCACGAGCACGTTGCGCTTGGTAATCTGGTACGCGGCAAGCGTGGCCGAAAGGCGTCCGTCGAAGAGATGGCCTTTGGCTCCTGCCTCAAGGAGCGTGCTCCGCTCCGGGTCAAACGGGCCGCCGAACCGTTCGGGCTGTTGCAGCGTCTCGGCGCTCTGCGGCTCGAAGCCCTGCGTGAAGGTGCCGTAGAGGTTAACCTGGTCGGTGACGCCGGCGACGATCCCCACGCGCGGCAGCCACGCCGTCTGCTCGACGTGCTCGAACTCGTCTTCATCGTCCAGCGCGGGAACGCGCGTGGTGTACCATTCGTGGCGGAGGCCCAGCAGCAACTGAAGCGGCCCGTATTCCACCTGATCCTGCACGTACGCGCCATAGGTGTAGCGCCGGGACGGTTCTTCCGTGCGCGGCTGCGAAAACCAGTTCGCGTTATACGTTTCGGGATCGCGGTCGAGCGAATACGTCGGATCGTCGAGATCGAAGTTCGGCACGTCGCCGCCGGGCAGCGTGTCCCCGCGCGCTTTCACGAAAAACTCGTGGCCGCGCGCGCCCCACTGCGAGCGGTTGTCGTCCTGCTGGTAATAATCAAACCCCACCAGCGCCTTGTGCGCCACCGGGCCGGTCTGCACGTCGGCAGTGAGGTAATTCGTCACATTGTCAACCGTGCGGTCCGCCTTGCGCCGGATAAACGCGAGCTGGAGCACCGTCGAATCGCTGGGCAAAAACGCATTGCTCGTGCGGTGCTCGGCGAGGTTTTCGTCGTAGCGGTACTTCAAATACGAACTGTTGAAGGTGAGCCAATTCGTAAAGTTGTGCCGCAGCGAAAGCGTCAGGTACAAGTCGGTAATGTTTTGAAAATCACCCGGCTGGCTCAGCGAGAAGTCGATGGGCGTGGACGTAAGATCCGTGCTGCCGAAAAAGATCGCCTGCCCGCGGTCGAGCCTCCCCTCGCGGCGCGAATAGACGAGATCGGCGTTGACGCGCGTGTCTTCACCCGGTAAAAACGAGATGGAGGGCGCGACGAGATACGACTCGTGGCCCTGCAAAAAGCGGAACGTCTCGGAGCGGTCGTAGCCTACGTTCAGCCGATACAGCAGCGTGCGCTCGTCATTGACGGAGCCGGTAAAATCCGCCGTCGCGCGGTAGCTGCCGTAGCTCCCGGCGCTCGCGGAGAGGGCCTCCCGCGCCTCGGAGAGCGGCTTTTTGGTTACCATGTTGATCGTGCCGCCCGGATTGGCATTGCCGTACAGCGCCGAGGCCGGCCCCTTGATGAACTCTGTCCGCTCGATGTGCGGCAGGATGGGGGCGTGCCAGAAGCCGAACTCCGTCTTGAGACCGTTGACGAGGCGCGTCGAGCTGTTGCGAAAGCCGCGCGCCGTGAGGTCGTTGTAGCCGGAGAACGTGTTCACGCCGCTCACGTTGCGCGTCACGTCGTTGAGCGTGTACCCTTGCTGAGCGTCGATGACCTCTTTGGTGACGATGTTGACCGCCTGCGGCACGTCCAGCGGCGCGGTGGCGACCTTCGTGCTGGCAAAGCTGTAATCGGCGTCGTAGGTCGTCGCCCGGCGGCCCGTCACCTCCACCTCCTGAAGTTCCAGCTCGGAGGCGCTCAGCGCCATGTGGGCCGTCGTCGTCTCGCTGGCTTCGACGGTTACGTCGCGGCGCTCGGTGGCGTAGCTCAGGAAGGAGGCGACGAGCGTGTACGACCCCGGAGCCACGCCGGTAATTTCATAGCGCCCGTCATCGTCGGTGGAGGCGCCCTGCGTCGTGCCCTCCAGCGACACGTTGACGCCCGCCAGGGCCTCGCCGGTTTCGGCGCTCGTAACGCGACCTTCGACCGCGCCCGTCTGGGGTTGCTGCGCGTGGAGCGGCGCAGCGGCGATGAAAAAGAGAACGAAGAGAAGCAAAAGCGTGCGGTACATGACCAGGTGAGGTCGTTGCAACTTCAACGGGTAAATAGGTTAAAGCTACCCCGCCCTTCTGTGGGCTTGCGAGATTGTTCGAGGGAGAGCACGTTTGCTTATCGCTGGACGTGGCGGCTTCGCCTCGAAGTCGCCTGAGCCGGACGCTCGCAGGGAGGCGGCGCGCCGCGTCTTTGCGGAAAGCAGGCGAGAGCGCATCTGGAGCGAGACGGAGCGCAGAAGCATTGCCAGCCGAACAGTGCTTATTTAGACTTGATCTAAATTGGCTGGTTCGATGGAGCAGTATAGGGGGTGGGGAAGTGAAACGAAACAGGGAGCAAATTGAAACAAACGAACTCACAAAAACATCACAAAGCGGGCATGTTTGTTTGCTTCAGCGCGCAAAGCAATGACGGGTGGCGCGCGGCGACAAAATGAGCGGTGGGCGATGGGAGCCTGTTTTATCATCTTTCAAGAAGCCACCGTCGTTTTCTCATGCGCCGCACGTTTCAACAAGTCATCCCGATTGCTCTGTGCTTCGCGCTCGTCGCCGCCGGATGCACTGAGCGGGAGTCGTCTTCCGACGCCCCTTCGGATTCGGCGCACGCCGCTGAAATAACCGGTTGAGCCGCAGCATTAGCATTCCTGACGAGCAGGAATCGCGGCGGAGAGAAACGAAAGAACGGCCATCTGTGTTGACTACGCAAGCCGAATATTGCGCTTGCCGCCACATGTCATGCCGGAAACCCAAGAGCAGTCTGCTTGCCCGCTCAGCCCGACCACCGAAGACTACCTGAAAGCGATCTACAAGCTGGGGCGCGAAGAGCCGGTTTCGACGAAAGCGCTCGCAAGCGAACTGGAAGTTGCCGCCCCCTCCGTCACGGAGATGGTCAAGCGACTGGCCGAGCGCGGCCTCGTGCACCGCGAGCCGTACAAAGGCGCATCGCTTACGGACACCGGCGAGAAAATCGCGCTGGAGGTGCTCCGCCACCATCGCCTGCTGGAACTGTATCTGAAAGAGGTGATGGGGCACTCGTGGGACGAGTTGCACGAGGAGGCCGAGCGCCTGGAGCACCACATCTCCGAGGCGTTTGAAGACAAGCTCGACGAACTGCTGGATTATCCGACGCGCGACCCGCACGGCCACCCGATTCCTACGCGGGAGGGCGACATCGAGGACCTCGCCACCGACCGCCTCGCCGACTTGGAGGAGGGCGAGCGCGCCGTCATCTGCCACCTGGCCGATGAGGATCCGGCGCTGCTGGAACACCTTGAAGAGCGTGGGCTGGTGCCGGGCGCTTCGCTCGAAATCACTGAGGCCGAAGCGTTCGAGGGACCGCTCACGGTGCGCGCCGAAGAGCGCGAAGCCCAACTCGTCGGGCGTGTCGTGGCGCGAAGCGTCTTCGTGCGCCGCGCGTGATGCCAACTCCGCAAGCGTCGCTGGTGGGTGGGTGTGAAGGTTTGCACGTTCACACATTCACGAGTCGGATTGGGGGGTGCAAGTTGCTTCACAGTTGATTGACGAATCCGGCGCGCGTACGGATTGTTGATTCAAGTTGCGCGGCCTGAGGCGAAGAAGCCATACATCACACAACTTCAAGCGCAAAGCGAATGCAGACGCGGTTCCAACGTCTGAACGGAACGCTTAGCCGCGCCCTCGCCGTGTGCGTCGTGGGCCTGCTTCTGCTTCAGCACGTCCCGCTGACGACGCCCGACGCCCGATGCTGCACGCCGCAGCAGTGTCATTGCCCGGAAAAGACGTGCACCTGTCCGGGATGCGACCAACACAACGGCACGGAACGCGCGAGCGACGGTCCCACGTTTCGCGCGTGCGGACCCGGGTCGAGCGCGATGCCACTCCCCACGCTGACGCTTCCCAAAGGCCTAATCGGCGACGCAAACTCCTTCCTCGCACCTCTTCCACGGGAGAACGTCTCCGCTCCGCCGGAGCTTCGTTCCTCGCAAGTCGCCGGAAGCGACATCTTTCGTCCTCCAAGAGCGCGCATCGGATAGCGACGTCGGGCAGCTATGCCCGGCCTGATCGACGGCGCTCCGGTCGTTCGGGGTGCTCCCCCTGTCCGATGCTTTTCCGGTCGCAGGTTCCTGCCTGCGGCTGAACCCACAATCTTTTGGAGGTTATTCTATGTACACGCTGCATTCTCGTTTTTCGTCGTCCTTCTTTTATCACGTCAGGGAGGCGCAGCGGCGCTGCGTCTCTACGGTTTCATTCTTCATCATCGCCGTCGTTACCTTTTCGCTGCCGGCCTCGTCGCAGGCGCAACCGGACGGCGGCTACGTCGCGGGTGCGGTGCGCAACGCCGAGACGGGCGCGCCGCTCGCGGGCGTCAACGTGGCGGTTCCGTCGCTCCAGCGCGGCGCGGCCACCGGCCCGGAGGGGCGGTTCACAATTGGCCCGCTGGGGGCCGGCGTCTACGACGTGACGGCGCGCTTCGTGGGCTACCGCTCCCAGACGCGGCGCGTCGACGTGGCGGATGGCGACACCGCGCGTGTGCAGTTCCCGCTCGCCCCGCGCACCGTCGGCCTCGAAGCCGTGGAGGTGACGGCCCGTCGCCCGGACGCGCCCGAAGCGGCCTCGCAGCTCCGAGAGGCGAAGATCCAGGAGGCCAACCCGCGCGACGCGGGCGACCTCGTGCGCAACCTCTCCGGCACGGACGCCGTGCGGCGCGGCCCCGTGGGGCTGGACCCGGTGGTGCGCGGCTTGCGCCAGCAGCAGGTGGGCGTCTACGTGGACGGGATGCGCACGATGCCCGCCGGCCCGGCGCGCATGGACTCGCCGCTCAGCCACAGCGGGCCGAGCACGATGCGCAGCGTGGAGGTCGTGAAAGGCCCGTACGCGCTGACGTGGGGCGCGGGCAACATGAGCACCATCCGCGTGAAGACGAACGGCCTGTGGGCCACGCCGTCCGGCCTGGCGCACGGGCAGGTGCAGACGGGCTACGACACGAACCTCAACTCCTACGAGACCACCGCCACGGGGGGCGGCAGGCGCGGGGCGTGGGCCTATCGGCTCGACGGCGCGTGGCGGGGCGGC
>PXTQ01000106.1:0-24078 GCA_003022505.1 Bacteroidetes bacterium QS_8_64_10 | reverse complement strand
CGCCTACACGGCGGGCGACGGGACGACGGTGCCCGGCGATTTCCTGAACCGGGAGCTGCGCGGCAAGGCGGGCTACCGCTTCTCGGACGCCTCACGCCTCACCGTCGCCGGCGGCTACCAGCAGCAGGACGATGTGGACTATCCGGGCCGGCTGCTGAGCGCCGAGTTCTTTAAGAGCGGGCGAGGCCGGGCGCGCTACGAGTACGACACCGGCGCAGGCTTCATGCGATCACTGAGCGCGCAGGCCTACGGGTATCAGACGCTCCACACGATGAACAACGAGGGGAAAGTGACCTACGAGTCGGCGGATTTCCCCGGCCCGCCGCTGCGCGTGACGGTCAATGCCGAAATCCAGACGCTCGGCGGGCGCGTGGCGACCGAGCTTGCTCTCACGAACGAGCTTCGCCTGACGCTCGGCGCGGACGCCTACCGCGCTTACCGCGATGCCGAGCGGCCCTTCCAGGTCGTGATGGGCGGCGAGCCGAAAGTGCCCGACTTCTACAAGAGCGATCAGATCTGGCCGGGCGTCAGCATCGCCGACGCGGGCGTTTTCGCACAGGCCACGCGTCTATTCGGCCCCGTCGAGGCCACCGGCACGGTGCGCACCGACTTCGTGTGGGCCGGTGCGAACGAGGAGCAGGTCACGAACGTCTACCTCGACATCGCGGAGCCAGGGAACGGAGCGCTCGATGCATCGCACCTGGATCAGCAAGAAGCGAACGTCAGCGGCGCGCTCATGCTGAGCGCCAACCTGTCGGAGGCGTGGTCGCTCTCGGTGGGCGGCGGCACGGCCGTGCGCACCGCCGGCGCGCTGGAGCGCTTCGCTGACCGCTTCCCGGCCAACAAAGCGCAGACGAGCGCCGAGTTCATCGGCGATCCAACGCTGGATCCGGAACGCTCCTGGCAGGCGGACGCGGAGCTTAGCGCCCGCTACCCGCGCCTGTCGCTCAAAGCCAGCGCCTTTGCGCGGCGCATCGACGACTATATTACGTTGACGGATGCGCCGGACGTGGATCCGATGCTGCCGCTGCCCATCTTCGCGGGCGGACCGTTTCGCTACGCGAACGGCGAGGCCACCTTCTACGGCGGTGAGGCGTCGGCGGCCTACGTGCCGGTGCGCCCGCTTACCGTCAGTTTGAAGGGCAGCTACCTGTGGGGACGCAACGAAACGACCGATCAGCCGGCGCTCGGAGTGGCTCCGCTCAGCGCGGATCTGGGCCTGCGCTGGGAGCCGCCGGGCGGGCGCTTCTTCGTGGAGGGCACGCTGCGCGCCGCCGCCGAGCAGGACCGCGTGGCGACGCGCCTGGGCGAGACCCCTACCGACGGCTACGTCACTGCCGACGTGAAAGGCGGCGTCGACCTGCCGCGCGGCGTCTCCCTGATGGCCGGCGTCACGAACCTCACGGGCGTCGATTACGTCAATCACTTGAACGCGAAGAATCCGTACGCGGGCACGCCGATCCCAGAGCCGGGCCGCGTCTTCTTTGCGGACGTGACGTATCGGTTCTGAGGAACTGCGGAACCTGAAACTTGCCGACCTTCAGACTTTTCGACCTTATCGACCTGCCGACCTCCTGATAGACCTTCGACCCAAACGCGCAAACCCGATAACGCGAAACGCCCGAACGCAATGCCCGATCCCAGCTTCCTGCGCGACGAGGTGCAGTACCTGAAGGGCGTCGGCCCGAAGCGCGCCGACGTGCTCGAAGACGCCGCCGGCGTGCGCACCGTGCGCGACCTGCTCTGGTACCTGCCGCGCCGCTACCTCGACCGCTCCACCGTCACCCCCGTGCGCGAACTGCGCGAGAGCACCGATCCCGTCACCGTCGTCGGCGAGATCCACAGCGCGCGTCGTGCGCGACCCCGCCGGCGGGCGCATGAAAGCCACCTGGTTTCAGGGCCTCTACTGGATTCGCAAGGTGTTTGAGCCGGGCGAGCCGGTCGCATTCCACGGCAAGGTCCAAAAATACGGGCGTACCTTCTCGATGACGCACCCCGACTTCGACAAGCTCAGCGGCGATGAAGCCAACCTCGACACCGGGCGCATCGTGGCGCTGTATCCCGGCGGCAAGGCGCTCGACGGCGTGGGCCTCACCAGCCGCTCGTTTCGCAAGATTATCTACAACCTTTTCAAGGAGCACGGCCTCAAGCTGCCGAATCTGTTTCCCGAAGACTTCCGCGACGAATACGGTCTGATGAAAGGCCGCGTGGCGCTCCGCGCGATTCACTTTCCGAAAAGCCAAAAAGAACTGAAAAAGGCGCGGCGGCGGCTCAAGTTCGAGGAGTTCTTTTTTATCCAGCTTCTTCTTCGTTTGACGCGCGAGACGCGCCAGGACGAGCCGGGCCTCACCTTCGAGGAACCGGGCGAGATGGTGCGCCGGTTCCTCGGCGAGGTGCTGCCGTTCGAGCTGACGGGCGCGCAAAAGACGGCGCTCCGCGAGATCACCGACGACGTGCAGACCGGCCATCAGATGAACCGCCTCATTCAGGGCGACGTGGGCAGCGGCAAGACGGTCGTGGCCGTTGCCGCCATGCTGCAGGCGCTCGACACCGGCTACCAGAGCGCGTTTATGGCCCCGACCGAGATCCTGGCCGAGCAACACTTCGCCAACCTCAAAAGATACCTCTACCCGCTGGGGATCGACGTGCGCCTGCTGGTGGGCGGGCAGAAAAAGTCCGAGCGCGATCTCGTGTTGGAAGACCTCGCCGCTGGGCGCACGCCGGTCGTCGTGGGTACGCACGCGCTCATCCAAGAGAGCGTCGAGTTCGACCGCCTCGGTCTCGCCGTCGTGGATGAGCAGCACCGCTTCGGCGTGATGCAGCGCGCCGAGATGTTTCAGAAGGGCGACCGCCCGCACATGCTGCTGATGACCGCCACGCCCATCCCGCGCTCCCTCGCCATGACCCTCTACGGCGACCTGGACGTGAGCGTGATCGACGAGATGCCTGCCGGGCGCAAACCCGTGGAGACGAAGCTCTACGGCGAAAACCGGCGCGGCGAGATGCATAGTTTTTTGAAGGATCGCCTGGAGGAGGGCGAGCAAGCCTACGTCGTCTATCCGCTGGTCGAGGAGAGCGAGAAGATGGACCTGCGCGACGCCGAGAACGGCTACGAGAACCTGAGCGAGGCCTTTCCCGATTACAGCGTCGATCTGGTGCACGGGCGCATGTCGTCCTCGGCCAAAGACGCCGCGATGGAGAGCTTCGCGGACGGCGAGACCGATATTCTGGTTGCCACCACCGTGATCGAGGTGGGTGTGGACGTGCCGACGGCCACGGTCATGGTGATCGAGCACGCCGAGCGGTTCGGCCTGAGCCAGCTGCACCAGCTTCGGGGGCGCGTGGGGCGAAGCGAGCGGCAGAGCTATTGCCTGCTGGTGGCCGGGCACGCGCGCTCCGCCGAGGGCAAGAAGCGCCTCTCGGCCATGACGAGCACCACCGACGGGTTCGAGATCAGCGAGATTGATCTCAAATTGCGCGGGGCGGGCGAGTTCTTCGGCACGCGCCAGAGCGGCCTGCCGGACCTCAAGATCGCGGACATCACCGAGGACGAAGCGGTCTTGCAGGAGGCGCGCCAGGCGGCGTTCGCGCTCATTGACGGCGATCCGGAGCTTGACCGCGACGAGCATGCGCTCCTGCGCGACCACTTCGAGCGCTACTACGCCAAGCGCAAGCTGGGCTTTGCACGAGTTGGATAAAGCTTTCGAGCAAGCGTTTGCTCTCCAGCGAAATCGTCAACACAAGTGAAAAGCGCTCAGACGAAAGCCCGTCCATTTCTCATTCAACCGCCGCAGGCCGGTAGGCGCGGCTGATAATCGTCCACTGCTTGCTCTGGTAGCGGTAGTAGATGATCGCCGCCGGTACCGCCATTTCGAGGATGATGGCGAGGTGCAGGCCCGCGAGGCCGAGCGCAGTGGTTGCGCCGAGGTACGCCGCCGGGATCGCAAAGCCGACGAGACCGAGCATCTGCCCGTAGAACGGCCAGCGCGTGTCACCGCTCGCGCGAAGCGGCCCCAGCGCGCCGTTCGTCACGCCCCAGAACACGACGCTTACGCACGTCGCGCGGAGGAGCGCCTCGGTCGTCGGCAGGATGGCCGCGTCGTCTACGAACAGCGTGCTTACCGGCCCGGCGAAGGCAAAGACGACGACGGCGGCGCAGGCGTAGACGGCCACGGCGAAGCGAAACGCATCCTGTCCGTACGCCTCCGCTTCGCGCTCGCGCCCCCGGCCCAGCGACTGCCCCACGAGGCTGCTGGAGGCCAGCCCGAACCCCCAGCCCGGCGTGTTCAGCAGGTCGCGCACGCGGAGGGCCACGACGAAGGCAGCCACCACCTGCGGGCCGAACAGGCTGACGATGGCGAGCAGCGGAAACTGACCGCCGAGCTGCGCGAGATTCGTCAGCGCCAGCGGCGCCGAAATTTCGCCCAGCTCGCGCGCCGTGCCGGTATTCCAGTGCGGAGCGCCCGTCTCGACTTGTACGGGAAGCTCGCCGATGAGCGGCAGCCGTCCCTGGGTCAGCCCCCACAGGAACGCACCCGTCACGCCCAGGGTGGCGAGCACCGTCCCAATCGCCGCGCCCGCGACGCCCAGGTCGAACACGAAAATAAGCACGGCGTTGAGCGCGACGTTCGCCGCCGCTCCGCCCGCCCGGAGCACCATCGGCATCCAGGCGTCGCCCGCGCCCACGAGCGTGCGGCTGCCCACCAGGTTGACCGCCGCAAACGGCATCGCCACGCTGACGATGCGCAGGTACTCCGCGCCGAGCGCCACGGCGGTCTCCCCCGACCCGATCAGCCGGATGAGCCTTTCCGGCGTCGCTGCAAACAGCACGACCAGCGGGAGCGTGACGACGGCCGCAAAGACGGCACTCACCTTGACGGCGGCGCTTACGCCGGCGGAGTGACCCGCGCTGAAGTGCTGCGAGACGAGGCTGATCGTACCACCGGCCACGCCCCCGCCCAGCATGAAGGCCAGCGCCCAGAACGGCGTGGCGAACCCAACCCCGGCGATGGCCGAGGTGCCTACGGCCGAACCGACCATTGCCACGTCTACGGTGGACCTCGACATGCGCGCGATGCCCGTCACGATGCGGGGCCAGGCCAGCCGGGCGGTGCGCAGGGCGCGGCGCGCGTCGATAAGGCCCAGCCGCGCCAGCAGCAGTCCGATGCCTTCGATGGCGAGGCGGATGGGCTTGAGCATACGTCGGGCCGGGCAGGCTCGCGCGTGAACGGAGGACAGGCGCACGTGATACCCACTCCGCAAGCGTCAGCTGGTGTAGGGAAGAATGAAAGCATGAACGGTTGTACGTTCACACGCCCATACCTTCATACTTTCATATCCAACCCTACGGAGTGGATCGAATAAATACGCTCGGCCTCGCCGTTCGATGTTTTTGCCATGTAAAGATTTGGGCGTTCACGCCCTTCGGTAGTGGGCCTATTGTATGTTGGTGAAGATCGCCTCTCTCGGAATGTAGGACGGATTCACGCTACGAAGTCTGGCATTTTTAAATACGAAATCGTCCTTATACCCTGATCCGCGAACCGTAAATCGTCTGTATTTCCGATACAGTTTGACTTAACGGCTCTCACCGTCAGTTCCTACCAACACGTATCAGGTCCACTACCCGGTCCCGCACCTCGGCGATTCGTTCGATGCGTTCGACAGGCGTATCGGGATACCAGCGCGACTGCAAACCCCAGGGCATGAGTAAAACCTCAAGTGTCCCGAATCGAAAAACGGGCGAACCGTGGATCACGAGTGCGTCTTCGCGCATCTGCACACAAAGCATAAAAGAGAACGCCCTCACGCATCACGAATCACGCATCTCGCCCCTATGGCCAGCCCCTACACCGAAACCGTCGATCTGACCACCCGAGGCCGCGAGCAAGCCCGCCGCGAGCGCGCTCAGGAAGAACTTACCACGGACCGCAAGTCGCTCGACCCGATCTCCGCCGACGACCTCCCCGACATTGCGCAGCAGGCCCTCCGCGCCATCGGCTGGGACGACCTGATGGAGGTGCAGCGCAAGGCCATCCCGCACCTGCTCGCCAAGCGCGATCTCATTGTGCAAAGCAAGACCGGCTCCGGTAAGACGGGCGCGTTCCTGCTTCCGCTCTTCGAGCTGCTGGATCCAAGCAAGAACGCCACGCAGGCGCTCATCCTGACCCCCACCCGCGAGCTGGCGCGACAGGTGCACGAGGAGTTCGAGAAGATGAAGCTGGGCACCGCCGAGACCAACGAGCTGGAGGCCGCACTCGTCTACGGCGGCGTCGGCTACGGCAAGCAGACGAAGGCGCTCAAAGCCGGCGTGGACGTGGTGGTCGGCACGCCGGGGCGCGTGCTGGATCATCTGGAGAAAGGCACCTTCGACCCCGATGGGCTGGAGATGTTCATCCTTGACGAGGCCGACGAGATGCTCTCGATGGGCTTCTTCCCGGACGTGGAGCGCATCAAGGATCACCTGCCTTCGAAAGGCAAGCGGCGCGGCTACTTGTTTAGCGCCACCATGCCGCAGGCCGTGCGCTCCCTCTCAAACGAGGTCCTCAAGGAACCGGAGTTTCTGTCCTTGAGCGTCGAGAACGTGAGCGTCGACAAGATCGAGCATCGTTATTATTTGGTCGGCCAGATGGAAAAAGACCGCGCGCTGCTTCGCCTGATCGAGGCCGAAAACCCGAAGGCAGCGCTCATCTTCGCCAACACGAAGCGCACCGTGCGCTACCTGAACAAGTTCTTGCAGAATCAGGGCTACAACGCCGACGAGATTTCGGGGGATCTCTCGCAAAGCAACCGCGAGAAGGCCATGGACCGCATCCGCAGCGGCGACCTCCGCTTCCTGGTGGCGACGGACGTGGCCGCACGCGGCATTGACATTTCGGATCTCTCGCACGTCTTCGTGTACGACGTGCCGCAGAATCACGAGTTTTACGTGCACCGCACCGGACGCACGGCGCGGGCCGGCAAGAGCGGCAAGGCGCTGGTGCTGGCGACCTACGAGGACGAGTTCCAGCTCGACCGCATCGGCGCGCGCTACGGCATCGACATCCAGAAGACCGAGCTTCCGGCCCTCAACGTCGTCACCGACGAGGTGAAGGTGCGGCTGCGCAGCGCCCTCGAAGAGCGCCTGCGCCAGGCCGACTCGCTGCGGCGTGAGCGCATCGAGGGCTTCGAGCCGTTCGTGGAGGAGCTGTGCGCGGAGCACCCGGATCTGCTGGCGCTGCTCGTCGATGAGGCGTACCGCGAGCACGGGTGATACCAGCTTCGCTGGGGTATGAAAGTGTGGAAGTACGAAAGTTTGCACGTCTCACGTCCATACGTCCACACTTCCAAATGTAGAGCGCTCCAAAGATATTGCGACTTTTCGACGTGATAGACCTGACAGACATGCGCGACCCGCCTGACGTTTAAGCGTCGGTGGGGAGCATTTCGGTGTGTATTCGGTTAGATTGCCGTGTAATTGCTAAAAGCAAGCACCTCTATCAATCCGATGAGTACGGAAGAACTCGCAGCACAGGCGCTACGTCTCTCCCATTCCGAACGAGCGCACCTGGCGCAGAAACTGCTTGACAGCCTCGATGAAGAAAGTGAGGTGGAACGAGCCTGGGCTGAAGAAGCCGAGCGTCGCTATGAGGAATTGCGTTCCGAGAACGCAGAGGCCGTGCCAGCTGATCAGGCTTTTGCTGAAGCACGCTCGGAGTAGGAGTAATATGAAGCTAATTGCTTTTCACCCTGCTGCCCGAGACGAGATGCTGGAAGCAGCAGAATACTACGAAGAGCAGGCAAGCGGGCTTGGAGCGCAATTTACCGACGCCGTTGAACGAGCCGTTCATTTTGTAAACGAGCACCCGGATTCGGGCAGTTGTATTGGAGAAGCGAACACCCTCCAACGCTGGACCTTACGCCGCTTTCCGTACTACGTGATCTACCGTGCGGAGTCCGAAAAAATCTACATTCTGGCAGTAGCACATCAGCGAAAACGGCCCGGATATTGGAAGAACCGGGTTTAGTTCGGCTTGCTCGACCTGTTGACTTGATAGACATGCACGACTTGCCTGACGTGCGACTTATCGTCTTTCTCGTGCTTTTGGTCGCACCGCCGCTCGCGCAGGCCCAACACCACGGCGGCGCGCAATCTGCTCCCACCGCGACCGACTCGCTCCGGCCCAGCGACTACGCCGTCTATCGCACGGGCGGCGCGCCTGCCGCGCTCGATGACGTAGCCGAGGCGATGGACACCGCGCGCGTCGTCTTCGTCGGCGAGCGCCACGACGACCGCACCGCGCACGCCCTTCAGCTTCGGCTCCTGCGACGCCTCCAGGAGCAAGCGCCGGAACGAGCCGCACTCTCGCTGGAGATGCTGGCCCGCGACGTGCAGCCGGTCGTGGACGAATATCTCGACAGCCTCATCACGGAGCGCCACTTCCTGCGCGCTTCCCGGCCCTGGCCCAACTACCGGCGCGACTACCACCCGCTCGTCCGGTTCACGCGTTCACGCGGCCTGCCCGTCCTGGCCGCCAATGCGCCGCGCCGCTACGTCAACCGCGTCTCGCGCCTCGGACGCGCGGCCCTGCGCGATTTGCCGGAGCGCGCCCTCCAGTGGCTACCGCCGCTGCCGTACCCGCAGCCCTCGGACGCCTACCGCCGGCGCTTCCGCGAGCGGATGCAGCAGGCCGCCGCGCATCACGGCAGCGACGGCGAAGGCGCGCACGGCGGTGGCGGTGGCCCGTCGATGAAAAAGCTGCTGGACGCGCAGGCGCTCTGGGACGCCACGATGGGCTACGCGCTGGCTGATTTTTTAACGCGCCGCCCCGACGCGCGCGTCCTGCACGTGGCGGGCGGCTTCCACGTGGAGCGCGGCCTCGGCACGCCCGCCATGCTGCGCCGCTACCGTCCCGGCACGCCGGTGCTCACCGTCACGATGCGCCCGGCCGGCGACGTGGACGCCTGGAGCGACGAGTACGACGGCCTCGCCGATTTCGTGGTGCTGACGAGGACTTCCAAACCCACGGAAGGTACAGAGTAAATGCTACTGCGCGTCGGAGTTGCGACCGCGCAGGTCGATCACGTCATCGGTATCCAGGTCGAGAAATACGGCACCACCGTAAACGCCAGCAAGTAGAGAAGCACCGGAAGCAGGAGCACGTACAGAAAGACGCCGAGATTCCAGCCCTCGTAGTCCTTCCAGCGCCAGATGGCCCACCACGTGTGCACGTGCAAGAAAAACAGCAGCCCCATCCAGATGAGGGTGATCCAGTAGAAGCGGACGCGCTTCCGGGCCTGGATGAGCCGGCCGAGGTTGGTAAGCAAATTCGACACGCCCAGCCCGATGATGATGGAGACCATCACCGACAGGTATTCGTACTGGCCCATTGCGTCCGCCGTCCGATTCGTAGGAAGAAAAAAGATGATTGCGTTAGCATCCTCACGATGCGCCGCTCCACGATGATGGACGAACCGGCGGCAGAAGAACTGCGTATGGGGCAGGCAACCTGACTCGGCAGGCGCGGGTTCCTCTCGTCGGCTTCTCCCATCTCGAAAACTGAACACCGCTGATCGAAACGCCCCCACCGCATCCCGATGAAAGCCAGCTCGCTGCTCCGTTCGTGATCGAAGAGGGCGACGGCCCGCTCGCAGCGGTGGCCGTGCACGACGGGCACGCCGTGCGCGACGAGGTGGCCCGCCGCCAGGCGCTCTCCCCCGCCGACCGCCGCCGCGAGGAGGATCCGTACACGGGCCGCTGGGCACGTGCGCTCGCTCCCACCCACGCGGTGGCGCGGCGCTCCCGCTTCGAGGTAGACCTGAACCGCCCGCCCGACCGGGCCGTCTACGAGTCGCCGGAAGACGCCTGGGGCCTCACCGTCTGGGAAAACAATCCGCCGCCCTTGGTGATCGACCGCTCCCTCAAGATCCACAAGCGCTTCTACGATACCGTGGAGGACCTGATGGCGCGCAAGATCGAGCGGCACGGGCGTATCCTGGTTCTCGACCTGCATAGCTACTGCCACCGCCGCCGGGGGCCGGACGCCCCGCCCGGCGACCCCGAAGACAACCCGGAGATCGACATCGTCACCGGCCCGATGCACCGCGAGCACTGGGCGCCCGTCGTGGGGCGCTTCAAGGAAAGCCTGCGCGCGTTCGACTTCCGGGGGCGCTCCCTCGACGTGCGCGAGAACGTCAAATTCCGGGGCGGCTACTTCGGCGAGCGGATGCGCGAGCAGTTTCCCCGCTCGGCCTGCTCCATCATGGTGGAGGTCAAGAAGTTTTACATGGACGAGTGGACGGGCGAGTTGTACGAAGAAATACACGCTGATATCGAAGCGGCGCTCGATCACGCTACGCAGGCGACGCTGGAAACGGTGCATGACATGCCGGCAACGCGTGCCGAGTGACAAGTGGCGTGTGTAAGGGCGATCCCGCGGGATCGCCCACCTACATGCTGGCGCTGAGCCTCAAACAAGTATTGCAAGAACGCGAAAATCGCCAGTCAAAAATCGAACATTATCGACCTGCTCATTCGCCACCGGGCGCGGCTGGACCGTCGCATCCAGCGCATAGAGCGCGTGAGTTGGCGCTTCTCGTGGGCGCGCGTGACCGTAGCCGTCGCGGGCCTGGCCGGCGCGTGGATGGCGGCATCCTGGCTCGTTGCGGGCGTGGCGCTCGCGGCGTTTCTGGTACTCGTGCGTCATCACCAGCGCGTGGAAGACGCCCTGGCGCGCTTCCGCACGTGGCGGCGGATCAAGGACGAGCACCGGGCGCGCATGACGCTCGACTGGGACGCCCTGCCCGCCCCGCTCGACGCGCCGACCGACCCCGACCATCCCTTCGTCGACCTGCACCTCGACGGGCCGCGCTCGCTGCATCACCTGCTGGATGCTTCTTCGTCAGCGGGCGGCAGCCGTCGCCTCCTCAAGCGGCTGCGCTCCAACCAGCCGGGCCGCGAGCGCATCCGGGAGCACCAGGAGCAGACGCGCCAGCTCATGCGCCGCTCTCTGTACCGCGACCGCCTCCTGATGCTGGGTCGCCGGTTCGGGCAATCCACCGAGCCGTCCAGCGAGCGGCGGCAGCGCTGGTCCGGCGACGTGCTTTACGACTGGCTGGAGCGCTCCGACGCCGCCGCGCAGCTGCGACCCTGGCTCTGGGGCCTCGGCGCGCTCGCGGCGCTCAACGCCGTGCTCGCCCTCGGTCACTTTGCCGGCTTCTTGCCGCCGATCTGGCCGTTTACGCTGCTCGCGTATTTGGGCGTCTACTGGCAGAAGCACCGCGCCTACGGGCAGCTCTTCGACGAAGCGCACGAGCTGGACCTCGCTTTCCAGCACATTGCCGCACCGCTCCGCCACCTGGAGGAGCATCCGTTCCCGGACGGCACGCCGCTCACCGACCTCCTCGCGCCGATGCAAACGCAGGCCCCGTCGCCCTCCGAGGCCCTGCGCCGCCTGAAGCGCATCACCTCCGCCGCCAGCCTCACGCGCAGCGAGTTTCTGCAACTGCTGCTGAACGTGCTGGGGCCGTGGGACCTGTTCTTCGCGCACCGCCTGCACCGGCTCAAGGAAGCGCTGGGCGACCGGCTTCCGGCATGGCTGGACTGCTGGCACGAGATGGAGTCCGCCTGCAGCCTCGCCGCCTACGCCGAGCACCACCCCGAACGCGCATTCGCTGACGTTGCAGGTGACGGCTCGCTCTTCGAGGGCGAGGCGCTGGGGCATCCGCTTCTGCCTGAAGACGAGAAGGTGCGCAATGACTTCGCGTTCGAGCGATCCGGCGAACTGGCGCTCGTGACCGGCAGCAACATGAGCGGCAAGAGCACCTTTCTGCGCACCGTCGGCATGAACGCGCGGCTCGCCCAGGCCGGCGCGCCCGCCGACGCCCGCGCCCTGCGGATGCGCCCGCTCCGGCTGTTTACGTGCATGAACGTCGCCGACTCCGTGCAGGAGGGGCTGTCGTATTTCTACGCCGAGGTGCGTCGCCTCCGCCGGCTCTACGAGGTTTTGCACGAAGACGGTCCACCGCTCTTCTTTCTGATCGACGAAATTTTCCGGGGCACCAACAACCGCGAGCGCCTGGCCGGAAGCCGCACCTTCGTACGCGCCGTCGCCGGCGGAAGCGGCGTGGGCCTGATCTCTACGCACGATTTGGAATTAACCGCGCTCGAAGACGAGATCCCGCTCCTGCAGAATTACCACTTCGAGGAAGAGGTCGAGAACGGGCGGATGGTCTTCGATTACCGTTTGAAGCGCGGCCCCTGCACCTCCACGAATGCGCTCCGCATCATGGAGCGGGAAGGCCTGCCGGTAGAACCGGCGACGGCAGACGGCTGACAACGGACGGCGGTTTGCCAAACGAGACGAACGGCGGTCTGCCGTCTGCAGTCCGCGATCCTCAGAAATGCGCCGAGCACCGGCACCGCCGCCAGGCGCAGAATCTCGCGGTCCAGCGTCCGCAGTTTCATGGGCGTTCAGGTGTTGGGGCGCCGACGCGCGTTTCGAGTTTGTGCGTTTGAGCATTGCAACGGAAGCACTCAAACACCCAAACACCCGAACACTCTAATTCCGTCGTAGGCCCGCCGTCAGGCCCTCGCGTACTTTTTCGACATCGTGCTCCGGGAACCAGCCCTCCGTCTTCTCCACCGTCTGATCCGGCAGGTCGCCGGGCACCTCATAGCCCTCAATGCCCTTCACCCAGACGAGCGTCTTGTTGCGCCCCTCGCCCACGTCTACGTCCTCTTCGCGCCCTTCCAGACGCCCCGTCACAGTTTGCATGAGCGTGCCGTCCGGCGTGTAGAGATGCAGGCGAACGCGCTCGCCCTGCTCGAAGCGGCTCTCGGCAAAATTTTGCGAGGAAAAAGAGGCCATCAGCACGAAGAGTTTCAGGTTGCAGGTTCAGGATATCTCGAAAGCTCTACCGTTACGGTGGAAACAAGCACCTTCGGGCAGGTCTGCTAAAGACGTACTCGACACATGAAGTACGACGGGCGTGACTATACGGCTCGCGCAGACGGTTTCGTTCCCGGCGTGGGCGGAGCCTACCGGTTCATGGATCACTTCAGCGTGGGCGGCGAGGTGCAGCTGCCCTATTACCGGCGAGCCGACAACAGCTACGCTGTGTTCTCGCTGGCAGCGCGCCCGGCCCTCACGCGGTGCGCTTCTTTCCGTAGTTGAAGGAGCGTCTGGGCACGTTCGCCCCCTTTCGTTGCGAAGGTGAAGTGAAAGCGGCTGCCGTTCACGTTGCACGATGCCTCGCGTCGAAACAACGAAGGCGCGTTGCGCTTAGGTAAACGGCTTTTCGATAATCAAGCATTGACCTACCCCACCACGCGATGGCACGCCGCGACGATCTTACCGGAGAAGGACCGCAGGTTGGCAACAACAGCTCCTTCTCGAACAACAAGACGAAGCGACGCTTTCACAAGAACCTGCAGAAGAAGCGGTTCTACATCCCGCAGGAAGACCGTTACATTACGCTGAAGGTGTCGGCTAAGACCCTCAAGACGATTAACAAGAACGGCATTCAGGAGGTCTTGAAGGAAGCGCGCCGGCAGGGCATCGACGTGTAGGAGGCTCGCCGTCTCTTATCGTCATTTGTCGGAGGTAACCGAAGGAGTATGGGTGACGAAAAGTGACTACGACCTGACAACCAGCAAACCGATAACTGCTCAACCGACTAAGCGCTCAACCAGCCATGGCCAAAGGAGACCGCATCCAGATCACGCTCGAATGCACGGAAGCGCCGGGTACGTCGCGCTACACGACGACCAAGAACCGGCGCAACACCGACGACCGGCTGGAGCTGAAGAAGTACAATCCGGTCCTCGACAAGCACACGATCCACCGGGAGATCAAATAACGTTTCGTGTTGCACGTTTGAGAAACCACCAAACCGCAAACCAGACTCATGGCAAACGACAACAAAGAAAGGGCGCGGCTCATCGTCGCCGAGGAGAAAGAGAACGGTCACTACCGCTTCCGCGAGCAGATGGTGCCGCTCGACGAGGTGCAGGACCGCATTGAGGACGCCAAAGGATAAGCGGGTCCGCAAAACGTCTGCGGCCCCGAACGACTGACGACCGCGTAAACGTTTGAAATTCGTCAACCGTCGGTCGTCGTTTACTACGCTACGTGAGTCACCTGCGGCTCGTTTGTCAGACGAGATACCGGATAATGTTTGCGTAGGCACTTAAGGTTTCAGTTGGCAGGTTACGAAAACTTGCAACCTGCTAACTTGCCAACCTGCAAACCAGAACGGGGCGTGGCGCAGCCAGGTAGCGCGCCTGCTTTGGGGGCAGGAAGTCCCCGGTTCAAATCCGGGCGCCCCGACCAAGCTGGTTCAGCGGTTATCGGTTCGGCGGTGGGCGGTTTTCTTAGAAGTGGTCAGAGCACCAGACCGAAAACCGCTCAACCGTCAACCAATAAACCAGCCAATCGAACGTGCGCCCGTAGCTCAGCTGGATTAGAGCAGCGGTCTTCTAAACCGCAGGTCGCAGGTTCGAATCCTGCCGGGCGCGCTGAGCGGAACGCGGCAGGAACACCGCCGACGAGCGGCAGTTGTAGCCGCACGAAAGGTGACGTGGCCGAGTGGTTAGGCAGAGGCCTGCAAAGCCTCCTACGGCGGTTCGAATCCGCCCGTCACCTCTTTTTTTCTATTTACGAATGACGATTGTCGAGTGACGAATCATTCGATAATCGCAGCTCGCCATTCGTAAATCGCCGGTCGGCGATTGGCCCTCCCGCGACGCGCCCCAGAGCCACGACAGCCCAAATGCAACTCGCGGCGCGCACGTGCGACTCGGAAGTCAGGACGAATCTCATCACGTCGTTGATGAGTGCATGTAGCCGATGTGTCCGTTTTCCGTATCCGGCTCACTCCGAGTGATGAACAGCTTTCTGCGAATCGTCGTCGTATTGCTTCTCGTTGCCGCTCCCGCCCGCGCGCAGGACGACACGCAGGGCACCGTGCGCGGCACCGTCGTCGCTGAAGACGGCGGTTCTATTCCGGGCGCGTCTGTGGCGCTCCACACCGACGATGCCGATTCCACTCTCGTGACCGGCGCTGCCACGGCGGACGACGGCAGCTTTGTCATCGAGAACGTCCCGGCGGACCGTTACTACCTGCGCGTTAGCTACATCGGGTATGCGTCCGCCATTCGCCCGGACATCGCTGTGAGCGACGAGCAAACGACGGTGAACGTGGGTGAGGTCACGATCCGCCAGCGCTCGGAACAACTCGACAACGTGGAGGTGACTGCCGAGCGTCAGTACATGCAGGTCGAGCCGGAGATGACAACGTACAGCCCGCAAAATCAGCCTGCGCTGGTCGGCGGCTCGGCCCGGAGCGTGCTGGAGGACATCCCTTCCCTTCGGGTCGACATCGCCGGAAACATCAGCTTTCGTGGCAACGAGGGCGTCGCCATCCACATCAACGGTAGCCCCACGCCCCTGAGCGGCGAGGCCCTCACGAGCTTTCTGGAAAGCCTCTCCGCGCAAGAAGTGAACCGCGTGGAGGTCATCTCCAACCCCTCGGTGGCCCGAAACCCCGAAGGCACCGGCGGCATCGTCAACATTGTGCTGGCCGACGACGCCGAGATTGGCTGGGGCGGCGGGGTCAGCGCCAGTGCCGACACGCGCGGGCGGCTCAACGGATCGGGCAACGCGCACTACGGCAGCGGCCCCTGGAAGGCGTATTTCAACTACGGCGCGCGCTACGACCAGGACGAGCAAAGCGGCTTCCGCTACCGTGAGAACCTGTATCTGGATCCTACGACGTATCTCGAACAGGATCGCTGGGAGCAGGAAAGCGGTCTCTCGCACACGGGCCGCCTGAGCCTCGATTACAATCCGTCGGAGAGCAACACGTTCTCGCTATCCAGCGTCTTGAGCTACCGGGGCGACGAAACCGAAGAAATGCGCGAGTATTCGGAATTAGACGAAGATCAGGAGCTGACGGAGCGCTACAATCGCCGGACGAACGCCGAGGAAACGGACTTCAGCATGGAGTACGAGTTTGAATACTCACACGTCTGGACGCCACGCGAGCACGAGTTCGACCTGGAGATGGAATACGAGGAAGACCACGAGAGCGAGGATGAAACATACGTCCACTACGCCCTGCCGCTCGATGCCTCCAACGACGTGGCGGATACGCTGACGAGCCGGCAGACCGCCATCGAAACGGAGGATGAGCGCGAGGTGTCGCTGGAAGCGGATTACCAGCGCGCGCTGGGCGAAAGCTTCGACATGGAGGCCGGCTACGACGGCGAGTTCGAGTGGCAGGACAGCCGCTACGACTCCGAGAGCGTCACCGGCGGTCCGGTCGATACGCTCGGAGCGGAACTGAACCGGGATAACAGTTTTCTGTACGCCGAGCAGACGCACTCCCTCTACTCAACGCTCGAAGGCGAACTGGGCGACTTCGGGGCGAAGCTGGGACTGCGCGCCGAGAGCGCGATCACGCGCTTCGATCAGGAGACGCAGGGCACAAGCTACGACAACAATTACTTCAGCTTCTTCCCAAGCGTGCACCTGAGCTATCAGATCGGTAAGAGCAACACCTTCAAGGCCAGCTACTCGAAGCGCGTGCGACGGCCCTCCACGTGGCAGCTCAACCCGCTCGGCAGCTACGACGACCCCACGTTCCGGCGCGTGGGCAATCCGAGCCTGACGCCGGAGTACACGCACAGCTTCGAGCTGGGCTACACGCGCCCCGGCAGCAAGTATACGATCTCGCTTTCGCCCTATTACCGCTATACGGTAGACGAAATTTCGTGGAGCGAGCGGTTGACGGAAGACGGCGTGACGATTCTGACGTTCGAAAACTTCTCGACGGAAGATTCCTACGGCGCGGAGTTGGTGGGATCACTGACGCTGGACGAGTGGCTAAAGAGCAACGCCAGCTTCAACGCCTACAAGCAAGTCACCGACGGCAGCAACCTGTCGTCCTCCCTGTCGAGCGACGCCATCGGATTTCGGACGCGCGCCTCGTTCAACGCCGAGGTGGGCTGGGGCGTGACGGTACAGGCCTCGCAGCACTACCGCTCGCCGATGGACATTCCCGGCGGGCGACGAGACGCACGCACTCGCACCAACACGGCGATCCAGAAGAAGCTGTTCTCCAACCGGGCCAAGCTCAACGTGCACGTCAGCGACGTCTTTGGCACGCGCGGCTCGGTGGTAGAGCGCCGCAGCGAGCGGTACTTCCGCCGGTACAGCCGCGAGCCGAGTTCGCGCGATGTGCGCGTGACGTTCCGTTACACCTTCGGCGGAGGCGGGGGCGATGGAGGCCGGCGACGAGGACGCGGTCGGTGGCGGTAGCGTTCACGGAGTCGCCGGGGGCGGAAAAGGAAGTGCCGATTTACCCGATCAGGCGCTCGTACTCGTCGTGAGGGCCAATCCAGAACCAGCTGACAAAGCGGCTGCGTCCGGCCTGCGTCAATGTCTTCATCAACCTTCTCGATGAGGTCGTCCAGCTTACCCGCCTTGTAATCCTCCCGAGTCGAGTGGCGAATTATCATTCGACAATCGCAACTCGAAATTTGCAGTTCAAAAGGGGGCGTCGCCGGAAGGCGGTGAGGGCGCGCTGATGTCGCCGCCGGCTTCATCGGGCGGAGGCAAGTCGCCGCCACCGCCGCCCGTATCGCCCGGCTCATCGTAGTACGTCGTCAGGTTCTCGAAGCGCGCGTACTGCTTCACGAACGCCAGTTCGGCGGTGCCCACCGGCCCGTTGCGCTGCTTGCCGAAGATGATCTCGGCGATGCCTTCGGTGGAGTTGCCGTGGTCGTCTACGGTGATGCCGTAGCGCTCGGCGCGGTAGATAAAGCAGACGACATCTGCGTCTTGCTCGATACTGCCCGACTCTCTCAGATCCGAGAGCTGGGGGCGCTTGTCGCCGCCCCGGTTTTCGACGGCGCGCGAGAGCTGCGAGAGCGCGATCACGGGCACCTCAAGCTCCTTCGCCAGCCCTTTGAGCGAGCGCGAGATGTGAGCGATCTCCTGCTCGCGGTTCGCGCCGCTGCGCAGGTTCTTGCCGTGCATCAGCTGCAGGTAATCCACCACCACCATGCCGATGTCGTGCTCGCTCTTGAGGCGGCGGCACTTGGCGCGCAGCTCCAGCACGCTCAGGCCCGGCGTGTCGTCGATAAAGATGGGGGCCTCGAAGAGCTTGCCGGCGGCGCGCGAGAGCTTGGGCCAGTCGTCCTCGGAGAGGCGTCCCGTGCGGGCGCGTTGCACGTCCACGCGCGCCTCGCTCGTGAGCAGGCGTTGCGCAAGCTGCTGGCTGCTCATCTCCAGGCTGAAGATGGCGACCGGCGTCTGCTCCTCCGGGTGCAGCGCCGCATTGCGGGCGCAACTGAGCGCAAAGCTGGTCTTACCCATCGAGGGGCGCGCGGCCACGATCACGAGATCCGAGTCCTGCCAGCCGCCCGTCAGGTCGTCGATGCGATGGAAGCCGCTCGGCACGCCCGTCACGCCGTCGCTCTGCTCGTCGATATCCTGGAGCTTCTCGAAGGTCTCTTTGAGCACGTCTTTCATGGACGTGCCGGCCTTGCGGAGCTGGTTCTCGGAAATCTCGAAGATGCGCCCCTCCGCCGTGTCCAACAGCTCGAAGGCGTCCGCGCCGGGGTCGTAGGCCTCGCTGACCAGCTCGGTCATCGTCTCGATCATCTGCCGCAGGAGCGACTTCTCGGCAATAATCCGAGCGTGGTGCTCCACGTTGGCTGCGGAGGCGACCGTGTTGGTCAGCTCCGACAAGAAGGGCGGTGCTTGGGCACGTAGAAGTCGTCGGCCTGGAGGACGGTGACGGCCTTCGGGATGGCCTCGCGCTCGATCAGCATGGAGCCGAGCACCGACTCTTCCACATCTTTGGCCTGCGGCGGCACGCGCCCGCTTTTTCCGCGCAGGTCGTGGATGTTAGCGCGCCGGCTACTCTGCCGCGTCATCTTCTCCAGCGGGTACCGCTGCGAGGCGTCGTCAATCTGCAAGTCGCGGCGCTGCGGCCCGTCCTGGTTTCCCATTGTCTGGATTCAGATGAAGGGTAAGGGAGAAAAGTGGTTGAGGTGCTACGGCGTAAATCCGAGGATAAAACGTAAAGCGTATTGCGTAAAGCTGCCTCTTTTTACGTTTTACGCAATACGTTTTACGATCCTATGCAGAAAGCGGCATCGGCTCGTGCTGAACATTCCGCTCGCGAAAGCACGCTAGGCGCTCGTCAGCTCATCGTAGCGGGTGCGGAGCAGCTTCATGTCTTCCCACGTGGGACGCTTCCACTGCGAGTTACGCAGGAGCGCCGCCGGATGGTACGTCACCATCAGCGGGAGGCCGTAGAAGTCGTGAAACTGGTCGCGCAGGTTGCCGAGGGAGGAGCGGCGGTCCAGCATCGTGTTGCCGGCGGTCTTGCCCACGCACAGGATCAGCTTCGGCTGGATGAGCGCGAGCTGCTTGTAGAGCACCGGCGCGTGCGCCTCCACCTCGGCGGCCAGCGGATCGCGGTTGCGCGGCGGGCGGCTCTTGAGGATGTTGGTGATGTAGACGTCCGAGCGCTCGAAGTTGATCGCATCCAGGATCTTGTCGAGCAGCTTGCCGGCGCGTCCCACGAACGGCTCGCCCTGCTGGTCTTCGTTTTTGCCGGGCGCTTCGCCGATGATGACGAGATCCGCGTCGGGGTCGCCGGTACCGAGCACCGCATTCTCACGCTCCTCGTCGATGGGCACGAGCACGGTGTCGGTCATCCAGTCCGCGATCTCATCGAGCGTCTCCATGTCGCGGTAGGGCGCGTCCTCCGGCACGAGCGCCATGATGCGTTCCGGCGGCGGGCGCGAGGGGTCCTCGGCGGGGTTGACCGTGTTGCCGAAGAGATCCTGGTTGGGCATGTCGTCGTCGGCGTCTGAGTGTTCGAATGTTTGGGTGTTTTCGCGCTGGAGCGGCGGGGCGAGGCGTTGTCGTCAGGTTGGGGCGTCGGTACGAGCGGGCCGCCAAGCGCCTGCTGGAAATCGAGCGCGCCGCGAAGTTCGCGCAGAAGGTGCTTCACGACGGATCAGGCTCAGGATGGGTGGTTTAAGATGGTGCGTCTGAGCAGCGCGCACCCTCGCAACCTGCAAACTTGCAACCTGCAAACCTGAAACCAGATAAGGGGTGGCCGCCGGCTCGAAAAATCGCCAATCCATAACGTAGCGCCGCGTTGCCCGAAGCGCAAGGCCCGGCGCGACCGCGCCGTGTGAATTCTTGCAGACGGCAGACCGCGGACCGCAGCGGCGCTTCCGTCCACGACGCGAGGCACGCCCGACCGAACGTCAAGGCGCCGGAGAGATGAAGGGGACGGCGCGCTTCGCTCGGAGACGGCGGTGCGCCTATCATCCACCGGTGAACTGCGCGACGGCCAGCAGCACCGTCACGATGGTGCCGAAGAGCGCGATCGTGCCTACCGTCCAGCGCGTCTGCACGCGCATGGCCTCGTGCATCCGGTCGATGCGGTCGTTCATCTGACCGAGCTTTTCATCGATGTGCTTCGAGCGTTCCTCCATGCGCGCGTCCATCGCGTCGAAACGCTCATCCATGCGGGCGTTCATCGCATCGAAGCGCTCATCCATGCGCGCGTCCATCGCGTCGAAGCGGTCATCCATGCGAGTGTTCATCGCATCGAAGCGCTTGTTCATCTCCGCCTGGAAGGCATCGAAGCGGTCGTCCATGCGACCGTTCATCGCATCGAAGCGCTTGTTCATCTCCGTGTGGACGGTGTCGAAGCGCCCATCGATTTGGTCCAGCCGGCTCTCCACACGATCCAGGCGACCGTTCACGCGCTCGAAGCGCTCATCCATGCGCTCGTTCATCTGTTCGAAGCGTTCGTCTACGTGCTCGAAGCGCTCATCTATGCGCTCGAAGCGCTCGTCGATCACGTCCAGGCGGCTGAGCACCTCACGCCACTGGTCCGGCGAGACGGCGCGCTGCGCGAAGTGCTCGTCGAGCAGGCGGGCGACCTCGTCGGCGACGTCTTCGCCCCAGGCGTTGCGAACGTTGTTCGGAAAGGTAAGCGGCATGGCGAGAAGACGCGGCGACGGCAAAGCGAAGCTCGGCTCGGTGTTACTCACTTGCAGCGCGTCGGGTTTCTACGCGCCCAGCGAACGGCGGGAGCGTCTTCGGGAGCAGGTCGCCGTCGCGGCGCGCTGTAAGCTACCGCACCACGACCATGCGCCGCGTCTCAACGTAACTGCCAGCGCGCAGGCGGTACAGATAAACACCCGCTGGCAAATCGCTCGCGTCGAAGGTGGCGGCGTGACGGCCCGCTGACTTCTTCTCGCTTGCGAGCGTTGCGATCTGACGGCCCAGCACGTCGTAGACGGTGAGCGTAACGCGCGCAGCCTGCGGCAGCGCGTAGCGGATCGTGGTGCCCTGGCGCACTGGATTAGGAGTATTGCCGCGCAGCGTCACCTTTTCCGCCATTGCACCCTTATCTTTGACGGGCAGGGGGTTCGTCTCTGCGTTACCGCCAACGGTGAACTCGGAGAACGAAGATAACGTGCCGCTAATTAGCGCGCCACTACTGTCGCGGCTCGTAGCAAGGGGCGCCCACTCCGAGGTGCCCTCTTCGCGTTTGAGAATCAGCAACTTACCGGGGTCGTTGATACCCTCAATGCCAGCGGTGTTCAGTTGCACGCGCCAGCGGACGCCAGTGAGGCTGTTGCTCGAAATGGTCCAGTAGCGATCGGTGGTCGTAGTGGGCTTGACGGTACTGCCATCCGGCGCAGTGGCGGAGCCGTCCGTGAAGGTGCCGTTCGGAGGAGTCGTATCGCGGCGGGCGAATTGAATTTCACCGCCGTCGGGATCCGTATTTTTGTGAGGTGGACCGTCGCGTCAGATGTTTGCAGGACGAGTAAGCCCGTCTGCTGCGGATTCACGGCGACGGTGTCGCTCGTAGAACACACCGTCCCGGTGCTTTCGAAGTTTTCGAGTCCATTAAGCCAGTTTTGAAAGTCCGAGACGGACGGTTCGCACAATTCCGAGTTGTCAATTCAAAACTTTGCAACTCGGTCAGATTCGTATACTCTACAATCACCGAGGAGTAGAATATTGATGTTTGATAGCTCCGCCACCTCGCCAGGAATCTCTCCTGTCAGACTATTGAACCCGGGCAATAATTATTTCTTGATTGTGCTCAATAGGGGGAGCATACACTCGGATGTAGGTTTCGAACTCATAGTTACCTTGCTCTGTCCCACAGGTGCCTATTGAACGAAAACGAATTGTCCTGCGCCTGCGCACTGGCAACCGGCAGGAGCAACGCGAACGCCAGCGCGGCAAGCAAAAACTGAAACGCGCGGGTTTCGTGGAGTAACTGTCGGTTCGCCATAACGTCGTACCTCGTTTGGACGGATGAAAAAGGTCTGACTGTCAGTGTTGCGTACGGAAAGGCGCATCAGCCGCGAGCTTGCCTCATTCGAAGTCCACGAAATCACCCGTGTAGTCGAAGACGATCAGCTCCAGGCTCTCCGCGAAGTCCTCGTAGTAGCGAGCGGCGTTCTCGGAGGTGTCGTCTTTGTAGACGATGTAGACGCCCTCTTCCTGCGCGGTCTCGTCTTCGCTCGCGGCTTCTCGCCGCTCGCGGTATTCCAGCTCGCCGATGCGCTGGTCGTTGTAGAACAGCACGGCGTTGAGCGCCTCGTTGATCTGCGCCGGGCTGGGGTCGTCGAGCTGCAGGAGCCGCCCCAGCGTGCCGTCGAACTCGATGCGCATCCCGCCGCCGAAGCTGAGCGTCCCGGAAAGGCTCTCCAGGTCCTCCTCCAGCTCGAAGTCGGCATAGTCGTCGTCGGCGATCCCGGCGTTGGCCGTAAGATTGAGGACCTGCTCGCCGCCGTTTTGCAGCGTGACGTTCAGGTCGAAGTCCGTCGGCTCGTTGCGCGTCCACTGGATCTGATGCGTGAACGGAGCTGTCTCGATTTGCAGGTCCACGCTCGTGGGGATACCGAAATCGCCGGTCGCGTACTGCGCCTCGTTCAGCGTGACGCCGCCGGCGCGCTCGCCCCCGACCGTCATCTCGGCCTCGGCGCTGGTGGGCAGCCACACCTCATCGGCGTCCTCAAACTCCCCGTCGTCGGCAAAGACCACGCGCTGATCCTCGTAGCTCGTCACCGTCAAGGTGGCGTCGTTGACGCTCTCCGACGGCGAGGTCGGGAATTCCAGCACGAAGTCACCGGAATTGCCGGTTTGCTCCCACGCTTCGGCCGAGGCGTTCCAGGCGTACCGCCCCTGGTTGTCGTCAAAGGCAAGGCGGTCTTCGTCGTCGACCGCGACCAGCGGGTCGAGTTCGTCGATCATGTTCTCGGCCCAGTCTTCGTTCTGATAGTTACCTTCGTTGGCTCCGGCGAACGTCTTCACGAACTGCGAGAGCGAGCCTTCCTCCATGTCGCGCGCCGCGTCGAGGAGCGCATCGAGCGAAGCCTCGATGTTTTGCTGGTCTTGCTGGACGGTGGTGTTGCCGGATTCGCCGCCGTTCGAATCGCAAGCGGTCAGGGTGAGAAGAGTGAGTATGAGAAGCGTCGTAAACGTTGCTTTTTTCGTCATTTGGTTTAAAAACGGCGTTATAAAGGATTGGAGAGGTAGGATCAGGGAGCGATGGACTCGCTCTCTGTGCTGCGTGTAGCGTGCAAGTGGTAAACGTTTCATCGAACCGTAACGTGATGCCCTCTACACTTCCCCGCAACGTGCGCAAGGCCTGGGGCGAGGAGGTCGAATTAGCCCAACAGCTTTAGCACGCTGTCGTTCCGCAACGTCACGGTTGGCAGGTTTCAGGTTAGCAAGTTTCTTATCTCTCAATGAGCTTGCCAACCTGCTAACCCGAACCCCTCACGCCGCCGTCGGTTGCCGGAGCGCCTCCGCCCCGCTCTTGAGTGCCTCGACGTGATCGAGCTGCTCCCAGGCGAACTCCCCGCGCCCGAAGTGGCCGTATTTCGCCGTCGGGTAGTACTTCGGCTGCAAGAGATCCAGCCGCTCGATGATCGCCGCCGGGCGCAAATCGAAAACGTCAGCCACGAGGCGGCCCAGCTCGCCGTCCGGCAACTCACCCGTGTCGTAAGTATCTACGTGCACGCTCACCGGCTCGGGC
>PXTQ01000105.1:946-12737 GCA_003022505.1 Bacteroidetes bacterium QS_8_64_10 | reverse complement strand
CCGCGCGCTCCACTCAATAGCATATTGTCGTGTCAAGTGTGATTTGATGGGTAAACAAGTGGCAAGGGTGCGACGGACTTTTTCTCGAAACGAGCCTTCACAACTGATGCGACGTGCCCTCACGAAGTGCGTCGCACCTTTTCTACACCGCGTTTGACGCTTGACAGTCCAGTATGGCGAGTTGCGTGAAGGTCAGCACGTCGCACGTCTATCATCGGGTCTTTTCGATGAAGGCGAGCGAAAAAGGCTATCGAAACGAGGGGGCGGCCAGATCGGATCCCTGGCAGTACCAGCCCAGGAAGCCGCCCCAGATGACGACGTTGAAGACGAGCGGGAGCAGGAGCTTCGGCGGCTGAAAGCCAAAGAAGATCGGCTTGTCCAGAATGAAGGGCGCGACGACCAGCCACAGCCAGAGGGCGGGCAGGAAGCCGAAGATCATGCCTTTCGTGGTGGACGACTCGCGCACAAAAACGCCGTAGAGCGCGCCCCACAGCCCGCCGCTTATGGCAAACAGCACAGCGCCCATGATCCACGTCGCCACCGGGCCGCCCGCTGACCCCAGCGTTGCCTCATAGGCTCCCACAAACATGGGCGCTCCCATGCCGGTGCCCTGCATGACGAGCATGATAAACGCCAAGATGAGCGCTCCGATGAAGCCGCCTACGAAGCCGCGTCCGATGCCTGCCTGTTGCATAAATCGATTTGGATTCTTCAGGGATACGATGACGAGTAGTGCTCCTGCAAGACTCTTTCCCGAACAAAAGTAAAACGGAGCGCACCTTCAAGCATTCTCGCGTTCAGAATATTAGCCTTCCCTGCATCTGCCAGTAGCCTCTTCTTGTCTTCCCCTATCCTCCGTTCGCCTTCAGGATCCAGTTCTTCCGATCGACCTGCACCTCCGCGTCGGCGTTGGGAAGTGCGAGACGCCCCTCGCCGCCTTTCATCTTTACGCGGCGCGTCTCTCCGCCCACGCGCACCGGCACCGGCATCGGAAACGACAACTCTTCCGGCGCGTCCCAGCGGAGCCGTAGCTCGTCGCCACTCCGTTCTGTGACGAGGCGAGGGAGCGCGGGCTGCCGCAGGTACACCTCGAAGAACCAGTCCAACTCTCGCCCCGACGCCGCCTCCGCGATGCGCAGGAAGTCGTCCGTGGTGGCGAAGCGACACTGCCTGCCGTCCGTGGCGCGGCGCAACTCTGGGCGCGGGTTGGCCATTCGGCGCAGCGCCTCAAAGAACGCCTCGTCGCCCACGAGGTGGCGGAGCGAGTGCAGGATCCACGCGCCCTTGCTGTAAATGTCGCCGTCGCCCTCGCCGGACGGCAGGTAGTACATCTCAAGCGTCGAGCGCGAGCCGCGCGGAGCTACAGGCTGCTCGTTGTTGATGCCGCCGCGCGAGCCTTGCAGGTAACTGTGATACGCCTCGCGGCCACCAAGCTCCTCCGCATAGAGCGCCTGCATGTAGGTGCAAAACCCCTCGTGCAGCCAGAAGTCGCTCCAGTCCGCCGCCGTCACCAGGTTGCCCCACCACTCGTGGCCCAGTTCGTGGTGATGCAGGTAATCGAAGCCGAACTCGTTGTTCGAGAAGTCACTGCCGTAGGCGATGATCGTCTGATGCTCCATGCCCAGGTGCGGCGTCTCGGCGATGCCGTACTTGTCGGCACGGAACGGATACGGCCCCAGCGTCTCTTCGTAAAAGCGCAGGTGGTCGAGGAACTGCGGGAGGCGCTTCTCAGCCTGCTGGTAGTGGGCGGGCACGACCCAGAACGTGACGGGAATGTCCGTGCCGCTCGTGCTCGCGTAGGTCGTGTCGACGGTGCGATACGGGGCGACGTTCAGGGCCACGCCGTAGTTGTTGATGGGCGTGGAGACGAACCAGTGGTAGGTGCGGGCCTCACCGTTGTCTTCGACGCGACGCAGCCGCCCGTTGGAGGCGGCCACGAGCGGGCGCGGCACCGTAAACGAGAGCGCCATCGAGTCCGGCTCGTCGGACGGATGGTCTTTCGTGGGCCACCATAGGTCCGCGCCGTTGACCTGTACGGAAGAGGCGATCCACGGCTCGCCGCCGGGCGTCTCGGTCCAGGTGAAGCCGCCGTCCCAGGGCGGGCGCGGCGCTTCGCGGGGCGTGCCGCCGTAGCGGACGCGCACGGTAAGGCGCTCGCCGGGCTGGCGCGTGCGCTCCAGGTCCGTCCAGATTTGTCCGCCACGCCGCTCGAACGGAAGCGCCTTCGCGCCCCCATCCGTGAGAAGCGCGACGCTCTCGACGCTGAGGCGCTCGTCCAGGTCCTGCACGAACCAGCTCGTCGGGTGCACGACGTCGGCGCGGGCGGTAAGCGACCCCGCGATGCGCTCCTCGCCGGGATGAATCGCCAGGTTGAGGTCGTAGAAGGTGACGTCGTAGGGCGATCAAAACGGGAAGGAGCAGGCGCGTTGCGGTGCGCATAAGGCAGCTTCAAGGGGTGAATTGAACGAAAACGATGAGGCGAGCAAACACGAAAACGCTAACTTCGGGCAAGAAAGGGAGAGCGGACGATGGGCACGCTCGGTCCACTCCCGCTCTCCCGCGCCCCCATGATCACGGTTGGACTGGTCTCCGTTTAAAGGATATGCATCGGCATTCAACCTCCAAATTACCGACTGAGGCTGCAATAGGGTTGGGTGCGTTCGGGGCGTGGGGACGAGTGGGACGGAAAAGCGGCGGCGTGGATCCGTCCGGGTAGTCTGCAAGTTAAAATAAAAGATAGCTGCCCAAGTCAAATGAGCTTCTGTCGCATGTCGAGCGAAGAACCCGTTGTTTCCGACAGCACGCGGCGAGCCATCGAACGCGGCCTCCGCGAGATCGAGGCCGAAGAGCAGGTTTGCATCCTTTACGCCTGCGAGTCGGGGGGTCGCGCCTGGGACTTTCCCTCCGCCGACAGCGATTACGACGTGTTTCATCTACGCTCATCCGCAAGACTGGTACCATCGACCTGAAACGCAAGCGCGACGTGATCGAGCGTCCCATCGAGCACGAACTTGGCTTTAGCGGATGGGATCTGCGCAAAACGCTGAAGCTGCTTCGCAATGAGACCGTGCGAACGGCAATCCGTGACCTCGTCGCCGAGAAGCGAGCGGGCCGCGAGTTGGACCGCGGGCCGCGCATCGCGCCGATCAGCGACTTCATCGAGGCGGAACGGGACCGGTGGGAGGACGCTCGTTTCACGCATCAGCGAGAGAAACCGCCCGCCGAGCACCTGAACGTGCTCTTCCGCGAGGCACTGCACGAAATGGACGAGATGGAATGAGAGATTTCCGGGAGCAGGGCCTGCTTGCGGCGCGTCACGAGTTTGATAGATAAACACGGTTTTTACTGACGCGAACGCACCTCGGAACGATCTTCGCGATCAGGTAAGAACGCGGCTGCTCGCCGCATCTATACGCCGAACGCGACTCCGCTCATAACCCGAACGCGCTGCCATGTTGACCCTCCGCCAGTCTCTCACCGCCACGCTCGTCCCGCTGCTGCTCGTAATTGCCGCCGCCTGCAGCATGAACCGCTCCGCCGCCAGCGAGGACGAGGCCACCGCAGTCGATGAAGCCGCCCTGCTCAAAGCCGACTCGCTCGCCAAAGCCACCTTCGCGGGCGGCTGTTTCTGGTGCATGGAATCGGCCTTCCAGCCCGCGTCAGGCGTCAAGGCCGCCGTTTCGGGCTTCGCGGGCGGCTCCAAGCCCAGTCCGTCCTACGACGCGGTCGCTTCGGGCCGAACGGATCACACCGAAACCGTGCAGGTCGCCTACGATCCAGACGTAATCGGCTACGAGCGGCTGCTCGACATCTACTGGCGCAACATCGATCCGACGGACGCGGGCGGGCACAGAAGCGCCTCGCCAGGCAGTCCAAAAAAGAGCTGGCCCAGAGCGGCCCGTTCGAGGAATCCATCGTCGTGCCCATCAAGCCGCTCGACACGTTCTACGCGGCGAGCGAGGACTATCACCAGGATTTCTACAAGACGCACCCAGAGCGTTACAAAGAATACTACGAGGCGTCGGGGCGTGGCCCGTTCCTGCGCAAGACGTGGGGCGAGAACGACGGCAAGAACACGTCGGCGGAGGCGGACGAGCGCTCGCGTATGGGTGGTGAGCAGGCTACCGCCGCCTCGGTGCAGAAAGCGGCGCTCGCTGTGAGCGGCGGCGGCAGCCCCCCTGACGACTGGAGCGACTACGAGAAACCGTCCCGCGACGCGCTCAAGAAACGCCTCACGCCCATACAGTTTGAGGTGACGCAGCGGGACGGCACGGAGCCGGCCTATCAGAACAAGTACTACGACAACAAGCGCGCCGGCATCTACGTGGACGTGGTAAGCGGCGAGCGGCATGACGCGCACGGAGGTGCGCAGCCGCTACGCCGACTCGCACCTCGGTCACGTCTTCGATTGGTCGCGGAAGCCTGAGGTGCCGACGGACCTGCGCTACTGCATCAACTCCGCCGCGCTGGATTTCATTCCCGCCGGCAAGCTGGAGGAAAGAGGCTACGGCGAGTACGCTTCGCTGTTTGAGTGAGTGTGGCAGAGCGGGAGCGAGGGGGCGCTCTTATCTTCGCCCTCTCTCCCACACCCCCGTGCCCCCGCTCTCAGGTGGCAATCGGGGCAGCGAGGGCCTCGTCGGGGATGGCGAAGGCGTCCACGAGGTCGACGGCGAGCGGACGCAGCTCGGCACAGAGCGCGTTCACCTCGCGGCGGATGGCGTGCGCCTGCCCGCTCTCCACGTAGTGCTTCTCCTGAAACCAGCCGACGCCCTCCTCCATTCGCGCGAGCGCGTACAGGTTCCGCAGTTTGGCCAGCACCGGGCGCAGTTCCTCGTCGTCGCACGCTTCCACCCCGTCCGCAAACGCCTCCAGCGTGAGGCGCTCGGCGTGCGCCTTCGCCAGCGAAAGCAGATGATCCTGGCACTCGATGAACGCCTCGAAGGAGTCCATTCCGTCGTCGAGGCGCTGTTTCATGCGTCGCGCCACGGATTGCAAGAGCGCACGCTCGCGGAAGGCAAAGGCGTCCTGCTGAAAACCGGCGTCGCGCAGGTGCTCCGACGACGTGTCGCGCCCGTGCAGCGGGTTGCGTTCCGTGACGCGCCGGGCGGCGGCCTCGGCGATAAAGCGCGCTAGGCCGAAGAAGTTCATGTCCTGAAGCTCCTGCTGAAACTCCGACAGCAGCCCCTTCGCCACCTGGAGCATCAGCACGGTGTTGTCGCCCTCGAAGGTCGTGAAGACGTCGGTGTCGGCTTTAAGCTGCGGGAGGCGATTCGCTGACAGATAGCCCTGCCCGCCGCAACACTCGCGCGCGGTCTGGACCGTGGTCGTCGCGTTCCAGGTGCTGAGCGCCTTGAGCGCGGCGGCCTCGCCCTCCACCTGTCGCAGATCGTCGTCCGCAGCCTGCCGCCCGGCGAAGCGCGCAGCCACGTCGCTGACGGCAAAGTCGAGCGCGTACGCCTCGGCCAGGAGGGGAAACAGGCGACGCTGGTGGGTGCGGTAATCCAGGATGGGCCGCTCCGGGGCGTCCTTCGGGCCGAACTGACGCCTTCGAGCGCCGTAGCGCACGGCAATCGTCAGCGCGCTCTTGGCTGCGCTCAGCCCGGCGGCGGCCACCGAGATGCGCCCGCCCACCAGCGTCGAGAGCATCGTAAAGAAGCGCTTGCCGCTCGACGGAATGGGGCTGGTGTATTCGCCCTCGTCGCTCACCTGCGCGAAGCGATCCAGCAGGTTCTCGCGCGGGATGCGCACGTCGTCGAACCAGACCCGACCGTTATCCACGCCGTTGAGACCCATCTTGCGCCCGTTGTCTTCGATGCGCACGCCACCGAGCACGTCGCCGTCGTCGTCACGGAGCGGCACGAGAAAAGCGTGGACACCGTGCTCCTGCAAGACGCCGTTTTTATCGGGCACGCGAAGCCGCGCGAAGACCGTCGCCATCCGCCCGTGGCGCGCGGCATTGCCAATCCACTCTTTGCGGGCGGCCTCGCGGGGCGTTTCGATGACGAACTGCCCGGAGTCGGCGTCGTAGGTGGCAGTCGTCTCCAGTTCGCGCACATTTGAGCCGTGGCCCAGCTCGCTCATCGCAAAGCAGCCCGGCAGTTCCAGCGAGCCGACCTGCGGCAGGTACTCGGCGTGATGCTTTTCGGTGCCGAGCTGCTGGATGCTCCCGCCGAACAGGCCGAACTGCACGCCGAACTTGACGACGACGGAGAGGTCCAGCAAGGTCGTCGCTGCCGCCGTGCTCCTCCGGGTATGCAAGCGCGCCGAGGCCCTGCTCGGCCAAAAGGCGGCACTTGTCGAGCACCCAGTCGCGGTATTCGGCGGTCGAGAAGTCTTCGCTCGGATATGCGAACGCCGGGTCGCGCAGGAGCGTGCGGATCTTGCGGCGCAGCTCGCCGTGCGGGGCGTCCAGGAGCGCGGTCATCGCCTCGACGGGAACGGCGCGCTCCGCGCGGGCCTCGCCGGCTTCGCCGTCGCCGGGACGCGGACGCTCCGCTATCAGTTCGCGCATAGCTTCGGGCGTGACGACGCCGAGGGCTTGCTCCATCTCGGCCAGCGCCTCGCGCGCTTCGGGCGTCGAGAAGCCGTCCTCATCGCTGTCGTCTTCGGCTCCCGCACCGGCCACGCGGGCGAGCGCCGCGCCCAGGTCGGGCAGCGAGTGGCGTTTGCCGTCGGGCACGTGTCCCGCCGCCGTGCGGATCGCCCGTCGCCAGCACTCGTGCTCCGCCGGTGTGGGCGGATCCGCCGGGTCGAGCCAGCCGGCAAGCGTCCGTTTGTCGGCGTCGGAGAGCCAGGACTGCGCCTCGATTTGCGCGCGGATCTCATCGAGCTGCGAGGGCGCGAGCACGCCGTCGGCCCAGGCCACGTAGAGCAGCGGAAGGACCGAGACGACGCCGCACGAGGTATCGGAGAGCGAGGCGGGCAGAGCGGTGGAGGGTTCCATGACGGGCGAGACGTGAGGAGAAAGCCGGGTCGGTTTCTACCCTCCCGCCGAAGCCGCCGTTCCTGTGTGCCGAGTCTGATTCTTGGTCCAGACTGAAATGTTCACCGGGAAGACACCTCGCTGCCGGTTTTCGTCCTGCCCGCTTGCTCCCGTTCGCCCGTGCTCTCGCGCTCATCGCCTGCCGGCTTCAGCGCGCCGCCGTGCATCCGCAAGACGCGGTCGGCGCGCTCCAGCAGGTCGAGGCGTCGGCCAGGATGAGCAGCGGATCGTGGGCGAGGGCGCGTGCCACGGCCACGCGCTGCTGCTCCCCGCCCGACAGCCGGTCCGGGAAGCTGTCGCCGCGTCCGCCCAGCCCGACGGCTTCCAGCAGCTCGGCGGCGCGGCGTTCAGCCTCGGAGGCGCGGCCCGCCAGTTCCAGCGGCAGCCGCACGTTCTCCGCGGCGGTGAGCGTCGGAATCAGGTTGAAGGCCTGAAAAATGAAGCCAATGCGCCGCCGGCGAAACAGCGTGCGTTCCGTCTCGGACTCCTCGGAGAGGTGTTCGCCCCCGATTACGACCTCGCCGTCCGTGGGCCGGTCGATCCCACCGACCAGGTTCAGCAGCGTGCTCTTGCCGGAACCGCTGCGGCCCAGAATCACCACCAGCTCGCCGCGTTCCACGGTGAGGTCCAACTCGTCGAGCACGAGGTGGTCGCGGTCGCCTTCCGCATAGATTTTACGCAGGTCGCGCACGCGCACGAGCGGTGCCGTCTCCGTATCGTCATCCGTCTGGAAAGCATCGCTCATAGGCGTGGACGTGCGAAACGGACTCATCCTGTCGGCTCGATCCAGAGCGCTCCGTCATTCAGCAACTGCGCCAGCAGCTTCATCAGGTGCTCGTTGCCGAGGTCGAGCACTTGCGTCGTGAGCGGCTTCGTGCCCGCCGCAAAGAGAACGGTGCTCTCGTCGCGCTCCACAAAAGCAAAATCGCCGCGCGTGCTCCGGTGCAGCTCCGCGCCGTCTTCGAGGAGGCGGCGCACCTGCTCGGCGGAGTACGGTGTGGCCGGGGCGGGATTGGAACCGCGCCGGGGCCGCGTGAGGTGAGCGCCCAGCCAGCGGTTGAGCGCCGCGTCATCGTCGAGCGCCTCGCGCAACATGGCGCGGAGGCGAGCGCGGTCGGCTTCGGGCACGAGGCCCGGCGGATCGGCAGGAGAGCGCCCGGCGTCGCGGTAGCGCGCGCCGTCGCCGGTCTGCGAGGCCACGTGTTCGAGAAAACCGGCGGCGAGGTCCTGCGGCGTAGGCGCGAGAAAGCCGACCGAGTAGGTCATGCAGTCCTCCAGCGCCACGCCGTAGTGCGGCACGCGCGGCGGCAGGTAGAGCACGTCACCCGGCTCCGCGACGAACTCGTCGTCCGGCTCGAAGTCGTCGAGGAGGCGCACGTCCAGGCCCTCCACGTAGCTTGCGTCGCCTTCGAGCGGCGCGTCGCCGATCTGCCAGCGGCGGCGCCCCAGGCCCTGCACCAGAAACACGTCGTAGCTGTCGAGGTGCGGCCCCACGGTGCCCCGGTCGGGCGCGTAGCTCACCATCACGTCGTCGAGGCGCCAGTTCGGCAAGAACGCGACCTCGTCCAGCAGCCGCGCCGCGCCCGGGACGAGCCGATCCACCTCCTGCACGAGGAGCGTCCAGTGCGTTTCCGGCAATTCCAGGAAGTCTTCTTCGACGAACGGGCTGTGGCGCACCTCCCAGGGACGCGCGCCGCCTTCCTCCAGGATGAGGCGCGCCGTGACGCCGTCCTCGCAGGCCAACCCCGCCAGCTCTTCCGGCGCGAGCGGCGAGCGAAAGTCGGGCAGCGCATCTTTCAGGAAAAGCGGCTTTTGCTGCCAGTACTCCTCCAGAAATGCCTCAGCAGACAGGTCCCCCAGCAATCCATTTTGGATTGGGGATTGGGTATTTTGGATTGGGCTTCGCTCATCCATCCTTTTCGCGTTCTTTCGTGCTTCCCTGCGTCACGTTCTCACCAAAAGAGCCAGATGAGCATGAGCAACAGAAACAGCGCGGCGTACCACACGAGGCGCGGATTCTGCCGGGGAAACTCGTAGCCGCAATACGGGCACACGTCCGGGTGCGCCTCGGCATCGTAGTCGAGGGCGCAGGACGGGCATTCTTTCATCGCGTCGGCCATCGCGGCGAGCCGAAAAGGTTGTACCGCAAAGTGCGCTGAGAGCGCGAAGGGAAAAGAGGATTATGAATCGCATCGTCTCCAAAACTCGCCCCCAAACCTGAGACTGCGAACTGCAACCCCCCAACCCGGAACCCTATCGCACGGCGCGGCGCAGGATCTCATCGGCCCGGCCCACGCTTCTCATGCAGAAGCGGGCGCGAAGGGCCGCCTGCTCGCTCTCGGACAGGTCGGCGTGCTCTCCCTGCCGGCGAAGGCGATCCTGCCGCGCGTGATAGAGCGCTACCGCCGCCGCCACCGAGACGTTGAAGCTCTCCGTGAAGCCCGGTGTGGGAATGACGCAGCAGCGATCCGCCTCTGCGCGCATAGCTTCGGAGATGCCCTCGGCCTCGTTGCCCACGACAAGGGCCGTGCGCCGGGAGAAGTCGATCTCGCCGATGGGCACGGCGTCCTCAGAGGGGCAGGCGGCCACGACGCGGTAGTCGTGATCGCGCAGGCGGGCGGCGCAGGCGGCGGGCGCGGGCCATCGCCACACGTCCAGCCACTTCTCAGCGCCCTGACTGGTGCGCTGCGAATGCTTATAGCGGTTGTTTTCGCCCTCCACAATGTGAAAACGCTGGCTCCCCAGCGCCTCCGCCGAGCGCATGACAGCGCTGACGTTGCCGGTGTTGACCAGCCCCTCCACGACGGTGGCGAGGGCGTAGGTGCGACCGCGCACCACCTCGTCGATGCGAGCGAAACGGGCCGCCGTCATGTGCGGGCGTAGCAACTCCGTAATGCGCTCCGGCGCAAGCCGGACGCCCTCCACCTCGAACGGCCTGGCACGCTGGGCCGAGGCCGTCTTCAGCAGATCGCGCATCTCCCGGTCGGCGTCAGCAGGCATACCGAAAGCACGCTTGCTTGCGCCGCCGAAGAGAGCTTGTTGCTACTGCACGCGCAGATCGTTTCGCTCAAACGAGCGAACTGCCCGCGCGCTCTACATCCACGGCCTTCAAGCCCTTCGGGCCTTCCTCAATCGTGAACTCCACTTCTTCGCCCTCTTTCAACTCCTCTTTGTAACCGAGAGCATCCACGGCGCTGTAATGAACGAACACGTCGTCCTCCCCCTCTTCTTGCTCGATGAATCCGTAGCCCTTTTCAGAGTCGTACCATTTTACTTTTCCACGTGCCATGATGCTTCTTTGCTATGCTGTTTGTTGAAAATCGATCAGCGCCGAGCGCCGCCCGTACAATCGTATCGACTATACCAGAGTCGCTGTTTGCTGATGCACAAGGTGATGCTTAAAAGACTGCAACGGGCAATCAACGGATAAGTTCGGCTATGAGCAAAAAAACTGTTGTGCGTGTAACTCGCCTGCCCGTAGCCGACCTACGGCCCGCAACCGGCGGTAGACGTGCACGTTGGCATCTATCCGCTCATGGCCGCCGAGTGCGCCCCCTCTCATTTTTCCAACGCCTGGCGGTGGCCCTGTCGTGTGTTGGTAAGATGCTGAGTCGCCAGGCTGAGCCGAGAGCGGATTGCTCATTTATCCGCTGAAACCGCATTGGAGCGCGCCCAGAAGATGTAACCCGTGACGGGCGGCTCGCCGCCGGCCTGACGGATGAGCATGGCGATCTGCGCCCGGTGGTGCGTGGAATGGTCCACGACGTGACCGCAGATCTCGCGCAGTTCGTTCTCGAAGGGCTTGCCCTTCGAGTTTTCGTAGCGGACGGTCCGGGTGAGGTCCTCCGCCGGGCACGCCTCCAGAAACTTGCGCCACGCCTCGGCGCTCGCCTCAGCGCGCTCGCGGCACTCCGCCAGCGTGTCGTCGCCCCAGATGGCGGGCAGGTCCGTTTCGCCCCGAACACGGCCCAGCCACACGTCTTGCGCGCGCAACAGGTGGCCCATCAACTCCAGCGCACGTTCCGGAAGGTCCTCCGTGTCGTGCGTTGCGAGCGCTTCGAGGATTTGCTCGTTAGCGTGCCGGTTGTAACGGAACTGGTGCAGCAGGTGGTCTTTAAGGTCGTCTGGGTTCATGACGAGAGGGAATATCTCTGGAAATTAGTAGAGAGCGACGTAGCACGCCGAAAACACCCGTAGAGACGTTGCGCCGCCCGCGCCTGGCCGTTGGTCGCGGCGCGCCGGGAGCGCACAGGCTCCTCGCGGTCATTTTTGCGGAGGCCTCGCTGCTGCTACGCTGCTCGCGCCTGTCCGTTCGAGGCCGTTACGGCCTGCGCCGTGCGCTCCAGTTCCTCGCTAAGGAAACCGCTCGTGTCGGTGCCCGCCTCGGCGACGGCCTCCGGCGTGCCGGTCGCCATGACGCGCCCGCCCTCCGCGCCGCCCTCCGCGCCGAGATCGATGATATGATCGGCGCGCTTCACCACGTCCATGTTGTGCTCGATGACGATCACTGTGTTGCCGTTTTCCACGAGCCGGTGCAGCACGTTCAGCAGATGCCGGATGTCTTCGAAGTGCATGCCCGTCGTCGGCTCGTCCAGAATATACACCGTATCGCCGGTGCCGGGGCGCGAGAGTTCTTTTGAGAGCTTGATGCGCTGCGCCTCGCCGCCGCTGACGGTGGTGGACTGCTGCCCCAGCGTGATGTAGCCGAGGCCCACATCGGCGAGCGTCTTGAGCGTGCGCTCGATGCGCGGCACGTTCTCGAAGTGCTCCAGCGCCTCGGCTACTGTCATGTCCAGCACGTCGGCGATG
>PXTQ01000105.1:0-852 GCA_003022505.1 Bacteroidetes bacterium QS_8_64_10 | reverse complement strand
GCCGTTGCAATCCTCGCAGCGCCCGCCCTTCGTGTTGAACGAAAAGCGGCCCTTGTCGTAGCCCCGGATCTTGGCTTCGGGCAGTTCAGCATACAGGTTTCTAATATAGTCGAAGACCTTCGTGTAGGTCGCCGGATTGGAGCGCGGCGTGCGGCCGATGGGCTGCTGGTCGATCTCGATCACCTTGTCGACGTGCTCGATGCCCTCGATCTTGTCGTACGAAAGCGGCACCGTCTTGGCGCGCTGGAGGTCGCGCGCGAGAATCGGATACAGCGTCTGGCTCACGAGCGTCGATTTGCCGGAGCCGCTGACGCCGGTGACACAGATAAAAGTACCGAGCGGAAACTCGACGGCCTCGCCCTTCAGGTTGTGCCCCGTCGCGCCGCGCAGCGTCAGGCTCTCGCCGCTGCCGTCGCGCCGCTCGTCGGGCACGTCTATCGTCTTGTCGCCGAGCAGATACCTGGCGGTCAGGCTCTCGTGCCCGTTGGCGCGCATCGGCAGCTCCGACGGCTCGCCCGCCGCGATCAGGTGACCGCCCTCCGCCCCCGCCCCCGGACCGAGATCGACGACGTGATCCGCCGCCTCGATCATCTCGCGGTCGTGCTCGACGACGAGCACCGAGTTGCCGAGATCGCGCAGGTCCTTGAGCGAGCCGATCAAACGCCGGTGATCGCGCGGGTGCAGGCCGATGGACGGCTCGTCCAAAACATAAAGCACGCCCGTCAGCTGCGTGCCGATCTGCGTGGCGAGGCGGATGCGCTGGCTCTCCCCGCCCGACAGGGTGCGCGCCGGGCGGTCGAGCGTGAGGTAGCCGACGCCTACGTTCAGCATGAAGTCCAGCCGCTCGCGGAT
>PXTQ01000104.1 GCA_003022505.1 Bacteroidetes bacterium QS_8_64_10 | reverse complement strand
GGCGAAGCCGCCGATGACGGCCCCTTTCAGTCCCACCCAGCACGGGTTTTGACCGAACGACGACCCCTTATTTGAATACTACCGCGACAGCCGCGCGAAGTTTCAAGCGCGTCGAAGCCTAACGAAAGGTATGCTCGGCTGTGACACGCCACTCCAGTCGGTCGTCGTGAGCCTCGCCTCCGGCGGGGTCGCGGCTTCGTCCTCCGCCTCGGCAGCCTGCTCCTCGTCGCCGAGCGCCCCTTCGAGTTGCTCCTTGACGGCCTCATCGGGATCCTGCGGGGGCGCTTCGCTCCCGGCGTCGGCCTCGTCGGCTTTTTCGAGCTGCGGCTCATCGGAAACCGCTTCGGTTTCTTCCTCTGCGGCGGATGCTGCCGCCTGCTCTTCGCCCTCAGGGGCGGGCGGAGCAGCTTCTTCTTCATCCTCCTCCGCCTCGGCGGATTGCGCCGCGTCCGGCTCCGCCGTCTCCTCGGCAGCAGCGGGAGCGGCCTCACCGTCCTCGGCGGCGGCGGGAGCCTCCTGCTCTTCCTCTTGCTCCTCTTCTTCCTCTTTCTCGCGCAGCTCGCTGACACGGGCGCGAATACGCTGATCTTCAGCGTACTCCTCCAGCAGGTCGTAGTAGGCGTCCTGGTCGATAATTTTGGCATTCGGCCCCGACCCGCGAAGGGCACTCTCGTAGCTTTCGCGCAAGAACTCTTCGGCCCGGCTTCTGGAAATGTTCAGCTTGCGCTGAACCTTGAAGAGCCGAATCGGCTCGAATGATTGTTTTTCTTTCGTTTTCGGCATAAAGTAGTTAAATGATGCTCGCTCCTCAGTCGTCAACAGGGGCCGCGCGGCGCGCGGTGGTCTCACGTGGTCAGACGGCCTTCTCCTCCGACGACGGCTCTCCTTCCTCGGCGGAAGCAGGCGTCGTTTCTTCAGCGTCCGGCTCGTCGGTAGCGGCAGCGGGAGCCGTCTCCTGCGCGCGGTCGGGCGCCTCGGCGTCTTCGACCGGCGCGGCGTCTTCCCCAGTCGGCTCTTCTTCCTCGGAGGTCACTTCCGTCTCGGTGGAGGCTTCTTCAACGTCCGTCTCGCCCTCCGGTTGCACGGGTGCTGTTTCGGCCTCTTCGCCGCTGCCTTCCGGCGCAACTTCTTCCTCCTCCTCGATCTCGGCCATCTCCAGGCCCTCGAACTCTTCCGGCTCCTCAAACTCGGCCTCGATCACAATCATCACGCCCTCGGCTACCTCACTGTCGAAGCCCGTACGGCGTTCCAGCTCGTCAAGGGAAAGCTCCATGACGGCCTTCGCGGTGTCGCAGCCGATTTCCTGGAGACGGTCGATGATCGACATGGGAAGCGCATCGGCGAACTCCTCGATCTCCACGTCCTCCTCGTCGGCGGCGATGTCGCGATACACGTCGATCTCATACTCGGCGAGGCGCGAGGCGAGGCGGATGTTGATGCCGCCGCTCCCGATGGCCCGGCTCACTTCGTCTTCGGGCACGACGACGGTGGCGCGGGGGGGGTCGAGGTCGTCTTTGATTTCGACGTTGATCGGGTTGGCAGGCGAGAGCGCGCGGCTGATCAGATCGCGCGGGTCGTCGGCGTGCGGAAGCACGTCGATGTTCTCATTGTCCAGCTCGCGCACGACAGCGTGGATGCGCACGCCCTTCATACCGACGCACGCGCCCACCGGATCGACGCGCTCGTCATGACTCACAACCGTCACCTTCGCGCGGTTGCCCGGCTCGCGCACGATTTTCTTGAGTTCGACGATGCCGTCGTGGATTTCGGGCACTTCGATCTCGAAGAGGCGCTCCATGAGTTGCTCGTCGGTGCGGCTGATGACGACCTGCGAGCGCTTGCCTCGGTCGCGGTGCACTTCCTTAACGACGGCGCGCACCATGTCGCCTTTGCGGAAGCGCTCGCCCCGGATCTGCTCGCTGCGCGGCATGACCAGTTCCACGTTGTCGTGCATCACGAGCAGCTTGTTGGGACGGATCTGGTGGATCTCGCCGGCCACGATCTCGCCCATCAGCTTGCTGTACTTCTCGTAAATGTGCTCCTTCTCGATGTCGCGCAGGCGCTGCTGGAGCGTCTGTTGCGCGGTCATGACGGCGCGGCGCCCGAACTCGTCAATGGAGATTTCGCTCGCCACCTCGTCGCCCACGACGAAGTCCGGATCGATTTCGACGGCGTTTTTGATCTCGATCTCGTTGACCGGATCTTCCATGTCCATGTCAGAGACGACCTCGCGGATGTGAAGCACCTGGATGTCGCCGTGATCCGGGTTAAAGATCACCTCGAAGGCTTCATCCGAGCCGTACCGCTTCCGGATCATGGCACCGATCACGTCTTCAATGATGAGTTGAAGCGTGTCGCGCTCGATGTCTTTCTCGCGGGCAATCTCCGTAAAGGAGTCTACCAAGTTGGAACTCTGCATGGTTTTGTCGTTTGCGCGTTTACGTTGTCAGTCGCCTTCGGCTCGTGTCGCGTTTCAGGTTGGCACGCCAAAGCGCCGGGAGCGATCACCAGGGTAGCTCAATTTCCGCTTCGATCACGTCGTCGTAGGCGATCCGCTCCCGATGGCCGGTCTTGCTCTTGCGCTGCTCTTTGTCCTTCGAGACTTTCAGTTCGGCCACCGTAATGGTCTCGTCGTTCGCCTCCTCAAGCGTGCCGTGCAGCGTGGGCTGCTCGTGGTCGGGCGCTCCGTTTTCGGCGCGGTAGGTCACGAACAAGTCGCGCCCCACGTTTTTCTTAAACTGGCGCGGCGTGCGGAGCGGGCGGTCAGCGCCGGGCGAGCTAACGTTGAGATCGTAGCTGCCGTCGATCAGCTCCTCGGTGTCGATCAAAAAGCCCACTTCGCGGCTCATCTCGGCCAGTTCATCGAGCGTCGGTCCCGCTTCGCTGTCGAGCACCACATCGACCACGCGCGATCCTTTCGCCCCGCGCACGTCTACGTCCACGAGATAGAACGCCGTCCCGGCGATCACCTCGTCGGTGAGCGCTCGGATGCGGCTCTCAACGGATGGTTCGGTTGCCGGCATAGTGAACAAAGTCGTTCTTGCAAAAAACGCCCGACCCCGAGCATATCGGAGCGGGCGCTACGCAACACGCCTAATTGTAGAGGATGGAAACGAAGCGACGCCGATCAAGTTTCCCTCCCGTGTGAATAGGTGTGGAAGGTTGGAGGGGTGGACGTTTGTAGGTGAGTGGGTCGAAAGGTTGATTACGTCCGTCACGTCTTTCAAGCCAGCACGTCTGTCAGGGCCTGATTCGACCTGAACGACGTGCCGGACTTGCTGGACATGAGGTCAACCATCTCGCCTATTGCCAACCAGCAACCAGCAACCAGTAACCAACAAACCAGCGCCGATGACCGACACGATCTGGCTCACCCGCCACGGCAACCGGCAGGACTTCGTAGACCCCGACTGGGCCGAGACAGCCGCCCGCCCGCACGATCCCGGCCTGTCGTCCGACGGCAAGGAGCAGGCGCGCAAGCTGGCCGGGCGGCTCCGGAAGGAGCGCATCGAGCACCTGTTCGCCTCGCCCTTCCTGCGCGCCGTGCAGACCGCGCACTTCGTCGCCGAGGCGCTCGACCTCCCAATCAACCTGGAGACGGGCCTGGCGGAGTGGATGAACGTGGAGTGGTTTTCGGCCTCACCGGAGCGGCTATCGACGCGGCAACTCGCGGAGCGCTTCCCGCGCGTGGATCGGTCGTACGAAGGCGGCGCGGAACCGTCTTTCCCGGAAACGAGGCAGGAGACGCTGCGCCGCGCCGGGCGCACGGCTCGCCGCCTCGCCGACGCCTGCGACGGCCCGCTCCTGATCGTGGCGCACGGCATCACGATTTCGGCCCTCGCCGCCGAGTTGGACCCCGACGTGAACGCGCCGGAAGGGGCGCTGTGCAGCCTACACCGGTTCCGCCGCAACGATGACGACGACGGACGGCTCAATTAGGGTCGAAGGTCGAACGGTCGAAGGTCGGAAGCCGTCAGGTGACTACGTAGACCTTTTGCAACCTGTGACCTGTAGACCTGCGACTTGCGACCGTCACGCATCTTCCGAGATGCCGCGCAGCAGCTTCTCCGTCTCCTCCTTGTGGTTCGTCTCGTCGCTGATAATCTCGTCGAGGTCGGCGGCGAGGCCGTGGTCGCCGTAGTTTTCGGCCTGTTTGCGACGCCCCACGTACCGCTCGATGGTGTCGCTCTCGGCCTGCATGACCTGCCGGAGCATGGCGGCGGGCCTCTCCTTCTGCTCGAAGGCGTGCGGCTCGTTCGTGGGCGTGCCGCCGAGAGCCGTAATCTTGTTGGACAGAAATTGCGCATGGCGCAGCTCATCGACGATCTCTTCCTCGAAGAAGTCCCTCAGGAGAGGCCGATGAATGCCGCTCGCCAGCGCCGAATAGTTCGTGTACATGAGCACCGCCTGGTACTCGTAGGCGAGGTCTTCGTTGAGGCCGTCGATCAGGTCTTGCTTGCTGTCGTCGTTGGGCATGGCGTTTTGGTGGTTGTAGGTTGGCAGGGGGCAAGTTGCAAGGTTCAAGTTATCAGGTTTCAGGTTGCTTGCGCGTACAGGTTGCCGGTCACTCGGTTTCGGAACGCCTGGAAAACCTGAAACTTTTAACCTGCAACTTGAAACCAGTTACACCAGCGTGGGACGCCGCTCGCTTTCCACCGGATCGGGATAGTCGAGCATGTAATGCAGGCCCCGGCTCTCGCGCCGCTGCTTGGCGCTGCGGATAATCATGTAGGCCACCGCGATCATGTTGCGCAGCTCGCAGAGGCCCGGCGAGACGCGCGAGCGGCGGTAGAAGTCTTCCGTTTCCTCAAAAAGCAGATGCGTGCGGCGCGAGGCGCGCTCCAACCGAAGCTCCGAGCGCACAATGCCGACGTAGTCGCTCATGACGCGGCGCAGCTCCTCGCGGTTGTGCGAGACGAGCACCCATTCGTCGGGCCGCTTCGTGCCGCTGGCGTCCCAGGCGGGCACGTCAGTGTTCCAGGTGACGTTGCTTGCGTATTCAGCGGCAGGCTCCAGCGCGCGATGGCTAAACACCAGCGCCTCCAGAAGCGAGTTCGAGGCGAGGCGGTTCGCGCCGTGCAGCCCCGTGCAGGCCACCTCGCCGCACGCAAACAGGCCGTCGATGGAGGTTCGTCCCTTCCGGTCCGTCTCCACACCGCCGCACTGGTAATGCGCCGCCGGCACCACCGGAATCGGCTCAGCGGTGATGTCGATGCCGTATTCCTCGCATTTCGCCGCAATCGTGGGGAAGTGCTCGCGGACCTCGCCGGCGGCTTCGTGCGAAACGTCGAGCCAGACAAAGTCTTCGCCGCGCTGCTTGAGCTGGTTGTCAATGGCGCGCGCCACGATGTCGCGCGGGGCGAGTTCGGCGCGGTCGTCGTAGTCGGGCATAAAGCGCTCGCCCGCCTGGTTGTAGAGCTTGCCGCCCGCGCCGCGCACGGCCTCGGAGATCAGGAACGAGTCAGCCTCCGGGTGATGCAGCGCCGTCGGGTGGAACTGCACGAACTCCATGTTTGCCATGCGCGCCTTAGCGCGGTAGGCCATCGCGTAGCCGTCGCCGGTGGCTACGGGCGGGTTGGTGGTGTGCTGGTAGACCTGTCCCGCACCGCCGGCGGCCAGCAGCGTCGTCTTGGCGAGCATCGTCCTCACGCGCCCCGCCTTTACGTCGAGGACGTACGCACCGAAGCAGTGCACGTCGGGACGCAGGCGCGAGACGTGCTGGCCGAGATGATGCTCGGTGATGAGTTCGAGGGCGTAGTGGTATTCGAGCAGGTTGACATTGCCATGCTCGCGGGCGCTCGTAAGCAGAGCGCGCTCCACCTCGCGGCCCGTGGCGTCGGCGGCGTGCACGATGCGGTCGGCGCTGTGGCCGCCCTCGCGGCCCAGGTGCAGCTGCCCGTTCGAGCGCGTGAACTCCGCGCCCCAGGCCATCAGCTCGCGGATGCGCTCCGGCCCCTCGCTGGCGACGATGCGCACCACGTCCTCGTCGCAGAGGCTCGCGCCCGCGTCGAGGGTGTCGGCAACGTGGCTCTCGACGGAGTCGTCCTCGCGCATCACACCCGCGATACCGCCCTGGGCGTAGTTCGTGTTCGACTCGGCGCTCTCTTTTTTGGTGATGACGGCGACGGTGCCGCGCTCGGCGGCGCGCAACGCAAAAGACAGGCCGGCCACGCCACTGCCGATCACGAGAAAATCGTATTTTTCCATGTGCGAATTTCGAGTTTCGAATGACGAATGGTGAGTAGCGAAAACGGATTTACCGCAAAGGGCGCGGAGAGCGCGGAGACTTATGAACCTGCTGCGGTCGTGGCAAGACGATCAGTTCTCGCATTTTCCGAGGGTTGTTCGGATG
>PXTQ01000103.1 GCA_003022505.1 Bacteroidetes bacterium QS_8_64_10 | reverse complement strand
TGATGATTACCAAGAGCGAGGAGGAGAACCTGATGGAGGAGGCGCTGGGCCGCCAGATCGCCGACTACCTGACCAAGCCCGTCAACCCCAGCCAGGTGCTTCTGACGCTCAAGCGCCTGCTGGAAGGCGAGCGCCTCGAAAGCGAGCAGATCTCGCAGAGCTACATGCAAACGTTCAACCGCATCTCGCAGCGGCTGCAAGGCTACCTCTCGCACGAAGAATGGGTCGAGCTGTACCTGGAGCTGATGGGCTACGACCTCGAAATTGACAGCGACGAGGGCGCGCGCCAGATCCTGAACGATCAGATGCAGGAAGCGAACCGAGCCTTCGGGCGCTTCGTGGAGGAAAGCTACCCGACCTGGATCCAGAACGTTGATCAGGCCCCGGACGAAAGCCGTCCCGCCCTCAGCCACGAGGTCATCGACGAGTTCGTTTTGCCCGAAATGGAGGACGACGAGCCGGTCGTGTTCTTCGTGATCGACTGCCTGCGCTACGATCAGTGGCTCGTCTTCGAAGAGCTATTGCGCGGCGATTTTTCGATGGAGAAGGACCTCTACTATTCCATTTTGCCGACTGCCACACCGTACTCGCGCAACTCGATTTTCAGCGGCCTCCTCCCGCAAGAGATCGCCGAGCGCTACCCACGCATCTGGGAGCAGGGCGAAGACGACGAGCACAGCCGCAACCGCAACGAGCAAGAGTTCCTGGAGGATCTGCTAGACCGTCGCCGTGTGGACGCCAGCCTGCGCTACGACAAGCTCATCGGCTCCGACGACGGGCAGAGCTTCGCCGACAGCGCCGCCGACCTCACGCAGCACGACCTCGCCGCCGTCGTGGTCAACTTCGTGGACGTGCTCGCGCACTCCCGCTCCGACTCCGACGTGCTCAAGGAACTCGCCCCCGACGAGCGCGCCTACCGCGACCTGACGCGCACCTGGTTTGAGCACTCGTGGCTGCTGCGGACCTTCCGCACCCTCGCCAAGCGCGACTGCACCGTCGTCGTCACCACCGACCACGGCGCGGTGCGCTGTCTCCACTCCACCGAGGTGATCGGCGACCGCGAGACCTCTACGGCGCTGCGCTACAAATACGGCAACAACCTCAAGGCCGACGAGCAGCACGCCATCTTCGTTAAGGAGCCCGAGTCCTACGGTCTGCCTGCCCCCTCCATCAACACGAATTACATCCTCGCCAAAGAGGATTACTACTTCGTGTACCCGACCAACTTCCATCATTACGAGAAAAAATACCGCGACACGATGCAGCACGGTGGGGCCTCGATGCAGGAAATGCTGCTGCCGGTGGTGACGATGACGCCGAAAGGGTGAATATGGAGAAAAGGGAAAAGGGAAAAGGGAAACCGAAAAAGGACGTAGAGACGCGGCGTGCTGCGTCTTCCCGCTGGGAAAAGCTGTTCCCTACTGAAACCACCTCGCCCGGCGAGACGCGCGCTCTCGGCGAGCGGATAGCCGCGCACCTGACGGCGGGCGACCTCGTGGCGCTCTACGGCGACCTCGGCGCGGGTAAGACGCAGCTCGCCAAAGGCATCGGACGCGGGCTGGGCGTGCCGGAGCGCGACGTGCGCAGTCCCACCTTCACGCTCGTCCACGAGCACGCGGAAGGCGGGCGGCTGCCGCTTTACCACATCGACGCCTACCGCCTCGGCGATCCCGACGAGCTGCGCGAACTGGGCTACGAGCGCTATTTCTACGGCGAGGGCGTGTGCGTCGTCGAGTGGCCGGGACGCATCGAGGCCTTGCTGCCGGAGACGGCGATACGGCTGCGACTCTCCCATCAGGGGCGCGACAAACGGCGCATCGAACGGGTAGAGGCTGAAGGCATGGACGGATGAAGGTGCGAAGGTGAAGTCGCGCGGAAACACCGTTCCGAGGCGCAAGCCATGTCGCCGGCTGCCCTCACGCAATACGCATCACGCGCAATACGCAGGATGACGCCCGACGACGCCCGTGCCTTCCTGAACGACCTGCCGCGCTTTGCGGGCGAGGCCGGGACGGGCTACCAGCCGGGACTGGAGCGCATCCGGGTGCTGCTCGCGGCAATGGACGATCCGCACGAGCACTTTCGGAGCGTGCACGTAGCCGGCACCAACGGTAAAGGATCAACAGCCTCGTTCCTGGCGGCGATCAGCACGGCGGCGGGCAAAAAAACCGGCCTGCATACCTCGCCGGAGCTGTTCGACCTGACCGAGCGCATGCGCATCGACGGCGCGCCCCCTCCCGACGACTGGCTCGCCAGCGCCGTGTCGCGCTTCCGCAACGCCATCGCAGACGCCGGCGCCACGTTCTTCGAGGCGATCGTGGCACTCAGCTTTCTATACTTCGCGGAAGAAAACGTGGACCTCGCCGTCGTGGAGGTGGGCCTCGGCGGACGATTGGACGCCACGAACGTGCTCCGCAGTCCGGCGGCGGCGCTCGTCACGCGCGTCGGGCGCGACCACACGGCGCTCCTGGGCAATACGCTGCCGGAGATCACGCGCGAGAAGGCCGGGATCGTCAAGTCGGGGGTGCCGGTGTTGGTGGGCAAAAACGAGGCGGCGGCGCGTGAGGTGGTGCGAAGCGCAGCGGAGCAACGCGACGCCCCCTGGCACTACGTGCCGGAAGAAGTTAGCGTGAAGCAAAGGCGAAACGATGGCACGCTGTTGAACGTGTGCTCCCCGCATCGCCGGTACGAGCGCCTGGCCGTCGGGCTGCCGGGCGACCATCAGCGGGAGAACGCGCTGCTGGCGCTGCGGACCGCTGAGGAGGTGCTGGACGTAAGCGCCGGAGCCATTCGGCGCGGCCTGGCGGGCGTGCGTGAATTGGCCGGGCTGCGTGGACGCGGCGAGGTTATCGGGCGCGACCCGCTCGTCATCGTGGACGCGGCGCACAATCCCCTCGGACTGCGGGCCGCCCTGCGTGAAGCACGCGCCGAGACGGGTCGCCGGGACGGGCGACTCTACGTGCTGCTGGGCCTCCTGCGCGACAAAGACGCGCCCGGCATTGCGAAGGCCCTTGCCGAAGCCGGCGCGACGGTCTGCCCCGCGCAGCTTGACGCAAAACGCGCCCAGCCCGCCGACGCGCTGGCGAGGCGACTGGCGGAGACCGGCGTGGACGTGCTGGAAAGCAGCGGGGTCGTGCACGAGGCGGCTGCTGATCTCCGCCGACGGATCCAGCCGAGCGACGTGCTGCTGGCCACCGGCTCGCATCACGTCGTTCGAGAGGTGCTACGGAGCACCGATTGAATAACTTACGGTAAATCAATTCATGAAGACCGTTTTGTACATGACGTACGCGCCAATGATACTTGAGAAGCAGATTATCTGGTTGTCGTCCCTAAAGCACTCAGGAACAACGATCTCGCCGGACAGGTACGGTACCCTCAAACTTGAATCCACGGGAAAGAGGTGACGCATTATGTCTGCCATCACTCCGGGCCAAAACACCGCCGACGAGCGCGAGAATTCTGAGCGCGAGGATTTCGCGTCTCCCGATCCGACCAAAACGGATGAGCAGCGCCGTGCCGTCGTGGAGCGCGCGCAAACGTCTGCGTGAGAATATAGAGGTCTTCGAAAAGCTGGCGGAGACGTAGCATGTACTGAGGTCGCTCTTCTCCATCAGATAGCGCTCGAAGAAAACGACCTCCGAGGACGCCGATCCTGATCCGCCTCCCGCGCTGGAAGAAGCCGTTCGTCGCTCACACATGTATTACAACTACCGTGGCGTGCGCGACCCGCACCGCCTCGCGGCCATCTATCTCGTGGCAATAGCGAAAGCCCATGCCTTCGGAGACCGGGAATAAACGGACGGCGCTCCTCACTACATGGTCATTTCTGTCAGAAAATGATATCCACTTAGACGTGCAGTTTCCATCGTCAAGCGAAACGGCTCAATTCCTGCAGGAAGTCGCCGAGCACGGGGCCAGAGAACTCGGAGACGCTAATCGCCCGCTCTCATCGAATGAGGCGACGGCGTGGATCGAGGAGCGCTCTTCGTGAGCACG
>PXTQ01000102.1 GCA_003022505.1 Bacteroidetes bacterium QS_8_64_10 | reverse complement strand
TCGATCGGCTGGGCGATGTCGGGCGCGGAGAGCATGTCCGCGAACAGGTGGCTCAGCCCCCCGAGCAGGAAGGCCCCGAATGCGAAGACGGCCATGCCCGACTTGTCCCCGTCCCGCCGCTGGCGCTCACGATGCGCATCCTCGGTCGTGGCGCGGTCGCCGCGGTCGGCCCCAGTCCGCCGGCCACGACGCCTGCAGCGAGCACGAGCGGAGCCTTCGTCAACTGGTACAGCATCGAGAACGCGCGCGTCGAGTATTCCGGCGAGAACGACTCGGAGGGCTATGCCTACGGGTTGGACCTTCAGGTGCGCGGCGAGCTGGTGCCCGGCCTGGAAAGCTGGTTCAACTACAGCTATCTGCACACCGAGGAGCGCTTTCTGCCCGAATACAGAAACAGCAATCTCTGGGGCAACAAAACCTGGGGCGAGGACAACTGGGTCCCACGTCCCACCGATCAGCGCCACACCTTCTCGGCCTTCCTGCAAGACTACATTCCCGATAACAAAAGCTGGAAGTTGCACATGCGGATGCTTTTCGGCAGCGGTTTGCCCTACACGCCGCCGAATCCGGGCTACAACTGCACGAATAGCGTTCGCGGGTCGTGCGTGGACAGCGTGCAGATTCAGAAGCCCGGCCCGCGCATGAAGGGGCGTTTTCTGCGCTACGCTCGCATGGACTTCGGCGTCGGGAAAAAGATCACGCTCTCGGAAGACTTCGCGGGGCACGATCTGGTCCTCCAACTCACGGGCGAGGTGCTCAACGTCTTCGACATGACCAACGTGGTCGCGTACACCTGGACGAGCGACTTTCAGCGCGTGCCGACGCGCCTGACGCCGCGCACCTTCAACGTGCGTGCTCGATTGCGTTTTTAGCGCAGGAGACGACGAGCGCGGCTGTCGCAGCCACCGAAGCGGGGAGCGCGAACGGAACCGCCGCTGGCAAAGCGAAGACGGCGACCTTCGTTGCGCCCAGGCAGCTCGCGGTCAAGGATCCGGCGGAGATTGAGACCGAGACGCTCTGGCTGGCGCGCTGACATCACCATCTCCAATCGGCATGACACGCCGCCGGTCTACCGCAACAGGCCGGCCACCGCCAGCGCCATCATGCCGAGCGCCATCGCCCCTTTCAGGAGGCGGCTTGCGCGTTCCGCCCGTTCGGGGGTCGGCGTGGATGCGCACACGCCCATAGCGCGCAGCAGCGCGGCGTCCGCGAGCACCACGCCGAGCAGGTACGCACCCGGATAGCCGAGCGCCAGATACGGCGCGGGCGTCAGCGCCACCGTCAGCGCCACGACGCCGGCGGCGCTTTGCCACGCCGCGCCCGCGCCCCAGACCAGCGGCAGCGTGCGCCCTCCCGTAGCCGCGTCGCCCTGCGCGTCCTGCACGTCTTTGACGATCTCGCGGGCCAGCGTCACGAGAAAGGCGAACGCCGCTCCCACGAGCGCGGGCCATGCGGAGCCGACAGCCATTCCGCCGTAGGTCAGCGCCAGCCCGGTAACGAGCGCTACCACGGCGTTTCCCAGGCCGGGGATGTGTTTCCAGCGCACGTTGTAGGTATACAGCAGCGCCGCCGCCGTCACTGCCATCACGACGTGCGGCCACGAGAGCCACACGCTTACGCCGATGCCTGCCGTCGTCGCCACGCCCCACACGATCCAGGCGGCGCGGGGCGTGGCCTGCCCGGCGGGCAGCGGGCGCCCCGGTCGGTTCACGCGGTCGACGTCGAGGTCGCAGGCGTCGTTGAGGCCGTTGGCGCCCCCGCCGATGAGCGCTGCCGATCCCGCCGCCCACAGCAGACGACTCAGGCTGCCGCCCTCGAAGGCCGCCGCTCCGCTTACCAGCATGCCGCCCAACACGGCTCCAGCTGCTACCAGTGCAGCGTTCAGCGGGCGAACGAGCCGTATCAGTCCCACGAGGCTGGAGCGTCTTTTTGCAGCGTCTTCGCTTGCTTCGCTCATGGTAACTGGACGTCAGTGGTTCAAACCGGCGTTCGCTCGCCTTTCGCGCTGGATCCAAACGGCCTCTTCTTCATATAAGAACGACTGCTTAGCTGCCCCGGCAGCACGCGAACGCTATTCTATTCAACGAATTCTGACCGGCTATGAGCAAATACGAGTTGAAAAAGATGAGACTGGGCGACGTGGAAGGAAAAGGCTACGCCTACAAGCGCAAGACGGTGTTCGGGAAGGCCCGCAAAGGCATTTTCTACGCTGACGACGAGAGCGAACTGGAGGACCTGCAGGACGAGGACGAAATCGAGTTCGAGGGTACGCTCTACTTCCGTGACCGCCCGCGCAGCAAATCGTTTCCCGCCGAGATCACGGAAGTCGTGCCCACGCGCCAGGGCAAGCGCGCCGACTTTGCGGATACGGACAATCCGGAGGAGCTTGCGGAGGACGAGGAAGATTAGCGCTGGCGGTACGGAGGTTTGAAGGTGTGGAAGTATGAATGTGAAACGTACAAACCCGCTTACTTCCACGTTTACAGATGCCGACTCCGCAGGCTTCGTCGGCATCACGTCACCTCGAAACGGTTGGCCTCGTGATTCTTGCGCGCTTCTCCCGGCGTAAAGATGCGCCCGTTCATGGCAAGGTAGACGCCGTGCGGCAGCGTTTGCGCGGCGGCCATCGCAAAGCCGACGTTGAAGACGGCGTCGCTGCGTTGGAACCGCGCCGGGTGCAGCGAGCCGGTGAACACGACGGTCTTGTCCGGCGCATCGTCGCCATCGTCTTGCAGCGCGCGTGCCGACAGCACCATCGTGTCGGTGCCGTGCGTTACGAGCACCTGCTCCGTTTCTGCCTCGCGGACGCGGCGCGCGATGCGGTCGCGGTCGGCGTCGGTCAGGTCCAGGCTGTCTTTCTGGAAGAGGCGCTCCACCTCGAAGCTGACCGTCACGTTGGCCTCCTCCAGAATGTCTCGCACGGTGGATTCGCCGACCTCATACTCACTCTTCGCATCGAAGTATACCTTGTCGATGGTGCCGCCGGTCGTGAAGATCTGAACGTGCATGGCGTTATGGGTTGGCGCGTTTGCGCGTTGAGGCGTTTTCGCGTTTCGTGTTTGCACGTTGGCGCGTCCTTGATCCAGTTCTTCACGTCAGCACATCCGAATTCGACTCGATGGACGTGCTGGACGTGACCGACGTGCCGGACTTACAATGTCAAGCCTCTCGGCCCGTTTTCTCCCACCCTCCCACGCGCTCCTCGTCGATGGCCGCATACACCTGATTCAGCAGCGCCAGCGGCGTTTCGTCGGGGCCGGACGCTGGCGGGGATGCCGCCGTCGCATCGGCGAAGCCCGCTCGCGCGACCTCACCCAGCAGGTCGAACCAGACCTCGCCGAGGGTACGGTCGAGCGCTTCGCCGCCTGCGAGCGCGCCGGGCGAGGCCAGCTCGCGGCGCACCAGCATCTCGCGCGCGGCCTCGCTCGTCTCCGGCCCGAAGATGCCGTCCACCGCCACGGGCGTCTCGAACAGATGCGTCAGGATCATCTGCAAAAAGAGTACTCGCGAGCGGTGGCTCTTGTAGAAGCCGCGCTGGGCGAGGTCGTCGATGTGGAAGTGGTCGCGGTGGGCGGCGTTGTAGCGGTAGTTGAGCACCGTGCCGAAGTGCTTGCGCAGAACGGCCTCCACCGCCAGGTAGAACTCGCGCTCGCGCGGATAGTTGCGCGCCACGAAGGCGCGTTCCGACCAGAAGAGACCGTCGAGGTCGAAGGCGCGGCCCTTACTGTGCGCGCCCGGCTTGTCGACGTACGCGCCGGCGGTGGTGACGACCTCGGCGCGGCCCAGCGGGCACACGTCCCACAGTTCCTCGAAGCACGCCTGCAGCTTCTCCTCGAAGGCCGCCGTACAGTGCAGCGTGACGGGCCGCCCGCGCGTGCCGTAGCCGTGCGCGTCGCTTCGGTAGCGGTCGTAGTGAACGGGGACGCCGGCCAGTTCTGCCACGGTGTTTTCAGGACGCATTGCGATTTTCGAGTGGCGATTGGGGATTTTCGACTGTGATGATTCGGGCTTCGGGGATTTAAAATCTAAAATCGAAAATTCTGTATCCAAAATCGAACGAGTGGATCTGCATTCAGTAGAAGCGGTAGTACCTTACCGGTCCAGACATTGTTAGCTTACTGCTCCGTGCATGGATTGCTAAAATCAGATAGAAAAAACTCGCTCGAACGCCTTCCTCCGATTTCCGTATTCAAGCGAAGGGCGAACAGGGAAAAGGGAAGCCAAACGCCGCAGCTTCCCTTTTCCGCTCGTTTCATCTGGCAAATGGTTGGCAACCCCTCACGGCTCGGTAAAACGAGGTAGCGTCCGGTATGAAGAGGGGTCTGAGGGTGACTCTCCCTTCGACACGTACACTCAATACGCCTATACTCCCGGACCGTCTGTATGAAAGCAGCCGAGGTCATGAAAAGCAGGATGATCTTGCGCTGGCCGCCTTCACATCAGTAAGCGATACCGCATGCTCAACAAACTCTACAACAGGATCGAAAAGCTGTCGGCGGAGAAGCCGGTGTTGACAGCCTTCCTGGTGTTTCTGGGGGCTGCTCTCATTGTCGTTCCCGCTTCGCTGCCGTTCTTTTTCCAGTACCCGGAGGAATTTGTCGTCAACGTGATGTCGGAGACGTACGGGACGCTCTTCGACATGCTCATTATCGGTTGGTTGCTCTTGTGGCTCAACAAGCTGGCAGACCGGCGCCAGCGCAAAATACGCTACCGAGAAGAGATCGAGGACGTGCTGGGTTGGCAAAGCCCGGAGGCGGCCCACCGCATTGCCACCAACATTCGGCGGCTCAACCGCGAGGGCGTCACGACTGACATTAACCTGGTGGAGGCGCATCTTAAAAGCGCCAATCTGGAGCAGGCCCGTCTCGCCAATTCCGACATGTGGGGGGTAAACCTGCAACAAGCCACGCTCCGCAAGGTGGACCTGTCGCAGGCCAACCTGGCGGGCGCCAACTTCAAGCGAGCTGACGTGGAGCAGGCGTCCTTCCGGGGCGCTGACCTGCGCGGCGCCAACTTGATGGAAGCGGACCTGGAACGCGCCGACCTCGAGGAGGCCAACCTGAGCGGTGCGGATCTCACAGGGGCCGATCTGCAGTATACCACGCTCAAAAACGCCGTAATCGAGCGCGCCACCTTGCACGGCACCAACCTGCGCGGGGCCGACCTGGAGCACCTCAACCTGAGAGGCGCCGACTTCGATGACGCCAACCTTCTGGACGCGAGCCTCCGACAGGCTGATCTTGCGGGCGCCGACTTGCGCGACGCTTACCTGGAACGCGCCGACCTGCGCGGGGCCGACTTGTCAGGCGCCTCGCTGGAACGCACCGAGTTGCTCAATGCCGAATTCGATGACATCGACCTGTTCGCCGAGGTGGATACCTTGCACGAGGTGCAGTTCGACCCGGACGTGGAAGACGCATTGCGCTCCAGCTATCCGCACCTGTTCGGGGACGAAGAGGAAGAAAAAGCGGCTGCGGAGGAGCCGGAAGCCGCTCCGAGCGAGGACGATGGCAACGAAGACACCTACACGGAAGACGAAGCCGAGGCTGCTTATCGCACGCTCTCTGAACGCACTTCGTGACGGGCGTTGCAGGTGGGCAAGTTTGCAGGTTCCAGGTTTATTACTGATCCGTGAGCGAGTTGCTAAAATCGATGAAGCGAAGCTCCCAAGATGTATCCGGCAGCAAAACACCTCCTGGAGAAAAGCGAGAGACGAGCGAAGCGACTCACGTACGTAAAAGGGACGACGAGCGCTCACCTTCCCCTTCCCTTTTTCACCTTTCTACGTTCCATTACGGCTACTCTCCTTCTCAGGACGAATGACGGAAGTCGATAGACGACCGTATTTCAGGATTGATGGTCGTCCGTCGTTCTTTATTCGCATTCGCTCATGAGTTGCTTCGTTCGTCTGTCGGTCGTCATTACCGACGGAAACGTCCAAAGTACTTTTTCTTGCCCCACATAGCATGATGAAGACCGACGAGATCGTTGAGGAGCTGGAAGAAGCCGCTCGCAAGATGGGCCGCGAGGTGCGCCGCGAGCGCGGCGATTTCGGGGGCGGAGCCTGCCGCGTGGGCGAGCAGGCCGTCATCGTGCTCAACGAGCGCCACCCACCGGAAGCGCACCTGGCCGTCTTAGCCGAAGCGCTGAAAGGGGAGGCCGACGCGGTCTATTTAAAACCCGCCGTGCGCGCTGCTCTCGAAGAAGCCGCATCCGACGAAAACGCCTATGCCGAGTGAGGTGTCTTCGCACGACGACGCGCCGCCGCTTCGGGTGACGCTCCTCGGCACGGGCACCTCCACGGGCATCCCCGTCATCGGGTGCGATTGCCGCGTGTGCACCTCGGCGGATCCGCGCGATGACCGCACGCGCACGGCCTGCCTCGTCGAGGCTGGGCCGCTCCGTTTCGTCATCGACACGGGGCCGGACTTTCGCCGGCAGGCCCTCCGCGAGGACCTGCATCGCCTCGACGCTGCGCTCTTTACGCATCACCACTTCGACCACATCGTGGGGCTGGACGATCTGCGACCGTTCTTTCACGAGAACGACGCACCCATGCCGTGTTTCGCCCACCCGCGCACCGTACAGCTCTTCCGGCGCAAGTTTCCGCACATCTTTGGCGAGCACCGCTATCCGGGAGCGGCGCATTTGGCGCTTCGTGAGGTCAATGGAGCTTTCGAGATCGGCTCGCGCTACGAAGACGACTGCGAGACGGCAGCGCCGGTGCGCGCCGAACCGGTGCGGCTCTGGCACGGCGATCTGCCCACGCTCGGCTACCGGATCGGGCGTTTCGCCTACCTGACCGACACGAATCGCATCCCCGACGAGAGCGTCGAGCAACTGGCGGGCCGCGTCGATACGCTCGTCATCGACGCGCTGCGCCGCGAGGCGCACCCGACGCACCTGTGCTTCGAGGAAGCCATCGAGGCGGCCCGGCGTATCAGCGCGCGCACGACGTACTTCGTGCACATGACCCATAGCGTGATGCACGCCGAAACGGAAGACGAATTGCCCGACGACGTGCACCTCGGCTACGACGGTCTCTCGTTCGAGATTGGCGGTTGAGGAACACGTCACTACCGAGCCGTGAGAAAGTGCATAAACATTGAGAGGATGAAGCGGGGCGTAAAAACGTGGGTCGCTCTTGTGTAGAACGTCGCACCTTCATTTTCACCTCTCGTTCCGGGGCGCTGCCTCGGAACGTATGGTCAATGG
>PXTQ01000101.1 GCA_003022505.1 Bacteroidetes bacterium QS_8_64_10 | reverse complement strand
GAGAGGTTGCTCTCGACGTGCTCGGCGGAGGTGTTCATGAGCGCCTGTTCGTCCTCGTCAAGGTGCACCTCGATCACATCTTCGACGCCGCCGGAGCCGAGACGCACGGGCACGCCGATGAACATGCCTTCCAGGCCGTATTCGCCGTTTACCCACGCGGCGCACGGCAGGACGCGCCCGCTGTCCTTGAGGATGGACTCGGTCATCTCCGCCGCCGCCGCGCCGGGCGCGTACCAGGCGGAGGTGCCCATCAGCTCCACAATCTCGCCGCCGCCGCCTTTCGTGCGCTCCACGATGCTGTCGATGGTGCTCTCGTCCATCAGTTCAGGCAACGGGATGCCGCCAATCGTGGTGTAGCGCGGAAGCGGCACCATCGTGTCGCCGTGGCCGCCCATCAGGAGCGCCTGAATGTCGCGCACCGAGCAGCCCAGCTGCTCGGCGATAAACGAGCGATAGCGCGCCGTGTCCAGGACGCCGGCCATACCCATCACGCGTTCGGAGGTGAAGCCGCTCGACTCGTAGGCCACGTAGGTCATCACGTCGAGCGGGTTGCTGACGATGATCAGCGTGCTGTCGGGGCTCTGTGCTGTGAACTGCTCGGTGACGGAGCTGACGATCTCCGTGTTTTTCGCCAGGAGGTCGTCGCGGCTCATGCCGGGGGAGCGCGGCAGGCCCGCCGTGATGATGCACACGTCCGAGCCGGCAGTGGCGTCGTAGTCGTTCGTGCCCGTGATCTTCGTGTCGAAGCCGTGCACCGGGGCCGATTCCGACATGTCGAGAGCTTTGCCCTGCGGCAGGCCTTCTTTGATGTCGATCATGACGACCTCGCGGCACATATCCTTGCGCGCGACGCACTCGGCAGCGGTCGCGCCCACGTTGCCCGCGCCGATGACGGTTACTTTGCGACCTTCAGCGTTCGTATCCATGAGTCAAGATGCGTTTGGGTAAGAAGAATCAGCGTGCTGTCGAGTTCTTTGCACAAAACGGAGGTGCTCTCCGATTGGCTGATGCTGTGAAAGCGTGATGCGTGACGAGTGATGCGTGCGGGTGCTTTTTTCATGCAACTTGCACCTATTGACGATGCACCAGCAACATATTGATCCGTCGGCGCTTTGGCAACGCACCACGCGGGGCGGACTGCCGCCGAAGTGTTAGCGGCTTGCAACGATTCACCTAAAATCACCGCGTTCGGCGCGCTCGCGGGCCGCTTCCAGGCGCTCCGGCGTGCCGATGTCCATCCACTCGGCGGCGTCGGCGTGAAAGGCATTGATCGTCTCGTCCTCCTCGGCCAGCCTCACGTACGTGTTGATGATCGAGAACACGCCCGTCTCCGTCATCAAATCAAAAATGCGCGGTTCGATGATCTGCACGCCGCAGAAGTCCAGCTTGCGCGTCTCGCCCTCCGGCTCGCGGCGCAGCACCTCCTCGCCCGTCTCGCGTTCGGAGAAGCCGCAAAGGTGATCGTTTTCGTCGAACAGCAGGTAGCGGTCGTCCTCGGCGGGACGCACGGCGAGGGTCGCCAGCGCATTATCAGCGTCCTCGTGGACAATCTGGAGCGCCCGCAGGCTGAGGTCGGTCAGGATGTCGGCGTTGTGCATAAAAAAGGCTCCCTCGCGCCGGAAGAACGACGTCGCGTTCTTGAGGCCGCCCCCCGTCTCCAACCGCTGATCCGGTTCCTCGGAGACCTCCACCTGCACCCCGAAGCCGTCTTTTTCTCGGATGAAGTCGCGGATCTTGTTGCGGTGGGCGTGCACGTTGACGATGAGGCGGTCGGCCCCGGCGTCAATCAATCGGCGCGCCACGCGCTCCAGCATGGGCGTGCCGCCTACCTCGATCAGCGCCTTGGGGGTCTCGTAGGTGAGTGGGCGCAGCCGCGTGCCGAGACCAGCGGCCAGGATCATGGCTTCCATGGCGATTTTCGAGTGGCGAATGACGTGTTCGAATGGCGAGTGGCTGAACCGAGAAGGGCGCGAAGGTCGCAGAGAGTTGTCACCCGTGTTCTGCATTAACAGAATAGCGCGTGAGCGAGCGGAAAAGCCAGTTATGCTTGTAACAGGTGGGGCAATTGCAGGCTCTCGAAACGGAACCGTTCCTTCCCACGTCGAAGGCATTCGACGGCTGATAACACCAGATCGTACCTCAGCAATGGAAACAAGAAAAAAGGAAGCCAGACCCAAAATCCAGTGAATCCATACGCCTGTCGTCCCTCGCAGGAACCGCGCGTAACGCCTTAGTTTCAAAGAATTAAGCTTCAGAGAGAGGCTACTTCGAGCACGCCGCGCCCTTTGCGTCCGTAGCGGCCAAGCATCTGCGGAAGCTTCCTCACGCAATACGAAACACGAAATACGTCATGGTCGGCATCGTCGGACAGCTTCTCTTGCTCGTGGCACTCGGCGCGTGCGCGCTGGCGGGCGTCGCCTACGTGGTCGCCGCGCGGAGCGAGGAAGATGCGGACGCCCGTCTGCTGGGGCGCGTAGGGTGGAGCGTCTCGGTAGGAGCGGCGCTCGCTGCGGCGGGCCTGCTGGCCTACCTGTTCCTGGCACACCAGTTTCAGTACGCCTACGTCTACCAGAACTCCTCGAAAGACCTGCCCGCCTATTTTCTGTTTTCATCGTTCTGGGCGGGGCAGGAAGGCTCATTTCTTTTGTGGATCGTGCTGAACGGCGCGGTGGGTGCGGGTCTCATCCGATGGGCGGGACGCCGCTGGGAAGCGCCCGTGATGGCGGTCGTGGCGGGCTGCCAGTTCTTTCTGCTCACCATGATCGCGGGCGTGCACATCGGCGGCCTTCAGATCGGCGCGTCGCCCTTCTTGCCGCTGGCCGAGAAGTTCCCGGACGCGCCCATCTTTCAGGCCAATCCCGACTTCATACCCGCCGACGGCACCGGCCTGAACGAGCTTCTGCAAAACTACTGGATGGTGATTCATCCGCCAACGCTGTTTGCGGGCTTCGCGTCGATGATCGCGCCATTCGCTTTCGCCGTGGCGGCGCTCTGGAAGAAGCGCTACACGCAGTGGGTGCGCCCGGCGCTCCCGTTTATGCTCTTCGGCTGCCTGGTGCTGGGCGTAGGCATTGCGATGGGCGGCTACTGGGCCTACGAGACGCTGAGCTTCGGCGGCTACTGGGCGTGGGATCCGGTCGAAAACTCGTCGCTCGTGCCGTGGATCGTGGGCATCGCCGCGCTGCACGCCATGCTGATCCAGAAAAAGAGCGGGCGGGCGCACAAAGCCGCGCTCGGCCTCAGCATTGCCAGCTATTTGCTGGTCGTGTACTCGACGTTTTTGACGCGCAGCGGCGTCCTCGGCGACATCTCGGTGCACTCGTTCGTGGACCTGGGGTTGCACAATCAGCTGCTTCTATGGATGGGCGCGATGATCGTCGTAGGCTTCGGCATGATGGCCTGGCGCTACCGCGACCTGCCCGCCCCGAAGCGCGAGTCGAACGTGCTCTCGCGCGAGTTCCTGATCTTTTCGGGCGCGATGCTGCTGTGCGCCATGGCGGCGGTCATCATCCTGGGCACCAGCGCGCCCATCTTCGGGCGCATCTTCCGCGACAGCCCGTCGGGGGTGCCCACCGAATTCTACAACAAGTGGACGCTGCCTTTGAGCGTCGGCCTCGCCTTTTTGGCGGGCATGGGGCAATTGTTTTGGTGGAATAAGATGAGCGTCGAGCGCGTGAGCCGCGTCCTGATGAAGCCGCTCGGTCTGGCGGTGGCCTCCACGGTGGGCGTCTTGCTGTTTACGCCGTTTCTGGAACGCACCGTACGAGTGAGCGCGGCCCCGCAGCAAGCGCCAATGGCCGAGGCGGGCCTGCTCGGCGCGGGCAGCTTCTCGCAGTTCTGGGCGGTTTACGGGCAGAGTTTGCTCTTGATGCTGCTGGTATTTGCGGCGTTTTTTGCGCTCTACGGCAACGGCATCGTGATGTGGCGCGTGGGGCGCGGCAACCCTCGGATGGCGGGCGGGGCGCTCACGCACGTCGGCTTTGCGCTCGTGGTGCTCGGCATCGTAGCCTCCAGCGGCTTCAACAACACGCTT
>PXTQ01000100.1 GCA_003022505.1 Bacteroidetes bacterium QS_8_64_10 | reverse complement strand
CCCCGGCTCGCTTTTTAGCAAGCTATGTTCGATCAGTAAAGGAACCAAGCCCCTCGAACTTGCAACCTGCAAACTTGCCAACTTGCAACCATCTATACGCCAATCACGTCGCGCACGCCGCCCGCAAACAGACCGAGCAAACCGAGCACGAACATAACCACGGCCGTCCAGATGGCCGCCTGCGCCCAGGTCATACCGAGGAGCCAGAGCACGCCGAGCACGACGGCCGGGATAGCGATGATGGCAATAGAGATCAGGCGCGTTTTGCCGCGTACGAGGCTCACAACGCCGAAAATGAGAATGAGAACGACACCCAGAACGGCGAGAATGAGACCGGCCCAGATGGCCCAGGGGACGATAGCTTGCATGGCTTAATCAGTTTCGGGTTTGCAGGTTGACAAGTTGCAGGTTACGCCGATTCGGATGGTGGACGTACCAGCCCCCCTCCGAACGTACACACGCCGGCGAAGCCTGCGGAAGCTGGCGCTACACGCTCGTCTTCGACGGATCCGAGCCGGTCGTCGAGTCGCTGTCGGCGCTACTTTCGGCGACGCGCTCGCCCGTGCTCTCGCCGATGCTCTCGGCCGAGCGGTCTTCGGTGATGGGTCGGCCCGACTTCATCAGCACCAGCGAGTCGATCAGCTCGATGGAGGCGTCTTCCATTTCGGCCACGAGGCGGTCGATCTTGCTGACGGCGTAGTTGTAGAAAAATTGCAGGATGACGGCCACGATGAGGCCGAAGGCCGTGGTGAGAAGCGCCACTTTGATGCCGCCGGCCACCAGACTCGGCGAGATGTCACCGGCCTGCTCGATGGCGTCGAACGCCCGGATCATGCCGATTACGGTGCCGAGGAAGCCGAGCATCGGGGCCACGCTGATAAAGAGGCTCAGCCAGACGAGGCCGCGCTCCAGGAAGCTCATTTCGATGGAGCCGTAGCTGACGACGGCTTTTTCGGCAGCCTCCACGCCCTCGTCGGCGCGAAGCAGGCCCGCCTGAAAGACGCTCGCCACCGGGCCGCGCTGCTTGGCGCAGATCTCTTCGGCAGCCGGCACGCCGCCTTCATCGAGGGCGCGCTTCACTTTCAGGATGAACTTGCGCGTGTTGATGTCGGCCATGTTGAGCGTGATGATGCGCTCGAAGGCGATAGCCAGCCCGATAATCAGGCAGATGAGCACGGGCCACATCCAGCCCCCGCCTTCGTTGAACCGGCTTACCAGTTCGTTGATGACGCCTTGATCGCCGCCGGTGGCTTCGGCGGCCTGCTGCGGGAGCATCAGAAGAAAGGGAACTAGCTTCATGAGTCTTTGCGGGTTGGGTATGAGAATCGGGTGAGTAATAAAACGTGCTGGACGACACGCCAGTCATCGGTAGAAGTTTATAAAAAACACAGCGGCGGTAAATCCGCCACGCCGATCACACATTTTTTCGTTTTATTCAAGAAGAAGCCAGCTTTTCCGCACGTTTCCACATGCCGAGCGCCTCCTGATACGTCGAGTTGATGGTGTTGAAGACGGGATACCAGCCTTCGCTCCCGTACAGGCGACGCCCCAGGTGCGCCTTCAGCAGCGTCTCGATTTGCTCGCGGCTCTCGCGCACCTTCGCGCGCCAGGACGAGTTTTTGCTGGAATCCGGCTCGTTCGTGAGGCGAAGCCCCGTGCCGCTGGCAAATTCCAGAAACGGATCGAAGAGCTTCCGGCTCTCGAAGCCGCTGACGAACCGCTCCTTGTCCGGCCACGTCTCGCGCAGCGAGGTGCCGTGCCGGTCCAGCCAGCGCCGGGCGAAGCGCGTGAACAGGTTGTTGCCGCGAGCGGTCCGCGCGAAAGGCGAAAGCGAATCGGGCGCGACGACGAAATCCGGCAAAATGCCGCCTCCGCCGAGCACGGTGCGCCCCGCTTCCGTCGCGTAGCGGAACGAGTCGGGCGCGCTCTCGATGATGGCGTCGGCGCTGCGCACGGCGTCGCGCCGGTGGCGTTCGGCTTTCGTCTCGAAGTAGTCTTCGTCGCTTCCGCGATCGTAGGGCGTCTGGATGAGCCGCCCGCTGGGCGTGTAGAAGCGCGAGATGGTGACGCGCACGGCGCTGCCGTCATTGAGTTTATACTGCTTCTGCACGAGGCCCTTGCCGAAGGTGCGACGACCCACGATCAGGCCGCGGTCGTGGTCTTGCAGCGCGCCCGCTACGATTTCGGAGGCCGAGGCGGACTGCTCATCTACGAGCACGATGACGGGCATGTCTTCGAGCGCGCCGCCGTCGTCCGATTTGCTCACGTGCGAGAAGCGCTCGTGCCGCCCGCGCGCCGAAACGATGGTCTGCCCCCCACTCAAAAACTCGTCGGCCACCTTGACGGCCATCCGCATGAAGCCGCCGGAATTGCCCTGAAGGTCCAGAGTAATGCGCTCCATACCTTTCTTTTTAAGCTCCCGCACGGCGCGGGTGAACTCTTGGTGGGTGGTGCGCGCGAAGCGGTTTAGCTTGACGTATCCGGTCTTCTCGCCAACCATGTAGGCGGCATCCAGGGTGCGGAGCGGGATCTTGTCGCGCGTAATGGTAAAGTGCAGCGTGTCGCTAATGATGGGCCGCCGCACGGTTACGCCAACTTGCGTGCCGCGCGGCCCCCGCAGCGCGTGCTGCACGTCGCTCTTCGAGAAGCCGACCGCCGAGGAGTCGTCCACGGCGATGATGCGGTCCCCGGATTGCAGGCCCGCCTCCTCGCTCGGCCCGCCGTGGAGGACGTTCATCACCGCAATGGTGTCGCGCTCGTCGGGGCCTTCCACGAACTCGTACGAGATGCCGATGCCTTCGAACGATGCCTCGAAGCTCTCCGAGACGCTCTCCATGCGCTCCTTGCTGATGTAGACGGAGTGCGGGTCGAGCGCGCCCACCATGTTCTCGAGGCCCGCCTCGGCCAGCACCGACGAGTCAATCTCTTCGACGTAGTTGTTTTCGATCAGCAAAAAAGCGTCGCGGATCTTCTGCATGGAGGCGTACGCTCCGTCGTCGCTGCGCCAAGCTGCAATCTCAAAGCCCAAGACGACACCCACGCCGAGCGTCAGAACTGCGTATAAAAGAGCTTTTCGGTACTTCACAGAGAAGAGAATTCGGTGATACGCTCAAGCGCTCGTTGCAACGGGCAGCCGCACGAGACAGGCTTACCGTTTTTTTTCGAGCATGATCCCGGCTTTCGATTTTGGATTTGGGATTAGCGCTCGAGTAAAAATTATCCGGTATCTCGCTTGACAGACGAGCCGCAGGCGACTCACGTAGCGTAGCGAAGTAAACGACGACCGACGGCTGACGAATTCTGGACGTTTACGCGGTCGTCAATCGCCATTGGTCTATCGTTTACTCCGCCTTCGGCTCCGTCAGTCGGCCTTCGGCCTCGTGTGGGGCCGCAGACGTTTTGCGGACCCGCTTTGAAACCAGTCACGTGCTCCGGCAGAACTGCTTGCCCGCGAGCTGGCGCACCAGTCCCTTGAATTCGAGCTGCAACAGGTGCACGAGCGCCGCCGAGGCGTCCATCCCGGAGCGCTCGCAAATCACGTCCAGCGGCTCCGGCTCGCGGCCCAGCGCCTCCATCAGCCGCTCCTCCTCGTCGTTTAACGCCGGCGCGTCGGCCTCCGGCTCGCTTTCCGATCCGGCATCCGCCGACGTGGGATCCGGCTCGGCGTCCACGTTCAGCTCCTCCAGCACGTCCTCCACCGACAAGACGAGCTTGGCGTGCCCGCGCTGAATGAGTCGATTACAACCTTCTCCGGTGTCGTTGTAGATCGAACTCGGCGCGGCGAACACCTCGCGGTTTTGCTCCACGGCCAGCCGCGCCGTAATGAGCGCCCCGCCCTCACCGGGCGACTCGACCACGAGCGCGCCCAGCGCCATGCCGCTCACGATGCGGTTGCGACGCGGAAAGTTGGCCGCGTCCGGGTCCGCGCCCATCGGAAACTCCGACAGCACCGCACCCGGCCCCTCGATGATCCGCCGCGCCACGGTGCGCCCGCCCGCCTCCAGCGCCGCGCGGTGGGCCGCCGCGTCGATGCCGTAGGCCAGCCCGCTCACAATCGTGAAGCCGCGCCGCGCAAGTGCGCCCGTCAGGTCCTCGGCCACGCGCCGCCCGTAGTCGGAGCAGCGCCGCGTGCCCACCACCGCGAGAGCGCGCTCGTCTTCCGGTTGGAGGGCACCGCGCATCCACATAAACGCGGGCGGATCGTAGATCTGACGCAGCAGCTTGGGAAACCGCTCGTCCTGCGTCGTGATGAGCGCGGCGTTCGCACGACGAGCGCGCTCCACCTGCTCGCGCGCCTCGTCGTCGGCGTCGAACTCACGGATGGCCCGCGCGGTCTTTTTGCCGATACCGGGCACGCCGCAGAGCGCCTCGGTGGACGCCTCCAGCACCGCCGTGCCCGATCCGAGCCGCGCCACGAGCGAGCGGATGCGCCCCGGCCCCACGCCCGGCACCATCGACAACGCTACGAGCGCGCGCTCTTCGGCTCGCTGCGACGACGATACGTCCGGCGATGGGGGCATGGTTCAGGCATTCTCGGCTTGCGTGCTGTTCTGATAAGACAAGATACGCACTGTGGGATGGAAATCAATGTTCAAGGTGAATCAAGAGTTGAAACGGATCAGCTTTCCATAGCCGAAGAAAGCAAAGGCCGCCTACCGACGCTTCTTCGCGGCGTGGCAGGACGCCGACCCGCCGCAAGGACGGGGGCAGGCGGCCCGCGAGCGATACCAAGAGCTATCTACCGCCGAACTGTAAGCATTCGCGCGATTGGGCTACCGCACCTGCGCGGCCGGCTTGCCGCCCTCCACGCGCTCCCACAGCGCCCGTTTCAGCTGTTCCAACCCAATCTGCGCCGCCGCGCTGACCGGCAGCACCTCCACGTCGTCGGGAAACGCCTCCTCCATGAGGTCGGGAGCGAGCGCGCGCTCGTCCGGGGCGAGCACATCCATCTTGGTGAGCGCCACGAGGCGCGGCTTGTTTGTCAGATGCGGGTTGTAGGCACGCAACTCGTCCAAGAGCGTCTGATATTCTCCGGCGGGATCGTTCGAGGTGATCGGCACCGTAAAGAGCAGCACGGCGTTGCGCTCGATGTGCCGCAGGAACTGAAGCCCCAGCCCTTTGCCCTCGTGCGCGTCCTCGATGATGCCGGGAATGTCGGCCATTGCAAACGACTGGTACTCGCTCAGGTACACCATGCCGAGCGACGGTACGAGCGTCGTGAACGGGTAATCGGCCACCTCCGGCTTGGCGGCAGAGAGCGTCGAGACGAGCGTGCTCTTGCCCGCATTCGGGAACCCCACGAGGCCCACGTCCGCCAGCAGCTTCAGTTCGAGGGTAATCGCGCGCTCCTCGCCCGGCTCGCCCGGCTGCGACTTGCGCGGGGCCTGGTTGGTGGAGGACTTGAAGAACGCATTGCCGCGCCCGCCGCGCCCGCCCTCAGCCACCGTGAGCCGGTCGCCGTGCTCCGTCAGGTCGCCGAGGATGCGATCCGTGTCGGCCACGCGCACCACTGTGCCCGCCGGCACGCGCGCAGGTCGAGCAGCGTGCGCAGGTTCTCGTCCGCCTCCAACGCCACTGAGCCGCCGTGCCCGCCGTCGCCCCCCGCCGGGCCGCCGCGCGGGACGAACGATTCGCGTCGGAACGCCACCATGCCGGCCCCGCCGTCGCCGCTCTTCACCTTGATGGTTACTTCGTCTACGAATTGCACGGCAACTGAGTGTGGACGTTTGGAAGTGAGTACGTGTGGAGGTGAAACCGCGCGCTTTTACACGCAACCGGCTCGCGCGATGTTTTCACGACGGATTGACCCGCACCGGTTCGCGCTTCCGACATGCAAACCCGTACTATCACCAACGTGCGAAAAGCAATGGCGAGAACGTGGATGCGAGCAACCCCACGCAATACGCATTACGCAATACCCGGCTGAAAACAGCACGCAGCATGAAACGATCTCCGACGTAAAATAACAGCGATAGCCATCATGGACGAAGTCATCGTATACACCGACGGCGCGTGCAGCGGCAATCCGGGCCCCGGCGGCTGGGCGGCCGTGCTGTTGCTGGATTCGGGCAAGGAGCCGCTGACGGGCGGCGAGGAGCAGACGACGAACAACCGCATGGAACTAACGGCGGCGCTCAAAGCACTCCGGCACTTCGAGGAGCCGACCCACGTGCGCCTGCACACCGACAGCGCTTACCTCGCCAACGCCTTCAACCAGGACTGGATCTCCAACTGGCAAGATAACGGATGGAAGAATTCGTCCAAAAAGCCGGTGGCAAACAAAGACCTGTGGCAGGCGCTCCTCGACGAAACCGAGCGTCACGACGTGGAGTGGATCAAGGTGAAGGGCCACGCCGACGATCAGCTCAACATTGAGGCGGACGAGCTGGCCGTGGCCGCAATGGAACCGTTCAAGTGGTGACTATCGGGACAGCGGACCGCGGACGACAGGCCGCCGTCTGCTGACTGCGGTCCGCCGTCCATCTACCGCCGCTCGATCTCCAGAATCTCGACGCTCGCGCCCCACATCTGCGTCGTCATCACGCCCCCCGAGCGCTCGCGGTAGCGGAAGCGCACGGCCAGCCCGCCCTCGCGGAACGCTTGCACGGTGCCGTTCGTCATAGCCTGCTCCGCATCGGAAGCGTCCTCACTGGAGGCGCAGCCTATCAACAGCGCGGCAGCGAAAAGCAAGGAAAGCAAACGCATCGTTCGACCCAAACCGGTGAGAATGTGTCTTTCTGGAACAGAATCGCCCCGTTTCCGGCACGTCGCGTTTTTTAACCACAGAGACGTTTCGGCGAAACGTCTCTACGGATGTTTTCGGCGTCCACGCCAAACGGGTGCGGTTCATGCATCCCACCGCCCCCTCAAAATCAAGCCGCACCGTTCCACACCACACGCACGTAGCGGCGCTTGCCGACCTTCAGGACGAACGGCGCGCGCTCGGTGAGATCCACAAAGAGCGACGTGTCCTGCACCTTGTCTCCATCAATGGAGACGGCATTCTGCTCGATCAGACGGCGCGCCTCGCTGTTCGAGTCCGTGAGGCCCGCCCCGCTCATGATGTTGAGCAATCCCACGCTCGCGGGATCACGCGCGTCCGGCGCAAAGTCCTCGATGTCGTCGGGCACGTCGCCTCGCACCACCGTCTGCTCGAAGTGGCGGCGCGCCTCGTTGGCAGCGTCCTCACCGTGATACAGCTCCACGAGCGCGGCAGCCAACTCGTGCTTGGCATCCCGCGGGTTCTCGGCGGCGAATTCTTTGAGGCGCGGCAGGTCGCTCGTGGGCACGCCGGAGGCCAGCTCGAAGTAGCGATAAATCAGATCGTCCGGTACCGAGAGCGTCTTGCCGTACATCTCCTCCGGCGGCTCGGTGATGCCGATGTAGTTGCCCAGCGACTTCGACATTTTCTCGGCACCGCCCGTCCCATCCAGAATCGGCATCGTGAGGCAAATCTGGGCGTCCTGCCCGGCAGCTTCTTGCAGGGCGCGCCCCACGAGCAGGTTGAACTTCTGATCCGTGCCGCCGAGTTCGACGTCGGCTTCGATGGCGACCGAGTCCTGCCCCTGCGCCAGCGGGTACAGAAACTCGTGGATGCCAATCGGCTTGCCGGCCTCGTAACGCTCCTCGAAATCGTCGCGCTCCAGCATCTGCGCCACGGTGTGGCTCGCCGCCAGCTCGATCACGTCCTCGAACGACATCTCACCGAGCCAGTCGGAGTTGTAGCGGATCTCGGTGCGGTCTTCGTCCAGGATGCGCGAGGCCTGCTCGAAGTACGAGCGCCCGTGCTCGCGCGTCTCCTCCAGGGTCAGCGGCGGGCGCGTCTTAGAGCGGCCCGAGGGGTCGCCGATCATGCCGGTGAAGTCGCCCACGATGAGCACGGCGCGGTGGCCGAGGTTCTGAAACTGCCGCATCTTGCGCAAGACGACAGCGTGGCCCAGGTGCAGGTCGGGGCGGCTGGGGTCGCAGCCGAGCTTGACGGTCAGCGGCTCGCCGGTCTCGCGGGAGCGCTCCAGCTTGTCACGCAAGTCGTCCTCTGGAATGATCTCCGCCGCGCCCCGGCGTATTTGCTTGAGTTGTTCGTCTACGGATGGAAAGGTTGGCATCTGCTGCGTTTCAGGTTGCAGGTTGGCAAGTTACAGGTTATACCCAATCCAAATATCAGTGTCGGGATGTGCAGGTTCTAATTTTGACGTAACGACGCAGCACGCTGCGTCGCTCCACATCCTGTAAAAAACGATGGCGACATTATGAGTTGGATTCGGTATTACAGGTTGGCGCAGGTTGCGAGTTGCAGACGGTCGAACCTGAAAAACTTGAAACGTGTAACCTGATAACCTGAAACTCACTTGATCGACCGAAACGTCTCCGGCAGGTTAGACGACTCGGCCTGCGGCGCGTCGGCCTCGTCGGGACCGCTTGGTCCTTCCTCGGCGGTGCCGTTCGTTTCGCCGCAGTGCTCGTCGATGGCCTCGCGCAGGTCCGAGGCGATGGCACGCGCCGAGCGCCCCTCGATGTGACGGCGCTCGATGGCGTAGACGGGATCCTGCCCCTTAAAGAGGGCGATGAAGGGCGACGAGTCCGGAATGCCAACCAGCTTCTCGCGCAGGCGCTCGGTGGCATCGAGATCCTGCCCGGCGAAGACGGTCACGTAGCGATCCGGCTGCGGGCCGTCGGCTTCCTTTGCCGCCTTGACGGCGGGACGCGCGTTGGAGGCCGCGCATCCGCACACGGAGTTGATGACGGCAACCGTGGTTTCATCGTCGGCAGTGTTCTCAAAAGCGGTGTCTACGGCATCCGCGTCGCGCAGCTCCTCCACACCGAGCTGCGTCAGTTCGCGGCGCATCGGGGCAACCATCTGTTCAGGATAAGGCATGGCGTAAGCGAAAATTTGGTGATTGAGAGCTTTTCGTGTCGGGGAATCTGCTAACAATTGTTGTTTGGGATTGATCCTGCTATCTCGCATGTTTGAATCTTTACGTGAGGTTAAATGTATTTGACATGGCTGGATTGCACATGCTGGCCACATTACAATAGTTTTCTGAACGAGAGCATGGAAAAGAAATGAAGCACGCGCTACTACTGGGCTTTCTGCGGCGGCAATGTGGCCCACGTCAATCCACCGGACCTCCCGGCTCTGGAGCGCACTCTGCGCGACGCTACCGCCGCGTGGGAGGACACGCCGTATGTCATGGGCGGGACCTCGCGTTCGGGGGCGGACTGCTCCGGCTTCGTCATGCGCGTCTTCGAGAACCGGCTGGACCGCTCGCTGCCACGCTCCACGCGCCAACAGGTGAGCGCCGGCATCGAAATCGGCCGCGACGAGCTGCGCGCCGGCGATCTCGTGCTCTTCCGCACCGGTCGCAAGACGCGCCACGTCGGCATCTATCTGTCCGAAAACGAGTTCGCGCACGTCTCGCCGTCGCGGGGCGTCACCGTCTCCGACATGACCACTTCGTACTGGCAAGACGCCTACTGGACCGCGCGCCGCGTCGTGCGCCCCACCACAGGCGGAACCCCCTCCTCGACGGCCACCTCCTCCCCCGCACCGTCGCAAGAGACCCCCTACGGTTGGTAAACACGGATCATTTCCGCCTCGCGTGCGTGTAAACGGTTCGCTTTAACAAGATCGCCGCCGCCCGGCCTCACGCCGGGCTTTTTCTTTCGTCATCGAAGAAGCTCTTACGCTGCTATGGAAGATCAAAAAACCGTTTACCTCACGGAAGAAGGCCTGCAGGACCTCAAGGACGAATTGCATCATCTGCGCCACGAGGAGCGCCCGCGCATCTCAGACGAGATTGCCGAGGCGCGCGCCAAAGGCGACCTTTCCGAGAACGCCGAGTACGACGCTGCCAAAGAAGCGCAGGGCAAGGTCGAGGCACGTATCGCCAAAATCGAATCGACCGTCGCCAACGCCCGCGTCGTCGACGAAACAGAGATCGATCCGAGCAAGGCGTACATTCTCTCCACGGTGCGTTTCAAAAACAGCCAGACCGGCACGGAGCAAACGGTGACGCTCGTTTCCGGCGAGGAGGCCGACCCGCAGGACGGCAAGATTTCCGTGACCAGCCCGGTAGGCAAGGGACTGCTCGGCCATGAGGAAGGCGATGTAGTGGAAGTGAACGTGCCGGCGGGCGACATCGAGTTGGAGATTCTGGAAATCAGCCGCGCCGCCGCTTCCGTGGAGGAGTGAAGAGTACGTGTTCAGCAAATTTATCCGAAGGGGCTTACTTCTCGGTATGTCGTGTCATTCCGAACCCACGTAATGCGTATTGCGTGATGCGTACGCACCGTCCTCGCCCGACGAATCCGTCGAAGCCACATTGTGAACGTTCTGCGCTCGGTTCTGAAGTGGCTCCTCATCGCGCTGGCCGCGTATCTCGGGGTCTGCACGGTGCTGCTTATCCTGTTCACGTGGGTGGAGCCGCTCTTCACGACGGTGCAAGCGCAACGCGCAGTAGAGTCGCTCTTCGAGAGCGAGCCGTACGATTTTCAGTATGAGCCGGTCGAGCGATCGGGCCTCTCGGAGCACCTGCCCCACGCCGTTGTCGCCGCCGAAGACACGCGCTTCTACGAGCACAACGGCATCGACTGGGAGGCCGTCGGCAAAGCGGTCGAGGAGATGCAGGAAGGCGAAAGGCGACGCGGCGCTTCCTCGATCACGCAGCAGCTCGCCAAGAACCTGTTCCTGACGACGCACAGCAACTGGATCCGCAAGGGCTTCGAGGTGCCGCTGACGCACCTGACGGAGCTGATCCTGTCGAAGGAGCGCATCCTGACCCTCTACCTGAACGTGGTGGAGCTGGATCGCGGCGTGTACGGCGCGGAAGCGGCGGCGCAGCACTACTTCGGCACGTCGGCGGCGAGCCTGAGCCGCTGGCAGTCCGCGTCGCTGGCCGCCCTCCTGCCCGCCCCTCGCACGCGCTCACCGCACAACATGCAGCAGTACGCGAGCACCATCCTGGGCCGGATGAAAACGATGGGGTGGTGAAATAGAAACCGATCAACTTTTCGGTATGAAGAATCAGGCTTGGCGAAGCAGTAGTCTCATAGTCTCTTGAGGACATGCACCTCACCGGCGACCTCGTCCTCGCCTCCGCCTCGCCCCGCCGACGCCGGCTGCTGGAGCGCCTGGGTCTCGATTTCACGGTGCAGCCGAGCGACGTGAGTGAAACGCTGCCGCCCGACGTCGCGCCGCGCGAGCAGGTCGCCGCGCTCGCCGCCCGCAAGGCGCAGGACGTAGCGCCCGCTCGCCCCGACGCGCTCACCCTTGCCGCCGACACGCTGGTGGCCGCCGGCGACGACATGCTCGGCAAACCCGCTGACGCCGAGAAAGCCCGCGCCATGCTGCGCCGCCTGGCGGACCCCTCGCACGAGGTGCACACGGGCCTCGCCCTCGCGCATCCCGCCACGGATCGCCTCACCCGTCTGACGGAGACGACGCGCGTGCACTTCGGCGCGTGGGACGCCGCGCTCGCTGAGGACTACGTCGGCGGCGGCGCTCCGCTCGACAAGGCCGGCGCGTACGGCCTTCAAGATCCGCAGGCCGCGCTCTTCGTCAAAGGCATCGAAGGCGACTACTACAACGTCGTGGGCCTTCCGCTCTACCGCCTGCGCCGCGCGCTCCACCAGTCTTTCCCCGATCTCCTTGCCACGACGTAAGCGCCGATACAGAAATATTCAGACATGCAACGGCTTGTTATCTAGAGCAATCCTTAGGTTTGAGGTTCGTAGAAGCGTCCGTCAGTCGCTGGCGCTCGTGTGCGGTCTGCCGTCGTGCCCGCAGCGGGCACTTAGCTCACTGCTCGCCCAGCGGCGCGGCCTGTCGGACCGCCGCGACGAGCGCCTCGGGCGTCGGCTCGCTCGCCACGGCGGCAACGGGCCATCCTGCTTCGCGTAGCGCCCCCGCCGTGGTGGGGCCGAGCGCCGCGCATCGAACCTCGCCCAGATCGACACTCGCGCGCCGCACGGCCTCCACGCCCGACGGGCTGAAAAACACCAGCCAGCGTGCGTCGTCGGGCAGGCGCAAATCGTTGCGCAAGTGCGTCTCGTAGACGCAGCGCTCATCAAGGCTGATGTTCTGCTCCGCCAGCCGGTCCGGGAGCGCGTCGCGCCGCCGGTTGCCGCACAAAAACAGAAGCGGCTTCCCGAACGACTTGCGCGCGATGCGTTCCGCAAGCTGCTCGGCCCCGCCGCTTTCTTCGCCCTCCGGCGCGAAGCCCACCTCGCGCAGCATCTCCGCCGTGCGCGGGCCGACCGCAAACGCCAGCTCGTCCGTCCACGCCGCGCCCGATTCGGTCTGCTGCTCCAGCGCCTCGCGCAGCACTTCCGCCGCGCGCGGGCTGGTGACGAAGAGGCCGTCGTAGGCACCGGGACGCGCCAGTGCCTCGCGGAGCGCTGCCTGCCCTACGCGCTCAAAGCGCAGGACGGGCACGGACTCCGGCGCGTAGCCCGCCTCACGGAACGCCGCTTCATACGGATCGTCCTCGCGGGGCGCGTGTAACAGAATGACGGTCGGGACTTTCGACAAGATAGGCACGTACTGAACCTTTTTTCCCTTGCTACTCCGGTTCGTAGAAGCGATCAAATCCTCGTCGTAACGCAGAGAACAAAATATTTGCGTCCACAATAATCTGATCCGACTCCGCCATCAGCTATTCCTGCTCATCGTCTTCAAAGAGGTGGCGTTTCCATAGTTCACCTCTGCCAGTTACGAAAAACAGGATCTCCGAGCAGGTAACAACTCTCCTGATGAGCAGTTAATTCTCCGCGCAAACGCGCAAAAAATCGGGAGCGGAAAGACGGTGAATCTGAAATCTTAGTCTCATAGATTCACCGTCTCGTAAATTCTTATTGCTCTGCTTCCCGCACCTCGCGCAGGATCGCTGCCGCGCCCTCATCGAGCAGCCGCTCGGCCAGCCGCACGCCCAGCGCTTCGGGTTCGCCTGCCGGGCCGCGCGCCTCCTCGCGCAGCAAGCGGCTGCCGTCGAGCGAGGCCACGCAGCCTTCGAGATGCAATACGTCCTCTTCGTAGCGGCAGTGCGCGCCGATGGGCACCTGGCAGCCGCCCTCCAGCCGTCGCAGGTAGGCGCGCTCGCTAAGCACGGCGCGCTCGCTCTCTTCGTGATCGGCACGCGCTCCCGGATGCGCCCGCCCAGGCCGAGCCGCGCGAGGCCCGCTTCCGCCAGGAGCAGGCCGTGCCAGTCCGATTCGTCCAGCTTGCCGATGCGCGTGGGCACGTTGCCGCGCACCGGCGGCACGCTCAGGTCGGGACGCCAGGCCAGGAGCTGCGCCCGGCGCCGGAGCGACGAGGTGGCGACGCTCGCACCCTCCGGCAGGTCGTCCATCGCGCCCTCGAACGACGGATGCGCGACGAAGACGTCCCACGGCGCGGCGCGCTCTCCGACGGCAGCAATCGCCAGCGCCTCCGGCAGCGCGGTCGGCAGGTCTTTGAGCGAGTGAACGGCCAGGTCGATGCGCCCGTCGATGAGCGCCACGTCCAGCTCTTTCGTAAAGAGCGCCTTGTCGCTAATCTCGGCCAGCGACGTCGACAGGTTGCGGTCGCCCTGCGTGGTAATCTCGGTGATCTCGACGTCGTAGCCGCCGGCGTCCCGGAGTGCCCCGGCGACGCGGTCCGCCTGCCAGCGGGCGAGGCGGCTCCCGCGCGTGCCGAGTTTCAGAGAAACAGGCATGCCACTTCGTCAACCCAGAATTTTAACGCGAGGCGGTGTCGCTCTTTGCGAAGGATCGTACAACGTAATGCGTAAAATGTACAATCGGCGGCCCCACGCAATATGATTTGCTGCCTTTCGAGCGAGCCGCGCGATCAGTCTTAGCAGCAGGCCAAACGCTCGCCGTTATTCGTCCGACCCTGTCGCAGGCGTGCGGAGCGCCCGGTACTGGTCCAACTCGTCGCGGAACGCGCCGGAGCGGTCCATCACTTGTTCGAGCAACGGGCTTTCGCCGTCCTCGATGGCTGCCTCCTCGCTCTCGTCATCGTCGCAACCGGGCCGCGAGAAAAGCGTGTTCAGGAGACGGATGCCGCGCACGAAGTCGATGCTTTCGGGATCCGTGTCCTTGAGGCGAACGATGGGGATGGCGAGCAGCTTCTGCAAAATAGATTGCGTGAGCCGGTCGATCTCTTCGCGATCGGTGTCGGCGAGGCGATGCGCGTGGCGGTCGATCTCCTGCGTGCGGATGCTCTCGAAGGTGGAGCGAAGCGCTTGGATGGCAGGCTGGAGCGCCTGCTGGTGAAAGAACCACGTCACGAAGTCGCTCATCACCTCCTCGACGATGGCGCGCGCTTCCGGCGCTGCCGCCTTGCGGCGCTCTTCGGTCGCCACGAGGTGCTCGTTGAGCGCGTCGAGGTCGTAGACGGCAGCACCCGGCACCTCGCGCACGCCCTGCGCCACGTTGCGCGGCACGGCGATGTCGATGAACACGGTCTCGCTTTCGGCGCGTAGGGCGTCC
>PXTQ01000099.1 GCA_003022505.1 Bacteroidetes bacterium QS_8_64_10 | reverse complement strand
GACGTGGATGAGGACCTCGATGCGGTGGTGGCCGCCGAGCACGCGCCGAACCGACTTTATCTGAACGAGGGCGACGGCCGACTGACCTACCAAGAGAACGCCTTCGGGACGGGCGCCTACGACACCGAGCACGTGCGCACTGCGGACTTCAATGGGGACAACCACCCCGACGCGATCTTCGTAGCCGAGGATGACCGCCGTCATCAGTACTTTCTCGGTCGCGGGGACGGCACGTTCCGGAACGTGACGGAGCGCCTGCCGGAGCGCAGCGAGGGAAACGCCCTCGATGTCGGCGATGTCGACGGCGATGGCCGTCCTGACGTCGTCGTAGGCAATACCGGCGAGGACGGGCAGAACTTCTTGTGGCTGGGCGACCCCGAGCGGCCGGGCCACTTCATCGATGCGACCGCTTCCCACCTCCCGCAAGAAAGCGATCAGACGCAGGGAATCGCCTTAGCGGACATCGGCCACGACCGGAGCCGCTGCACACGCGTCAGGTGCTGGCCTTCGACGCGACTGGCGATGAGCGCGTGGACATCGCGTACTGCAACTTGACCAGTAACGCGGGCGCATGGGAGAAAGACCCGCAGGCGCGTTTGCTCGTTCAGGGCGAGGAAGGACACTTTACTGACGAGACTGGCCCGCGCATGCCCGGTAACAATTTCTCGACGTATGCCTGCACGAACCTCGACGCTGACGACGATGGCGACCAGGACTTCATCCTCAGCGCCATCGAGATTCCGGGCTTCAATTCTTTGCCAGTGCGCGCCTACGCCAACGACGGGAGCGGGAACTTCACCGACGTGACCGAGGAGGTGCTGCCTGATAAAGCCGCCGGTCGCAGCTGGGGCACGGCCGTGGGCGACCTGAACGGCGACGGCCAGGAAGACCTTTTCATCGGCGGTTTCGGCACCCAGGCGCGCCTGCTGCTGGGTCGCGCGTCGAAGTGAGAAGGAGCGCCGCAAGCACGGCGTTCGCTTCCGTGCGTACCCGCTTTTGATCATCGAGTTGTGCCGTCAGCGGTCTGCGGTCCGCCGTCCTCAAAGAACCGCCTCCAGCGCCTCGCGCAGGCGGCGCACGCCCTTCACCTCCAGATCCTCCGGCGGCGTGAGGCCATCGAGGCTGCCTTCCGGCACCAGGGCGCGCTCGAAGCCCAGCTTGGCAACCTCCTTGAGGCGCAGCGCGATCTGCGTCACCGAGCGCACCTCCCCGCCCAGCCCCACCTCACCGACGAGCGCCGTCGTGGTGTCGGCGGGAATGTCCCGAAACGACGAAGCCACCGCCACCGCCGCGCCGAGATCGACCGCCGGCTCGTCGAGGCGGATCCCACCGGCCACGTTCAAGAACACGTCGTGATCGGTGAGCTGCAGGCCCTCGCGCTTTTCCAGCACGCCCAGCAGCATCCGCAGGCGGCTCTGTTCCAGCCCCGTCGCCGTGCGCTGCGGCGTGCCGTACGAGGCGGGTGTGACGAGCGCCTGAATCTCAACGAGCACGGGCCGCGTGCCCTCCAGCGCGCAGATGACCGTCGAGCCGCTGACGCCATAGGAGCGCTCCGACAGGAAAATCTCACTGGGGTTGGCGACCTCGCGCAACCCGTCGTCGCGCATCTCGAAGACGCCGATCTCGTTGGCCGAACCGAAGCGATTTTTGCGCGCCCGCAATATGCGATACGCATGGTGGCGGTCGCCCTCGAAATACAGCACCGTGTCGACCATGTGCTCCAGAACGCGCGGCCCCGCGATAGAGCCTTTTTTGGTAACGTGGCCCACCAGAAACGCCGGCACGTTGTTTTGCTTCGACCACCGCGCCAGCGCCGACGCGCTCTCCCGCACCTGACTGACGGAGCCGGGCGCGCTCTCGATGTCGGGGCGAAAGACGGTCTGGATCGAGTCCACAATCAGAAGATCCGGCTCCTTCTCGCGGGACGCCGCCACGATCTCCTCGGTGTTCGTTTCGGCGAATAGCAAGAGCCGGTCGGAATCGACATCGAGGCGTTCGGCGCGCGCCTTCACCTGGCGGACGCTCTCCTCGCCGGTGACGTACAAAATAGTACGCTCCGGCAGGTGACGCCCCAGCTGCGTCATCAGCGTCGATTTGCCGATGCCAGGGTCGCCCGCAATTAAATTAACAGATCCCTGCATGAGACCGCCGCCCATCACGCGGTCGAACTCTTGCAGCCCGCTCTCGATGCGCGTCTCCGGCCCCATGTCGATCTCGGAGAGCGGACGCGGGCGCGCCTCGCCGTCCTCGGAGCGCCCGCCGGCCACGTCCTCCGGCGTGCGCGTTTTCTTTTCGGAGCGCTTCTCCTCAACGAACGAGTTCCACGAGTCGCAGTCCGGGCAGCGGCCCATCCACTTGTGCGCGGAGCGCCCGCACTCCTGGCAGACGTAGCGGGTTTGGGTTTTCGCCATGAAGGTCCTCGGCTTAAATCAGTCGTACAGCGATCTTCTTCTGGGCTTTGCTTCTCAACCTCCGCGTGTTGCGTAATGCGTATTGCGTAGAATTGCTTTATTCAGGCGTTCACAGTCAACGAATGCGAATCGTTTCAGATTCAGAACGGAAAGCTGCCGCTCCTTCTGAAACGTGGAAAACACTTCACAGCAACTCTCGTCAAAGACGCAGCGCCGAGATTTTGGATTGCTCCTCCGAAAAAAGCAACGGCGTTTCACGCGATGGAATCAACTCCATGCTCTATCTCACGCGATACGAAATACGCCCTACGAAACGTGCCCGACGACACCTCCCCCGACCGTAGCGCCCGCCCTGCCGAGAATGACGCTCCCGCTCGCCGCTCGCGCCGCCGGCAGGCCGCCTCCATCGACGAGGCGCGCGCCATCACCGAAGACCGCGCCCGCGACCTGCAGTCGCTCCTGAAACGCTACGTGCGCCGCCATCTGCCACCGCCGCCCGAAGAGCGCGGCGCTCCGCCCGAACCGCCGTCGCGTCGCACCGGGGGCTACGCACGCGCCCTACCGATCTTGCGCGCCGTGCCGTACCTGCTGGCCGCCGTGTTCGGCGTCTCGCTGCTGTGGGACTTCCCCGGCGCTCGGCTGTCCGCGTTCGGAACCTCCGTCCCGCTGGAGGGGCTGCTTCGCATCGTGTCGGTGAGCGGCCTAATCGGGTTCGCCACCAACTGGCTCGCCATCACGATGCTGTTTCACCCGCGCGAGGAGCGACCCATCTTCGGTCAGGGCCTCCTCCCCGCCCAGCGCGAGCGCGTCGTCTACCGCCTCGCGCAGGCCGTCTCCGATGAGTTGATCAACGCCGACCTCATCAAGGCCCGGATCCGCGAGAGCGCCGTTATTGAGCGCTACCGCGAGAAAGCGCTCGACCTGACGCGCCACGTCCTGGAAGATCCCGACTTCCGGCGCGACCTCAAGGCCATAACTTCCGACTACGTCGAGCGCGTTTTGGCCTCTCCGAAGGTGCGCGGGCGCATCGTCGATTTTACCATCGAGAAGATGCAGGAGCACACCGGCGACGGCCTGAGCGGGCTGGCGCTCCGCACCTACCGGTTCTTCAACGAAGAGGACCTGCAACGCCGCATCGACGCGGCCCTCCGCGAGCTGCCCGACTCCCTGGACGTAGCGCTCGACGAGATGGACGCGCTGCTGGACCGCCTGCCTGCTCACGTCGAGGCGCACTCCGACGAGCTGGAGAAGCTGGCTACGCGGCTCGTCTTGGGCTTTGTCGAGAAGCTGGACGTGTACGACATCATCGTCAGCAACATGCAGGAGTACGACGAACGCCGGGTCGAGCGGCTGTTCAAGCGCACCTCCAACGAGCAGCTGACCTACATCAAATACCTGGGCGGCGTGCTGGGCTTCTTCGGGGGGCTCGTCATCTGGCAGCCCGTGCTGGCGCTGACCGCGTTCGCCGTCGTGGGCGGTGCGCTGTGGGCGCTGGACGTGTGGCTCATGCAGCACTCGCGCGAGGTTTGACGCCTCTCGGCTTGTTCTTGCAATGTGCGACCGTTATGGTGTGATGTAGAAGTGTTCCATATAAGCGCCTGAGCAAAAACTAACCGGTATCTTCACTTGACAAACGAGTCGCAGGCGACTCACGTAGCGTAGCGAAGTAAACGACGATCGACGGCTGACGAATTTCAAACGTTCACGCGGTCGTCAGTCGTCGTTGGCCCATCGTCGTCCGGGGCCGCAGACGTTTTGCGGACCCGCCTAAGCCTATGTCATGCATCTTCGCGGCGATTGCTTCGTTGTAGTACCCGTTCCATGTCAAATTTTCGGCTCGAAGCTATGCCTGCTCCAACACCCTCTGCCAAACAAGTTCTGGAGATTTGGAACGCCATCCGAAGATGGGGCGCACGGTTCCCGAGGTAAGACACGAGGATCTGCGAGAGTTAATCCGGGAAGGCCATCGCGTCATTTATCAAGTGAAGGAGAAAAGATAGAGCTTATCGCAGTGGTACACAGCCGCCAAGATTTACGAAAGAAGTTTCGTCAACGCGAGTAGAAACCGAAAAGATGCGTAACAAGTTATTGCAGGTGACGGCGGACGTGCGGCTCCCGAACGAAGCGAT
>PXTQ01000098.1 GCA_003022505.1 Bacteroidetes bacterium QS_8_64_10 | reverse complement strand
CCGCCGTTCATGATGAGGGCATCCTCGTGGCCGTAGAGCTTAAAGGCCCAGAAGGCGTAGCAGGCCCACCAGTTGCTTTTGTCGCCGTAAAAAACGACCGTCGTATCGTTGTCGATGCCGAGGCGCGAGCACAGGCGCTCGAAGCTTTCGCGGTCGATGAAGTCGCGCTGGACGTCGTCTTGAAGATCCTGCACCCAGTCGATCTTGACGGCGTTCGGGATGTGACCTGTATCGTAGAGGAGCACGTCTTCGTCGGATTCAACGAGACGTATGTTGTCGGTGTCGTCAAGGTGATCGGCGACCCAGTCGGTGGAGACGAGGACGTCGGAATGTGCGTATTCAGCCATAGCGTGTGTGCTTGGTCGAGGTTGGTGGGCGAGAGGGCGAAGCTCCATGAAAAAATCTCCTCGCGGATGAGCCGGGAGGAGCGGGGGCGGCGTTCTACAAATTGAGAGGCAAGCGTTTCAGCTTACCGGTCCATGCGTGGTGCCCGTCCTCCCCGCTCATGCAGGTGGCAACAGTACATAGCAGAAACAATGCATGGCGTGGGAGGCTTAATTCGATCTAGATTGTAGCACGAACGACGAAATGCTTTGTTCGCTTAAAATACGACGAATCAGATTTAGTTTGAACGCCTGTGATGCGGTGTCGCTTCGCAGGCGTTTTTTGGTTGCGCCTTTCTTTTCTTACTTTATCAATACCGGGTTATGGTCGGGATGAATGGAGGCGACGAAATGGCCCACTTAAAAATAGACCTCTGGGAAATTTTCGGTGCCCTGCCTGCGGTCCTGCCTACCTGTAAGTTGCACCGCGTTTGTTCTTTAGTTAGCCACCCTAAGTGTGAAGCAATTTCAGTTTGATCCCGGCGACCCGCCGGACTTCAAGTCGCTCGGCGCGTACGGCATCATCGGTGACAGCCGCACCGCCGCCTTGGTGGGCGCAGACGGTTCCATCGACTGGGCCTGCTTGCCCGACTTCGACAGCCCCTCGGTGTTCGGCTCGCTGTTGGATCCTACGGCGGGCCGCCTCGTGGTACGCCCATCGTCGCCCTACACCGCTTGGCAGCGCTACGAGCGTGGGACTAACGTGCTCGTAACCGAGTTCTCTACCAGCAGTGGCACCGTGCGGCTGCGCGACTTCATGCCGTACATCCCGCATCGCACCGTGCCCACTGCCGAAATCTACCGGCGCGTGGAGGTGGTGCGCGGCAACGTCGATCTGGAGGTCATCTTCGAGCCCCGCTTCGACTACGGCCTCGTGACTCCGGAGATGGAACGGGACGATTACGGCGTGCGCGCCACCGACGAGGAGGGGCAGACGCTTGTGCTCTCCACCGAACTACCCGTCGAGATCAGGGATGGTTACGCTGTCGCGCGCGCTACGCTGCACGGGGGGCAAGAGACTTACATCGTGAGCGACTGGGGCGCGGCCAACGTGCACCCGGTGGCGACCTACCAGTGCGACCGCCGCCTCTGGCAGGTGCGCACGTTCTGGCGCAACTGGGTGGATCGCATGCCCTACCACGGACGCTACCGCGACGCCATCGAGCGCAGCCTCCTCACGCTCAAGCTGCTGACGTTCGAACCGACCGGGGCCATCGTCGCCGCGCCCACCATGAGTCTTCCCGAATGGCCCGGCGGCCCGCGCAACTGGGATTACCGGTATTCGTGGGTGCGCGATTCGGCTTTTATTTTGCGCGTTCTCTTTCAGGCGCAGTACATGGAGGAAGGCACCGCGTACTTCGACTGGCTGCTGGGGCAGGCGCTGGAGGGCGGTCCGCTTCAGGTGATGTACGGCATTCGCGGGGAGCGCTTCCTGCCGGAACGCGAACTTCCGCTGCGCCAGCACCACCTCGACGTGTACGGCGGCCTGCTCGATGCCGCCCGCCGCTACGATCAGGAGGGCGGGTTGCTCACGATCACGGAGTGGGAGAAGCTGGCGGCCATCACCAACGAGGTCTACGAGCGCTGGGAGGAGCCGGACGCCGGCATCTGGGAGACGCGCAACGAGCCGAGGCATTATACCTATTCGAAAATCTGGGCGTGGGTGGCGCTCACGCGCGCCGTGCAACTCGCCGAGCAGCTCAGGGCCGACGCGCCCATCACGAAGTGGCGCCGCGAGGCCGAGCGCGTGCGCCAGCAAGTGCTCGAAGAAGCCTGGGATCCGGAGGTGGAAGCGTTCACGCAATCCTACGAAGGCAACGCGCTGGACACGTCCGTGCTGGTGATGCCCACGGTGGGCTTTCTGCGCGCCAGCGACGACCGCTTCCAGAGCACGCTCGACACCTGCCTGGAGCGCCTGGAGGCCGGCGAATACCCGCTCGTGTATCGCTACCTGTCGGAAGACGGCGTGGGCGGGCCAGAGGGCGCGTTCCTGCTCCCGTCGTTCTGGATCGTGGAGGCGCTCGCGCTCAGCGGCGACCTCTCGAAGGCGCGCGCCGCGCTCTCCATGCTGATGGAGCATATGAACCCGCTGGGCCTCTACGCGGAGGAGGTGCACCCGGAGGAGGGCGATCTGCTGGGCAACTTCCCGCAGGGCTTCAGCCACCTCGGTTTCGTCAATGCTACCTTCCGCCTCGAAGAACTGAAGCGCACGCAGGAAAGCTGGCAGGAGATTTGAATTTTCAAAACGGCGTGACGAATGTCTGGTCCGAACCCGCCGTACGCGGAGATGAGCGGTTGAAAGAGCACGACAAGTGCGTCCACGGAAAGCGGAAGCCGCAGAACGAATCCTCGCTGGACTGTCCACCTTGCTTGCGGGATAGACCGGAGCGGAACCGCTGATTTTCCGGCCAACCGACTACTCGCCGAGGTACTGATACGGGAAGTCGTTCCAGGCGGATTGCTCGATCTGCGCGATGAGCGCCCGGTTCAGCGTGTCGCGCAGCGCGCTTCCGGACGGGAGCGCGAAGACGTAATATTGCATTTTGGTTACAATTGAAGAATAGTTCGGACGTTATAAATGCGATTCTGATGGGTCTAACGTAAGTGAGCGAGGCCCTGAAAATCGAATCCCCTTCTGCTATGCGCTTTCTTCGCTGTATCGTATTCGCCTTCTTCGTGCTTCTCGCCGGAAGCCATCACAGCAGCCGGGCACAGGCGCTCGTAGACACCACGATGACGTGGGACGGCTACGCGCAGACGGCTCGCTGCGAGGTGCGCATCTATCCCACGCCCGACGGTGAGAAGCGCACGCGCGTCGTCATGCTGCGCGAGGTGGCCCAGAACGACGGCCCCACGACCGTAGCCGACCTGTCGTATCTGGCCGAGGAGGTGGGGCGCCACTTCGACATCGACCCGGCGAATGCGTATTGGGTCGTGCACTGGGGCGGGTTTAGCTACAAGGACGTGCGCCGCGACGAAGACAAAGAATTGTTTTTACGCGCTACGTTTAGCCGCACCGATAGCCAGCGTCTGAGCAGTCCGCGCTGGGACGTGGCAAGCCGCACCGAGGTGCGCGAGTACACCGACCGACGGTTCGATTGACGATTATCGAAGTGACGAGTAGCGAGTATGGAGTGCTGATTGGCGAGTGGCAGGCTATCATAAATCTCAAATCGCCAATTGTCAGGGAGCGAGCCGGTTCAGGTGCCAGGTGCCCTCGAAGCGATGGTAGCGGAGACGGTCGTGCAGGCGACCGGAACGGCCCTGCCAGAACTCGACGGCCTCGGGGCGCACCCGAAAGCCGCCCCAATGCGGCGGGCGCGGCACGTCGCGGCCCTCGTACTTGGTCCGAATCGCCGCGCGCTTGCGTTCCAACTCCGCGCGCGTGCCGATAGACTTACTCTGCGGCGAGGCCCACGCCCCGATCTGGCTCTCGCGGGGCCGCCGCGCAAAATAGGCGTCGGACTCCGCGTCGGCGATGCGCTCCACTGCCCCTTCGACGCGCACCTGCCGCTCCAGCTCAGCCCACCAGAAGACGAGCGCCGCCTGCGTGTTGGCGGTCAGCTCGCGCGCCTTGCGGCTCCGGTAGTTCGTGTAGAAGACAAACCCGCGCTCGTCGTAGTCTTTCAGGAGCACAATGCGCGCCGAGGGCTGGCCGTCCTCCGGGGAGGCGGTTGCCAGCGTCATGGCATTGGCGTGCTCCGGATCGGCCTCGCGCGCCGCCTCGAACCAGCGCTCGAATTGCGTGATCGGATCGTCGGAAACCTCTTCTTCGGAAAGACCGCCGCGCGTGTATTCTTCGCGCAGATCGGCAACGTCGTTCATGGTGTTCGGGCGTTGGCGGATTTGCGTGTCTGGCGTCGTCTGTCTCATACTATAAACGATGAGATCGACAGACACCAACCTCGACACGCACCTCGCGCAGGCCGGCACTTCGCCGGACGCCGAAACGGGCGCGCTCGCGCCTCCGCTTCACCGCGCCACCACGTTCGAGCGCGCTCCCGACGGCAGCTACCCTAACGATTACGTCTACGCCCGACAGGGCACGCCCACGGTGCGTCGCCTGGAAACGACGCTCGCCGAGCTGGAGGGCGGTCCCGCGTGCGCCGCTTTCGCTTCGGGCATGGCCGCCGCGCACGCTGCGCTTCAGGGGCTTCCCTTCGGGGGACACGTCATTCTGCCCGACGACGTGTATTACGGCGTGCGCGAACTGCTCGACACCGTGCTCGACGAGCACCTGCACTACGACGCGGTCGACCTGACCGACCTGGACGCGCTCGATGCGGCGCTGCGCCCGGAGACAGCGCTCGTCTGGGCCGAGACGCCCTCGAACCCGCTCCTCAAGATCACGGACCTCGCGGCGGTCGCTGACCTCGCGCACGAGGCCGGGGCGCGCCTCCTGGTGGACGGCACCTGGACAACCCCCGTCTTGCAGCGGCCATTCGAGTACGGCGCGGACCTCGTGCTGCACTCCGTCACGAAGTACCTGAGCGGCCACTCCGACGTGCTGGGCGGAGCGCTCCTTCCGCGTACCGACGACGAGCACTTCGAGCGCGTGCGGTCGTTTCAGCAGACGGCCGGCCCCGTGATGGATCCGGCGGCGGCGTGGCTGGCGCTGCGCGGCCTCCGTACGCTCGGCGTGCGTCTCAAGCGACAGTGCGAGAACGCGCGTCGCGTCGCCCGGTTTCTGGCGGAGCACGAGCGCGTCGAGCGCGTCTGCTATCCCGGACTGCCGGAGCACGACGATCACGCGATAGCCGAGCGGCAGATGAGCGACTTCGGCGGGATGCTGTCATTGCTGGTGAAAGGCGGCGAGGACGCGGCGATGTCGGTAGCCGCTCGCGCCGAGGTGTTCACGCGCGCTACGAGCTTGGGCGGCACCGAGAGCCTGATCGAGCACCGCGCTTCTATCGAGGCGCCGCCCACCGCCACGCCCGACCATCTGCTTCGCCTCTCGATGGGGCTGGAAGACGCTGATGATCTAATCGAGGACCTCCGGCAAGCGCTTTCCGATTGACGATTTTCGAGTTTGTACGCCCTCAGCGCACTCCGCGGTAAAACCGACAGAACAGAGCTATGCCCGATCAAGAACGTCAAAACGCTTCGACGGTGGGCCGCCGTCACTTCCTGAAGAGCACCGCCGCCGGTCTGCTGGGCGCGCTCGCCGGGAGCAGCGCCGCCTGGGCGAGCGACGTACCAACCGCCGCCTCGTTTCAGAGCCGCTGGCCGCAAGACGTGACGCGCTTCTGGGCTGGTCCCGACTACTGGGCGAATCCGCTCAGCGCGTGGCGCGTGGCGAACGGCCGGCTGGAGTTTGTCGATGGCGCGCACGGGCGCTCGCTACATCATCTCACGCGGCAGATCAGGTCGAAGGACGGTGCGCTCGACCTGCGCGTGCGTGCGAGCTTCGTCACGGACCGACCGGCGCAGGCAGGCTTCGAGGTCGGCGCGCAGGGACCGCTCGGCGGCTACCGCAACAACGCCGTCAACGGGCGCGGGCTGCCGGCGGGTCTTGCGAGCGACGGACGGCTTTTTATCGGCGACCGCTCGACCTCGTTGGATCGCGCGCCCGAAAGCGCGGCGCTCCACCTGACGGCAGCGCCCAACGACGGCTCCGGCTACACGTTCAGCGCACGGGCGTGCCCGCCGAACGACTCGTGGGCAACGTGGCTCTCCATGCCCGCGTCCGAGACGGCGACAACGCGAATTGGGGGGACGCGCACATCTGGTTCCGCGCCTGGGAGGGACGCGGCGACAGGCTCACGGCGCATCCGGAGCGCGCCCTCGGCCCGATCCTGTTCGCGCAGCACACCCTCAGCCGGAACGTGCTCAAAATGACCGCTCAGCTCGCGCCCACGAGCGACGAGGCCGACGACACTGCACGTCTCCGGATCCGGCAGGACGGGCGGTGGCAGACCGTCGCCGAGGCGGACGTCCACGACCTGGCGCGCACCGCCACGTTTCGCGTCGAGGACTGGGACGCCGCGCGCGACGTGCCCTACCGCGTCACCTACGGCTATCAGACCGCCGGCGGGCGGCAGATGGACCGCTACGAAGGCACCGTGCGCCGCGCCGAGGACAACACGCAGCTGGCGATGCTCGACGTGTTGCACCGTTGGTACGAGTTCGGCTGGTCCTTCGGCGACCTCATGCGCGAGCGCCCGTCCATTTGTTTATTGGACGACCACGACGTCTTCCACGCCAACATCTGGGGCGAGGGCGGCGAGACCATCGACCGCTACGGCCGGATCGCGGACGGCGGGTTTTACATGCCACCCGAATGGATCAACGCCATTCAACGCGCGCAGACGGCGCACCTGCCGGACCCGCACGACGCGACGCCGGTGGGCGCGGGCATCTCCGTCTACTACACCGACATGCTCTACGGGCGCGTCAGCTTTGCCCTGCTGGAGGACCGCAAGTGGAAGACCGGTCCACTGGACGTCGTGGAGACGGAGCCTGACACGCCCGACGACTGGATCGTGGATCCGAATTTCGATCCGGAGGACGCCGACCAGCCGGAGCTGACGCTCATGGGCGAGCGCCAGCTCGATTTTCTGGACGACTGGGCCACCGACTGGCGCGGGGCCGACATGAAAACAGTTATCTCGCAGACCTCGCTGGCGCAGCTTCCCACGCACCACGGCCCGCGCTTCAAGCGCCTCGTAGCTGACCTCGACTCCAACGGTTGGCCGCAGACCCCGCGCGACGAGGCGCTCCGCCGGATGCGCAAGGGCTTTTCGTTTCACCTCGGCGGCGACCAGCACCTTCCGATGATGCTGCGCTACGGCATTGACGATTGGAACGACGCGCCCTATAATTTTTGCGTGCCCGCCGTGGCCGTCGGCTGGACGCGCGCCTTCTGGCCCGGCGAGGGCGATACCTACGAGCCGGACCGGTACGAGGACGGCTTCGACAACAAGATGACCGTGTACGCCGTCGCCAATCCGGAGCGCAACTTTCGCCGCAAGCCGCCGCTCGCCGAGCTGTCTGATAAATCGAGCGGCTACGGCATCGTGCGCTTTCACAAGCCGAGCCGCAAGATCACGATGGAAGCGTGGCCGATCCTGAGCGATCCGAGTGACGACGACGCGCAGTACGACGGCTGGCCGAAGACCGTCGCTATGCGCGACAACTACGCTCGCGATGCAGTGGCGCACCTGCCGGAGGTGAGAGTCGAAGGCGCGAGCGATCCGATGATCCAAGTGATCGACGCGGAGAACGACGAGACGCTGTATACGTTACGCATCCGAGGGCAGACGTTCCGCCCGAAGGTGTTCCGCGAAGGTGGGCGCTACGCGGTGAGCGTGGGCGACGACGCGGGCTGGCGCCGGACGTTCGAGGGCGTGCGGCCCGCCCCCGACGACGACCGCGACGCGCTGACCGCGCGGCTGTAACCGATGGCGACGTTGCGCCGAAACGTCTCTACCTACGGTAAAAATGCGCGACCCAACAAACGAACCAACCACGAACCATCTAACCAAACAACCAGCCAACCACCATGGACCGTCGCAAATTCCTCGAAAATGCAGCCCTCGGCGGACTCGGCCTCAGCGGCCTGGCGCTCTCGGATTTCGATGGCGCGGCGTCGCCCGCATCCGGCGCGGGACGCACGTTTGAGCCTGATTCGTCCGGCGACGCGGACCGTCCCAACCTGCTGTTTGTGATGGGCGATCAGCTGCGCACCATGTCGTGCGGCTACGCGGGCGACCGCTACGGCGGCACCTACGCCGGCGAGCCAGCTCCGTACACGCCCAACATTGACGAACTGGCGGGCGAATCGACGGATTTCCGCAACGCCGTGAGCGGCTACCCGGTGTGCGCACCGCACCGCGCCAGCCTGATGACCGGCAAGTACCCGAGCAGTACCGGTATGGTCATCAACGAGCTGCGCGCCATGCCCGACCCCGACGCCATCGCGCACGTCCTGGAGGCGCACGGCTACCGCACCGGCTTCATCGGCAAGTGGCACCTCTACGGCAAACACCACGGCGACCGCCAGCAGTTCGTGCCGCCCGGCCCCTACCGCCTCGGCTTCAACGACTACTGGGCCGCCTTCAACTTCAATCACCGCTACTACAAAGGCTCGTATTACCGCGACAAGTTTGAGAAAATCGAGATCGAGGGCTTCCAGCCGAACACGCTCACCGATCTGAGCATCGACTTTATGCGTCGCGCGGACGACGACGACCAGCCGTTCGCGCTGTTTCTTTTGCTGGGGCCGCCGCACGATCCGTTTACGTGGGAAAACACGCCCGCCACATTCGAGCACCTGTTTAAGGGCAAAAAATTCCCCGATCCGCCGAACTTTGAGACGGAAGGCGCGCACGCCCAATACTGGGCTCCGGGGCGGGATCACGAGTGGTGGATGGAGAACTGGTATCCGAAGCGCTTCACCTACCGCGCCGCCTACGCCGCGCTCACGTCGGCGCTCGACTGGCAGATCGGTCGCCTCACCAGCGCGCTGGAGGATCACGGCCTCGCCGACGACACGATCATGGCCCTCAATTCCGATCACGGCGAAATGTTTGGCTCGCAGGGCCGCATCGCCAAGAAGATCTTCTACGAGGAGGCCCCGCGCGCGTGCCGATGCTCATGCGCTGGCCCGGCCAGATCGAGGAGCAGATCACCGACACGCCGTTCGACGTGGTGGACATCGCGCCGACCTTGCTCGGTTTGATGGACCTGCCCGTGCCCGCGTCGATGGAGGGGCGCGACCTGAGCCACGTGGCGCTCGGCGAGTCTGGCGGACCCACGCGCGAGGCGACGCTCATGCAGGGGATGGGGCACACCTACAAATGGCACAACGGCGACGAGTGGCGCGCCGCCCGCGACGAGCGCTACACCTACGCCCGGCACCTCGACGGGCCGGAGTTTCTGTTCGACAACGTGAACGACCCGTACCAGCAGAATAACCTGATCCGCGACGCCGATCATCGCGGCGCGCGCCGCCGGCTCAAGGACTACATGCGCGCCGAGATGGAGAAGCTGAACGATCCCTTCAAGCCGACGACCTGGTACCGCGACCACTGGGTGGAAGACCGCGTCATCGTGCGCTCCGCCACGCGCGAGCTGGAAGAAAAGTGGCGGCCCGAGAACATCGAGTTGAATTACTGACGAAGTGAAACAAGCCGTACTGCCAGCGTATCCAATGCAATTAGTTCTCATCTTAATAATTTTATAACACGATCCGTCTTAGCCATGGAGCATAGCTTACAACGTCTCTCGTTTTCGCTCGTCGCGCTTTCGTTGTTGCTGGGCGCCGGAACCGCTCAGGCCCAGGAAGCCGAACAGCTGGGCGGTCCCTACGAGGTGGATGAGAACACAATGCTGCTCATGCACTTCGATGAGGGCGAATTCTCCGAGGGCGACAGCACCATCGTCAACGCCTCGGACTCCTCCGCCGACGGACAGGGCAACG
>PXTQ01000097.1 GCA_003022505.1 Bacteroidetes bacterium QS_8_64_10 | reverse complement strand
CCGGCGACGCGGACGGCGACCGCCTCACGTATCGCTGGCAACTCGCCGCAACCCGCGCCTTCAACACGACGCTCGTAGACGAACGCACCGGCGCGGACACCACCTTCGCCTACTCGTATGCCCGCGCAAACGCGCTCCTCGCCGATCTGGACGTGCAGCCGGGCGAAACGGCGACGCTCTACCACCGCGCCGCGGCCTCCGACGGCGACACGACGACCACCGGCGACGCTTTTGCGCTTACGCTGGAACGCAGCACGCTGGACGCCATCGACATCGGAGAGGCGCGGAGCCGCGCGAACGGCACGCTCGTGAACGTGGAGGGCGTAGTGACACGCACCGAGGGCGACTTCACGCGCATCCAGGACGCGACGGGTGGCCTCGTGATCCGTCAGACGGCGGGCGCGCCCGATCCGGCGTTCAAGGACAGCGTAGCGAACGGCGCGATTCGTCCCGGCACGAGGGTGCGCGTGACCGGCGCGCTCTCCGAGTTTCGCTTCCTCAAGCAGATGAACAGCGGCGACGCGGCGGACGACCTGCGCAGCTTCCGCATCCTCTCGCAGGGCAACGAGCTGCCCGAACCGCAGGTCGTGACGCTGCAAGACCTCAACCAGAACGGCGAGGAGTACGAGAGCGAACTCATCCGCGTCGAAAATCTTTCGCTGGAGACGCCGGACGCGAAGTATCAGGCGGCGACCGAGTACCAAAACCTGTCGGATGCCACCTTGAGCGACGGCTCCGTATCGCTCTACATCCCGAACGCTACGGACACCGAGATCGAGGGCGCGACCGTGCTGAACGACTTTATGTTTACGGGCGTGCTGGGGCAGTATAATTTCAGGGACAACCCGAACGCGGGCTATCAGCTTCTGCCGGTGGCGGCGGGCGACGTGCGCGCTTCCGGCGCGGGCGGCGCGACGCGCCTTCGGTTCAACGCGGCGGGCGGCTACGTAGCCGAGAGCGCGGATTCGGCGAGCGTGCCGGTCGTCATCGCCAATCCGGGCGAGCAAGAAACGAGCGTGGTGGTCGAGCGCACTGGCGGCACGGCTGCAGCGGGCCAGGACGTCGATGCTTTCGAGACGCAAACGCTGACATTTCAGGACGGGCAAAGCACGCGGGCCGTGTCCCTCAGGCTGCGCGACGACGAGCGCTCCGAGGGCGACGAGACGATTACGCTGAGTCTGAGCGGCGCTTCGGGGGGCAACGAGGCCGAACTGGGCACGCCTGCGACGTTCACACTCACCACCATCGACGACGAGGAGCGCGCGATCCTGCCGGATCAGGAAGGCGCTCCGCTACGCGAGGCGCTCGCCGACACGTACGAGGCGTCCACGCTCGGCTACGACGTGGCGCGCGACCGGCTCTTCGGTGATCTCTTCAACCGACAGGACACGGTGCGCGGCTTCTACACGAACGCGCCGGTGCGCATCGATCCGAGCGCCGATCCGTCGGAAGATGCTTTCGAGAAAGGCTTCAACACCGAGCACGCCTGGCCGCGCAGCAAAGGTGCAGACGACGAACCGGCGCTGAGCAATTTGCATATTTTGTTCCCCACGCGCGAGGCGGCGAACGGCGCACGGGGGAATCTGCCGTATGGCGACATTCTCGACGAGGAAACCGAAACGTGGTTCTACCTGAATCAGTCGCAGAGCACCATTCCGGAGGACAACATCGACCGGTACAGCGAGAGCACCGCGAGCCGCTTCGAGCCGCGCGAATCGGTGAAGGGCGACGTGGCGCGAACTGCCTTTTACTTCAACGCTGTCTACCCGGACCGGGCGGACAACGCTTTCCTCGATCAGCAGCGCTCGGTGCTCCGCGAATGGCACCAGCAGGATCCGCCCAGCGCCCCTGAGAAACGCCGCAACGCGCGCATCGCGGCGTACCAGGGCGGCGCGATCAATCCGTTCCTTACCGACCCGTCGCTGGTCCGGCGAGCGTTCTTCACGGAATTAGCCGCTGACGACCCGGCACGCCCGACGGCGTTTGTGCTGCACGGCAACGCGCCCAATCCCGCTCGCACCTCCACGATGCTGCGCTTCGATCTGCCCGCGACAGCGAAGGTCTCGCTCTCTGTCTACGACGTAATGGGGCGGAAGGTGCTCTCAAAACCTGCTCGAACCGTGAGCGCCGGCGCGAATCGCACGATCACACTGGACGCCGCGGCGACGCTCCCGGCGGGCGTGTACGTCTACCGATTGACGGCGCGCACCGCTACGCGCACGTTCCGAGGCAGCAGCACGCTGACGGTCGTGCGGTAGCGGAGACGGGATGCGGCGGGTAATACCGTCTGGCGAAGTTGGCGTCGTGACGTCGAGAATTGAGTGATGTTGGGAATTGGGAAAGCGCCGGCTTCACGAATCCGGGCTTTCTCCCGCTATCCTATCGGGGAACCTGATCCGACGCTGGGGATAAGCTTGCCGAAGATATCTCCTTCACCTGTCACGGTATTTCATGCGGAACGCGCTCCTGCTTACTATCCTGGCGCTGCTTGTCGGTCTGGCGAGCGTGCCCGCACGAGCGCAACAGGCGCCCGGCGCGCAGCCTGCGACGGCTGCTCCCCCAGCGGTGACGGAGACGCCGCCCGACGCCTTCGTGCTGTCGTCGGCCTATCCGAACCCGTTCCAGTCGGCCACGCGCTTTTCGGTGACGATGCGGGAGCGGAAGAAGGTGCGCGTGAAGGTCTTCAACGTGCTGGGCCGCCGCGTAAAGACGCTCTATGAGGGCGTACTGCCAGCGGGCGCGACGCGCACGTTTGTGCTGAAGGCCGGCGACCTGCCGAACGGCCTGTACCTGTATCGCGTGACGAGCGACCAGCGCGCCGCCACGCGCCAAGTGACGCTCTCGCGGTAGTGCACCCGTCAAATCTGGTTCTCGGTGCTTTTGCTTTCCGGCTCCAACACGCCCTGCGAGAGCCGGGGCGTAAAGCGCAAAAGAGAGTACCCTCACGCAAGCAATGCGTCTTCTGTCTTCATGCTGACGACTCGGCAAACTGAGCGACAAGCTGGCTCGTACGAAGAATCAGACTTGACACAGCAGTAGGGACTTCTACTCGAAGAGCACATCGCCGTACGTAACGAGCCGACCGCTGCAACTCGCGCCGTTGTTGTCGAGCACGTACAGTCGTTTTAGCCCCGGACCGCTTGGCGGCACCTGTGAGGGACTCAGGTTGAACGTGAGAAGCGCCCCGGAACTGGCTCTGCGGGACCTGAGCGCGAGCAGTCCTCCCCCCGGATCGTTGGTGCAGAGCGTCAGGTTGGTGCCCTGCTGCCCGTCGATGCCCGTCTGCACGAGGAGTGATATCGCACTGCCGCTCGTTGGATTGGGAAAGGCCGGATCGACGGTCATGCCAAACTCGTAGTTCGGCCCGATATTCCAGTCATCCTCGTCGATGCGCGAACTGTCCACGGCGCCGCTCGGCAAGGTGCGCGTGTACCCCTCCGGCTCCTCGCTGAAGGCGCGCTCGGCGAACTTGTTTTGAGCGGAGTTGCCGTCGCAGGCGGCGCTGCTCACCGCGAGCACGGCGAGCAGCAACACGCTGACGACAGGCTCATAGCATCGGTGCATACTTGACGGGGTTTCAGGTTGGCAAGTTCGCATGTTGCAAGTTTGCACCCACGCTTATTCGCGCTAACCGAATATAAGCGCCTGAGCAAAAGGTGTCCGGTAGCTCGCTTGACAAACGAGCCGCAGGCGACTCACGTAGCGTAGGCGAAGTAAACGACGACCGACGGCTGACGAATTTCAAGCGTTTACGCAGTCGTCAGTCGTCATTGGTCGGTCGTCCGGGACCACAGAAGTTTTGCGGACCCCCTTACAAGAGCCTCGTAGAAGTGTGAGAAAGGGAGTGCGTGCGTTTGCCCATCCTTCGCGCCTGCAATTCAGCGTCGAAGTTTAGAAGCCCATGTACGGCTCAGTAGGTAAATACGCACTACGAAATACGCAACACACACAGCGTGTCCGTCCTGGAAGCAGATCAGCTTAGCGTGAGGCTCGGCGACGCGCCCGTCCTGCGCGAACTGGGCTTTCGCGTGGAATCAGGGGCGCGCGTCGGCCTGATCGGACCGAACGGGAGCGGTAAAACAACGCTCCTGCGCGCCGCCGGGGGGCTTCTGCCCTACGCGGGAACGCTCCGGCTGTTCGGGCAACCCGCAAGCGCGTGGTCGGACAGGGAACGCGCCCGCCGCCTGGCCTTCGTGCGGCAGGCCCCGCAGCTCACGTTTGACTTTTCCG
>PXTQ01000096.1 GCA_003022505.1 Bacteroidetes bacterium QS_8_64_10 | reverse complement strand
GGGCAGCAGCAGCGCCTCTGCATCGCGCGGGCGCTCGCCGTCGAGCCGAATATTATTTTAATGGACGAGCCGACCAGCGCCCTCGACCCGCAGGCCGCCGCCAAAGTCGAAGAAACCATCCGCGAACTCAAGCAAGACTACACTATCGTCATCGTCACTCACAACATGCAGCAGGCCTCGCGCGTGAGCCAGGCGACCGCGTTTCTATACCTGGGCGAACTTATTGAAATGAATCGCACCGATGCGCTCTTTACGCGCCCCAAGCTGCAACGCACCGAGGACTACATCACCGGGCGGTTTGGGTGATGGTGTTTGCGTGTTTCGGTGTTCTTGTGCTTGGGATCCTGTCAAATACATCCGTACTCCAACACGTCAACACCACAACACTCAAACACCAAAAAGAAGTAACGTCTTTCAACAAATCATCCACTTCCGGGTTATAAGGGATTCATTTTATGAACAGGCAACGTGAAGTTATGAAAGACCATCGCCCCCTGGACGATAGGCTTGACGAGTTGGAAGACCTGCTGGATCAGGCGTTCGACCTCGTGAACGACCAGTATACCGATGCCGTCAACGCCATGCTGGAACAGGACGTGGAGGCGGCCCGGCGCGTGCGGCAACGCGACGACGAGGTAGACCGTCTGGAGCTTCTGATCGACGACTGCTGCGAGCGCATCCTGGCTCTGCACACGCCCGTGGCCGTAGACCTGCGCCGCATCATGATGGCCGTCAAGGTCAACACTGATCTGGAGCGCATCGGCGATCACGCCAAAAACATTGCCAAAGAGACGCGCCGCCTCGCCTCCTGGGACGGCCTGCAGGAGCAGAGCGGCATCTTTGCGCTGGCCGAGACCGTGCGCGGCGAAATCAAGGGCGTGCGCACGGCCTACCGCGAGCGCGACCCCGATCAGGCGCGCGGCGTCATCAAAAGCGATGACGACGCCAACGACGAGTACCGGGCCAACATCGCCACGATGATCGAACTCAGCCAAAATAATCCCGACGATGCGGAGGCGCTCGTGCATCTCATTTCTATGAACAAGGCGCTCGAGCGCATCGGCGATCACGCCAAAAACATCGCCGAGAGTCTGGTCTTCTGGGTCGAAGGTAAAGAAATGCGCCACCAGGACCTCGAAGAGGACGTCGAATTGGAGCGACGGGCGTGACGGAGAGGGGGGCAGTTCATGAACCTACGAGTCTGCGATCCTGGACTCGCTGGCTCCGGTCACGCTTCGAGGAGGCAGGAAGTACTGACCGTTGTGCCTCCGGCGGCCGAACGGCTTCGCCTGTGGACAAACGGCGGCGAACAAAGCGCGAGTCGCGCCAGGCAAAGCCTCAAAGCGAAAGGCGAATGGGGAAAAGGGGCGACGAGCGCTCACCTTCCTCTTTCCCGCTTCGCCTTGCTCCGACGCTCTACGTTTCATGGCAGCTGCTCTCGCTTCTTTGTGGGCCGGGCCAATGTTTAGGTGACCATGCTCACCTCAGTAGAAAGCGGGGGCCGGGCGCACGCACTCGCTCGTTTTACTCAACAAGGAGATCGTTATGATCGACTGGAGCTGGATTGACACGACGCCCACCACTGCCCTGATGATCGTGCTGTCGGCGCTGGGCATCTACGTGGCGCTGATGCTGTTTACCCGTGCGGTGGGGCTGCGTAGCTTCTCGAAGATGAGCAGCTTCGACTTCGCCATCACCGTTGCCTTCGGCACCATTCTCGCCAGCACGCTCTACTCCAAGAGGCCGACGCTCGTGGAGGGCCTCATTGCCCTCGCCGCGCTCTTCGGCATTCAGTACGTCGTGGCGGTGCTCCGCGTAAACGTGCCGGGCGTTAACGAAGCGACGGACAACACCCCGCTGTTGCTCATGGCCGGGTCCGAGATCCTCTACGACAACCTGAAAGATGCGCGCATCACGGAGGGCGACCTGAAAGGCAAGTTGCGCGAGTCCAACGTTATTGATTACAGCCAGGTGCGTGCGGTAGTGTTCGAGGCGACCGGCGACGTCTCGGTGCTGCACGCCGATGAAGACGGCCCCGACCTCAACCCCGACCTGCTCGACGGCGTGCGCGACGCCGATAAGCTGCGCGACAAGAAGAACGTGCAGAAGACGACGACGGGCGAGAAGTAGGAGAGAAGCGCGGAAATGCGGCATTGCGTTCAGTAGAGGCCGCAATCGTTTACCCCACAGGAGAACGATTTCACGTGCGACTTTTTGACCCCCGAACTGAACGTTCCCGGCGCTCGCCCGTCCATACCTACTCACCCCTGCACGCTTCTCCACCTGAAAGCATCTCATGAAGCATCGCTGGATCCCGCGCGAGATCGACGACGACGCTGACGTTGAGCAGCTGCGCCGCGACCTGAACGACCTACCGGAGGCACTGGCGCGCTCGCTGGCCTGCCGGGGCGTCACCTCGCTGGAGGCCGCCGAGCGTTACTTCCGCCCCTCCAAAGACGACCTCCACAACCCGCTCCTGATGCAAGACATGGCGACCGCCGCCGAGCGGCTGGGCCGCGCCATCGAACAGGGCGAGCGCGTGCTCGTCTACGGCGACTACGACGTGGACGGCACCACCGCCACGGCGCTCATGACGCACTTCTTGCGCGAGCAGGGCGCCGATGCGCGCTACTTCGTGCCCGACCGCATCGAGCACGGCTATGGCCTCTGCGAGGCCGGCATCGACCACGCCGCCGCCGAAGGCGCGAGTCTCATCGTGGCGCTCGACTGCGGCGTGACCGCACACAAGCAAGCAGCCTACGCCCGCGAGCAGGGCCTGGACCTCATCATCTGCGATCACCACACGCCGCCCGACGAACTGCCCGACGCCCTCGCGGTCCTCGACCCGAAGCGCCCTGACGACCCGTATCCGTTCGGCGAACTGAGCGGCTGCGGCGTCGGCTTCAAGCTGGTGCAGGCCACGCTCAATAGCCTCGGCCTGCCGCCCGAACGCGCCGAGGCGTACCTCGACCTCGTCGCCATCGCCACCGCCGCCGACATCGTGCCGCTCCACGGCGAGAACCGCATTCTGCTGAGCACGGGGCTGGATCGGCTGCGCCGCAAGAAGCCACGCACCGGCGTGCGCACCCTCGCTGAAACGGCGGGCCTCGACCTGCCGGACGTCAACGTGGGTCGCCTCGTCTTCGGCATCGCGCCGCGCATCAACGCCGCCGGACGCCTCGGCAGCGCCGAGCGGGCCGTGGCGCTCCTTTTGGCCGAGGACGAGGGCCGCGCCCGCGAGTGGGCCGAGGAGCTGGAGCAAACGAACCGCGAGCGCCAGTCCATCGACCGCGACACCGAGCGCGAGGCTGCCGAGCGCGCCCGGCGCTATCTGACCGCCCGCGACGACCGCCGCTCCGTCGTGCTACACGACGAGAACTGGCATCCCGGCGTCGTCGGCATCGTGGCAAGCAGCCTTGTGGATGAGTTTCACCGGCCTACTATTTTGCTGACTACGGTAAACGGCACCGTCAAAGGATCGGCGCGCTCCATCACCGGCATCAACATCTACGACGCGATCTCGACGTGCGAGGACCTGCTCACAGAGTTTGGGGGGCACGACCACGCCGCCGGCCTCTCGCTGCCGGAGGAGAACCTGCCGGCCTTCAAGGAATGCTTCAACGAGGCCGTGAACGAAGCACTCGACGGCAGAATGGAACTGATGCGGCCCGCCGTCAAGGTGGACGCTCCGCTGAACCTCGACGAGGTGGGCGGCATGGAGGATCGCTTCTGGGCTGTGCTGCGCCAGTTCGCGCCGTTCGGCCCGGCCAACCACAAACCCGTCTTCGTGGGGCGCGGCCTCGAACTGGCGGACCGCCCGCGCACCGTGGGCAGCGACGACAAGCACCTCAAGTTCCGGGTACGGCAGCGCAACGGCAGGACGGCCAACGGCAAGGGCCTGGACGTGATTGGCTTTGGGAAGGCGGAGGAGCATCTGTCCAAGCTCCAGGAGAGCCACCGCGACGGCACGCCGTTCGAAATGCTTTTTTCCATTGAGGAGAACACGTATCGCGGTCGCACGAACCTGCAACTGAAGCTGCGCGACCTGCGCCTGCAGGAGGCGTGAGGGTTAGTAGGTGGGTATGTTTGCAGGTGGGAAGGTTTGAGAGTGAAGACGTACCCACTTATCCACCTATCAAACCTACGAACCTTCCTGCCGCAACTGTCCTGCCACGAGCAGGCACAGGCCGGGCAACACCGGGTCGTCGATCTCATAATAGACGTGCACGCCCTCCTTGCGCCGTTCGAGCAACCCGGCCCGCGCCATCCGCAGCAGGTGCTTGCTGACGTTGGCCTGCCGCTGCCCAGACCGCTCGACGACCTCCTGCACGCTCATCGCACCGCCCTCCTGCAAGATGTTGAGCAGCTCCAGCCGGATCGGCTC
>PXTQ01000095.1 GCA_003022505.1 Bacteroidetes bacterium QS_8_64_10 | reverse complement strand
CGATCCGCAAGCAGAAGCGCGAGGACGAACGCCGCGAGAAAGCACAGCGGCGCGACCGGCAGGCCGACCCGTCGCCGCCCACGTTTTACGCCGGCGGCAGGAGCGTGCAGCAACTTCGCCTCCGGCCCGGCGGGCGCTACGTCACCTTTACGCTCTATGACAGCCCCGATGGGCGCGAGAGGGGACAGGTCATCGACTACGTGACGGAAAGCGGCTACGCCCGAACGAGAGGTGCGCGCGCGAAGGTGGGTAGGCCCGGCGGCGTGTCACAATTGTACGTGCAGGACCTCCGCCGCGACACGACCTACCGCGTCGACCTCGCACAGCTGCCCAGCTCCCGCGACGTGCCCGCGTCTCGCCGCAAGCGTCCCGACGCCCCCGACTCGCTCGACCGCTCGCCGCGCGCCTACGGACCGTACTGGAGCGGCAATGGTGAACATGCCGTAATCGACGTGCGCAGCCGCGACAACAAGGACCGCTGGCTCGCTCGCCTCAATCCACGGACGGGCGACCTCACGGTGCTCGACCGGCAGCACGACGACGCCTGGATCGCGGGGCCGGGCATCACGTGGGGGGGCGGTTCCTCCGAGGTGGGCTGGTATCCCGATGGCGAACGCTTCTACTTTCAGAGCGAAGAAACCGGGTACAGCCACCTGTACGCGGTGAACGTGGAGACGGGTGAAAAGACGCAACTCACGAGCGGCGACTTCGAGGTGGCCGATCCGCGCCTTTCGAGGGACGGCGCTACGTGGCTGTTTCGTAGCACGCGCCACTCGCCGCACTCGTGGCAGGTCTACCGCACGCCCGCCGACGTCGGCAGCGGCGAGGCGACGCGCCTCACGAAGCCGCGCGGCGGCAATGTGGACGCCTTCGCGCCGTCGCCGGACGGCGAGCGCCTGGCGCTCCTCCGCTCGAAGAAGAACCGCCCGCCGGAGGTGCATCTGATGGCGATGCAGCGCGCTGAGTCGCTACGGCGCGTCACGCACTCGCCCACCGAGGCGTGGCAGCGCTACGACTGGCGCGATCCCGAGGTCGTGCACTTCGAGGCGTCCGACGGCGCACAGGTGCCCGCGCAGGTCTACCGCCCCGACGACCCCAACGGCGCGTCGGTGCTCTTCGTGCACGGAGCCGGCTACCTGCAAAACGTGAAGCGCGGCTGGGGACATTACTTCCGCGAGTACATGTTTCACAACCTGCTGGCCGAGCGCGGCTATACGGTGATGAACGTCGATTATCGCGGCTCAGCGGGCTACGGGGGCGACTGGCGCACGGCCATCTACCGGCACATGGGTGGGCGCGACGTGCAGGATTACGTGGACGCGCAACGCTATCTGAAGCGCAAATACGGTATCGGGCCGGAGCGGTCGTTTATCTACGGCGGGAGCTACGGCGGCTTCCTCACGCTCATGGCGCTCTTTACCGAGCCGGAGCACTTCGGCGGGGGCGCGGCGCTACGCGCCGTAACGGACTGGGCGCACTACAATCATACCTACACGGCCAACATCCTGAACACGCCGCAGACCGACTCGCTCGCTTACGCGCGAAGTTCGCCTATTTATCACGCCGAGGGCCTGGAGGATCCGCTCTTGATCGCGCACGGCGTAATGGACCGGAACGTGCTCTTTCAGGACGTGGCGCGGCTGGCGCAGCGGCTCATCGAACTGGGTAAAGAAGACTGGGAGCTGGCGCTCTATCCGGTCGAGGGGCACGGCTTCGAGGAGCCGTCGAGCTGGACCGACGAGTACCGCCGCATCCTGGAGTTGATCGAGGAGAGCGTGGGGCCGCGTCGCACGGGACGGACCTCGGTGGAATCGAGCGGAGCGCGGTGAGCGTTCGGGTCGAAAGGTCGGTCACGCGTCTTTCACGTCGGCATGGTACGACGCGAGCGAACGACGTGCCGGACTTGAGAGACGTATTGAAAGACGTGCAATCTCCCAATCGCACATCGCCAATCGTACATCGACAATCGGTACATTGTGAAGCGCTTGCAAGATACCGATTCGCCTGTTTACACCGACCCTCGCGCGCCGTTAAGATAGCACATGGAATCGCGCCTACTTTCTCTCTTTCGCAAACTTAGCGTAATCATGAACTTGAAGAAGAAACTCACGCTTTTCGTTCTCTCACTTTTTCTCGCCGCACCCGTTGCCGCGCAGGACGTACCCGGTATCTCCAGCGTTGGCGTTAAAGGCGGCCTGAGTCTCGCCTCGCTGAACGCCGACAACACGGATTTCTCGTACACCATCTCGCCGCGTGCTGAGCTGCTGTACGTGCAGAAAGGCGGTGTGATCGAGAACTTCACTAGTGGTAATGAGGACGTGGCCTACAGCCTCAACTACATCGAGATTCCCGTTCTCGCCAAAGTGAACGTGCCCGTCGTGCGGCAAGTTTTTCCGAGCCTTTATCTCGGTCCGTACATTGGCTTCGCGGTCAGTCGGAGCATCACGGTAGATGGCGACGACGTTCAAGGCGCCAATCCGGAGGATCGGTTTAATACGACCGACTACGGCCTCGCGATTGGTACGGACGTGGACTTCTCGTTCGCGGGCCGCAACCTCGTCTTGAGTGCGCGCTACGACTGGGGCCTCGCCAACGTATCTGCCGACGATGCCTCGGAGGAGGTGGGCACGAGCACGTTTATGATTACGCTCGGCGCGGGTCTCTGAGCCGCACGCGCTTGATCCCGGCGGCCATGCCGCACCGGGAAGCCCCCTACCAGGCCCGGCACGTCGATCTCGTTAGAGGTCAGGCGTTAGCCGGGTCTTTTTGCGTTGAAACGATGCTCGAACGCGGAAACGCCCAAACGCGAAACGCGCCAACACCCGAACACCCAGACACTCAAAGGTGCCGGTACACGTCATCGAGGTCGAGGTCGCAGGCCAGCATCATGACCTGCGCGTGATACAGGAGCTGCGCGATCTCCTCGGCGGTGCGCTCGCCGCCCTCGTGCTCGGCAGCCATCCACGCCTCGCCCGCCTCCTCCAGCAGCTTCTTGCCGATGGCGTGCCGGCCTTCCCGCACGGCCTCCACCGTGCCGGAATCGGGATCGCCTTCCTCGACTTTGCGCCCCAGCTCGTCGAACAGTTCCTCGAAGCGTTTCATGTGGTCAGGCTGTCAGGTTTTTGGCTGCGAAAAAACGGGGCTGTTATCGTTGCGCGTGGTGCTTGCGAGGACGCATAATGCGTAAAACGTATTGCGTAAGGTTGCTTGGGGGTAGTGCTTCGTCAAGCCTGATTCTTCATACCGAGAAGTTGATCGGTTTCTATTCACTTGGTTTGCCGGAATGAATGTTTGAAACGTAAAACGTAAAGCGTAAGGGTGCTTTTTTACGCAATACGCGTTTTACGGTGCGTCGGGCCGAAAGTGATGTCGTCCAAGTACCACGATTCACGGTTGACAGCGCAGTAGCGCCTTCGGTTGCGCAGCGAATGAAGCGACTTACGTTTTACGCTCCTTCAAGCGAAGTTGCAGCTTCTTATTTGCAAAAACATCACGTCTCGAAGGATCACGCCTCCTCCGCGAGGTGCTCAGCCAGTTGCTCCCACTCGTCGTAAAGCGATGACAGATCCGCCTTGACCGCCTCGTAGCGCTCGCGCACGTCTTCGGCCTCGCCGGGATCATCGTAGAGAGACGGATCGGCGAGGGCCGCCTCCAATTCTTCCTGCCGGTTCTCCTTTTCCAGAATGGCTTCCTCCGTAGCCTCGTACTTCCGGCGGAGCTGGTACGAGTTGAGGTTCGCAAACGAGCTGTCGTTGCTGGACGCGCCATTCGTAGACGGCGGTGACGATTGTTGCTCGGAGGGCGATGCCGTCTCGCTCTCGTCGGACGAATCGGACGTCCTCTGCGAGCGGTCATCGGAAGGCGCTCGCTCCTCGCGGTGTTTCCGGTACTCGGCGTAGGTGCCGGGATAATCGTCTACGCCGCCGTTGCCCACGCGCCAGATGCGGTTCGCCACCTCGTCCAGGAAGTGCCGGTCGTGGCTGACGATGACAAACGTGCCGGGATACTGCTGGAGCGCTTCTTCGAGCACGCCGCGCGACCGGATGTCGAGGTGGTTGGTCGGTTCGTCTAGGATCAAGAAATTGGCGGGTTTCAGGAGCGTGCGCGCCAGCGCCACGCGGCTCTTTTCGCCGCCGGAGAGCGAGCGCGTTTTCTTGCGCACCTCCTCGCCCGAAAACAGAAACGCGCCCGCCAGGCTGCGCAGCTCCGTGGCCGGACGCTTGGGCGCGGCCTCGCGCAACGTCTCGAAGATTGTTTTCTCCGGATCCAGCGCCTCGGCCTGATGCTGCGCGAAAAACGTCGTCTGCACCTTGTGGCCCTCCTCGCGCTCGCCCTCGAACGCCTCGGTGCCCCGCAGGATGCGCGCCAGCGTCGATTTGCCCGCGCCGTTCGGCCCGATCAGCGCGATCTTGTCGCCGCGCTCCACCGCCAGCGGATCGGCGTCCTCGAACACGGGCAGTGGGTCGCCTTCCGTCTCGTACGTCTTCGAGAAGCGCGAGAGATCGAGCACGACGCGCCCCGAACGCGGCGGCTCCGGGAACTCGAAGTGCACCGTGTCTTGTGGGGCGGGCGGCGGCTGGATGCGGTCCATTTTCTCCAGCTTCTTGATGCGGCTCTGCACCTGCGCCGCCTTCGAGGCGTTGTAGCGAAACTTGTCGATGAAGCGCTGGATCTCTTTGATCTTGCGCTGCTGGTTTTCGTAGGCGGCCTGCTGTCGTTTCCGGCGCTTCTCGCGTTCGTCCAGGTAATAGCTGTAATTGCCGTCGTACGTCGAGAGACGGCCCCGGCTCATCTCCGCGACGCTCGTCACCATGCGGTCCAAAAAATAACGATCATGGCTGACGATGACGACCGTGCCGTCGTACTCACGCAGGTACTGCTCGAACCAGGCGATGGCGTCGATGTCGAGGTGGTTGGTCGGCTCGTCGAGCAGGAGCACGTCGGGGTCGCCCAGGAGCAGCCGCGCCAGGTGAGCGCGCATGCGCCAGCCGCCGGAGAACGAGGCGAGCGGACGGTCGAAGTCGCCCGTGGCAAAGCCCAGTCCGCCGAGCACGGCCTCGGCACGGGGCCGGACGCGGTGGGCCTCCAGCGCGTTCAGGCGGCGCTGCGTGCGATCCAGCTGATGCAGCAGCTTCTCGTGGCGCTCGCTGCGATGATCCTCTTCGCCCAGCGCCTCCGTGATGCGCTCCTCTTTGCGTTCCAGGTCGAGCACGTCCTCGAAGGCGCGGAGCGCTTCCTCACGCACCGTGCGCCCGGTGGCCGTCTCCTGCACGCCCTGCCGCAGGTAGCCTACCTTCGTGCCCGTGCTGGCGACCTCGCCGCTGCTCGGCGCAAGGTCGTCCGCAATGAGGCGCAGCAGCGTCGTCTTGCCCGCGCCGTTCGGCCCCACGAGACCGATGCGCGCGCCCGGCGTGATCGTCCACGATACGTCCTCGAAGACCGGCTCGCCGCCGAAGGCGAGCGACACGTCGTGTAGTTGGATCATGATTCTTTCCATCAGGCGTTATTTTCCGAGCAAACGTCCACACTTCTTCCCCTCCCTCACCAATGATGCGTATTGCGTAATGCGTAAGAGTGCCGATCAGCAACCGCCTCCTCTTCTATTCGTCCTTTTCATACCTACACACCTTCAAACATTCACACTTCCACACCTTCATACCTTCAGACCGCTTGCCGTTTTATGTAGTTTTGTTGATTTAGAGGAAGACAGCCCCAACCGGCTTCACCTTCTCGTCCTCATAATTTAGAATCAATCTAAACAAACACGCTATGCGCATGCTCCGCCGACTTTTTCTTCTCGTTTTATTGACCGCCGTTGCGCTTCCGGCCTGCCGCCAGGCGCAGCCCGATGACGTGATGCTGCATACGGGGCGCGACAAAGCGCTTGTCGGTCCGATCGTGGAGCGCTTCGCCAAGACGACGGGCATCTCCGCGAAGACGCGGGCGGACGTAGTGTGGACGAAGGGCGCGGGACCGCTGGGCCTGCTCCAGCAGGGCAACTTGCTCGCGCCGCTGCCCGACTCGATCACGAGCCGCGTGCCGGAGCCGTTCCGCAGCGATGAGGGCGCGTGGGTGGGCCTGAGCGGGCGCGGCCACGTGCTGGTGCACGACGACTCGCTGGCCGACGTCACGGCGGTGCCCCGGAGCGTCTTCGCGCTTGCCGATTCGAGCTACCACGGGCGCGTCGGTTGGTCGCCCTCCTCCGACAGCTTTCAGGATCTGGTGACGGCGATGCGCTTGATCGCCGGCGCCGACTCGACGCGCGGGTGGCTGAAGGCCGTCTACGAGGGCGGCGTGCAGGTGTACCAGCCGGGTGAGATCGTCAGAAAAGTAGCCGACGGCGACAAGACGTTCGTGCTGACGACCCACGACGATTTTTATCGCACTCGCGGCGAAGACGATTCGCTGGCCGCCCGCCTCGCCCGCTTTCGCCCCGGCGATCCCGGCAACCTGATCGACGCGGCGAGTGTCGGCATCCTGCAAGGAAGCGAGCAGAAGCAGCGCGCCCGGCGGCTTGTGAGCTACCTGTTGTCGGAGGCGGCGCAGCGCCATTTCGCGGCCAGCGCCTACGAGTACCCGCTGGCCGAGGGCGTCGTGCTCCCCGACACGATGCAGATGGCGGGGGCGGATCGCCTGCCGGAGCTGGCGCCCGACTTCGATCTCGGCAAGCTGCACCGGAGCGATTCCTCACGCGCGCTCCTCCGCGAGGTCGGTATACTGTGAGCATGGTTTTCTATTCCATGACGGAAGTGCGGAACCGCGACGACTCAACTTCGCTCGGACGTGCGTATTGCGTATTTCGTATTGCGTCAGGTATGTCGTTTTTCCTTTCGTTCATTCTTCCTCTCATCCATTCCCTTTGTCAGGCTACCACGTTTTCATGAACGCAGCAATCCGCACTACCTCTTTCGCCGTCACCGTTCTCATCCTCTCCCTCGTGCTCGCAGCGTGCGGCGGGTCGGAGTCATCGCAAGGCAGCAGCGAGCCGCTGACCGTCTATTCCGGGCGCAGCCAGGCGCTCGTGGAAGGACTGGTGGAGCGCTTTGAAGAGCAGGCTGACTTTCCGGTGAACCTGCGCTACGGCAAAGACGCGCAACTCGTGAATGCGCTCCGCGAGGAAGGCGAGCAGAGCGATGCCGACCTGTTCTGGGCGAACACGACGGGCGCGCTCGGCACCGCCTCCGAGACCGGCATGCTGACCAGCCTGCCCGACTCGATCATGCGCCGGCCCGCCTCATATGCGCCGGAGGGCAACCAGTGGGTGCCCGTCACAGCGCGCTTCCGGGTGCTGGCTTACAACACGAACGCCGTAGATTCTACCGAACTGCCGTCGTCGGTGTGGGAGCTTCGCAACGCGGAGCAGTTCGAGGGCCGCATCGGATGGACGCCCGCGTATTCGAGCTTTCAGGACTTTTTGACGGCGATGCGCTCGAAGTACGGGCCCGACTCGACGCGCACCTGGCTCCGGCAGATGCAGCAACTCAACCCGGAGTCCTACACCTCCAACACGCCGATGATCTTAGATCTGGCCGACGGCGAACTCGACGTGGCGCTGACGAACCATTATTACGTGCAGCGCCTCAAGCACGGCGGCGGCGAGGGCGAGTACGAAGGCGGTGAGGAAGAAGAGGAGCGCGAGGAAGAGAAGAAGGGTGAATCGCAGCAGCCCGACGCGCCCGTCGCCACACATCACTTTGAGACCGGCGACGCGGGCAACCTGGCGCTCGTGACGGGGGCCGGCGTCTTGCAGGCGAGCCGGCAGCAGAAGAAGGCGCTTCGGTTTTTGAGCTTCCTGCTCTCGAAGGAGGCACAGCAGTTCGCCGCGCAGCAAGTGAACGAATACCCCGTCACTCGGTCCGCCGGCACGCTGCCGGATCGCTTCCTGCCCGTCGATCAGGCAATGCGCCTCAGCCCGCAGTTCGACTACGAGAAGCTGCGCAACATGGACCCGACGCTCAGCCTGATGCGGGAGGAGGGGCTGCTATAAGCGTTTTCGGCGCTTGCATCGCTATCCGAAACGACGGTGCTTCGCCCAGGCATTCGTATTGCGTAAGGATGCCGGGCCGGTTGCGCTGTACCCTTTTCGACTGGAATGTCATTCAGAAACCAGTCTGTTGGCGATGTATAATGCACGAACGAAGGATCGAGAAGCCGAAATCCGAAGACTCGGAGCAGCGCCAGTCCCAAAACTCGCGTAGCCCCGTAGATTCTCAGACTCATAGTCTCTTAGACTCATCGACTCGTAGACTCCTATCCGATTGGTGGTACGTCGTGCCGGCGCTCGTCGTCATGGCGGGTGTGGGTGCTCCGATGGGGTATCTCGCGTTGCGCGCCTTGGAGGCGGAGGCGGCTGAGCTGGGCGCAATCGTCTTCCGGGTGCGCAACCTGCGGCTGTTGGGCAACAGCTGGCTGCCGGCGTGCTGACCGCGAGCGCGCTCATTGCCGTTCCGCTGGCGTGGCTTACCACGCGCGCCGACATCCGAGGGCGGCGCTTCTTCGCGCTCTTGGGCGTCTTGCCGCTGGCTGTGCCCGGCTACGTGATGGCCTACGCGCTGCTGGGCGCTACCGGACCGCGCGGCGCACTGGCGGAGCTGGGCGTCGGATGGCCGCCGCTCAGCGGCTACACCGGCGCGCTCCTGGCGCTCACGTTCAGCACGTTCCCGTATCTGTTCCTGAACCTGCGTGCCGCGCTCGCCGGCCTCGATCCCGCGCTCGAAGAAGCCGGACGCGCGCTCGGCTTCGGCCCGTGGCAGGCGTTTCGGCGCATCACACTGCCGCAGCTGCGCCCCGCCTTTCTGGCCGGCGGCCTGCTCATCGGGCTGCACGTGCTGGGCGACTTCGGCGTCGTGTCGCTCATGCGCTTCGAGACGTTTAGCTATGCCCTGTATTTACAGTACGCCGTAAGCTACGAGGGGGTCTACGCTGCGTGGCTCGCGCTCATGCTGCTGGCGCTGACGGCGAGCGTGCTCGTGGTGGAGGCGCGACTCCTGCGCGGCCTGCTGTACCACCGCGCCGGCAGCGGTGCGCGTCGCCAAAAGCGCCCGGTGCGGCTCGGCGCGTGGCGCTGGGTCGCGTACGGCTTCCTGGTGCTCGTGGGCCTCGCCAGCGTGGGCCTGCCGGTAGGCACCGTGCTGTTCTGGGCCGGCAATCACGCACCCGACTGGGCGGGTCTCGCCGAAGCGCTGGGCGCAAGCGTCTCGGCCTCCGCGCCCGCCGCCGTGCTCGCTGCCGCGCTCGCGCTGCCGCTTACCTACCGCAGCGTGCGCCGCCCCACCGCCGCGAGCCGCCTGATGGAGCGCGCCGCCTACTTCGGCTACGCGCTGCCGCCGCTCGCCTTCGCCCTGGCGCTCATCTTCTTCTCGCTCCGCGTCACACCCGCGTTCTACCAGACGCTCGGCCTGCTCGTCGTCGCCTACGCGCTGCACTTCCTGGCCGAAGCCATCGGGCCGGTGCGCAGCGCGCTCTACCAAGCGCCGCCGCATCTCGAAGAGGCCGCTCGCTCGATGGGCCGCTCGCGGCTGCGCGCCTTCGGCGAAGTGACGCTGCCGCTCTTGCGGCGCGGCCTGCTCGTAAGCATCGCGTTTGTGTTTCTGTCCGCGATGAAAGAACTGCCGCTGACGTTTTTGCTGGCACCACCGGGTTTCGAGACGCTGGCTCTCGGCACGTGGAGCTACGCCCGCGAGGCGCTCTTTGGCCAGGCCGCGCCCTACGCGCTGCTCACGATGGCCTTCGCCGCCGCCTTCGTGGGCGTTTTGCTCGCGCAGGAACGCGAGGAAGGCTAACATTTACCGCAGAGGTCGCAGAGCACGCGAAGATGGTGGTTGAAGACTTATTCTATTTCTGCAAGCAACTCAAAGACCTACCGTGACCTTTTTACCGCAGCCCGGAATGTCGCCGGAAGAACCCGTCTCGCCGGGGCGCAAGCTGTTGCTCGCGGCAGGGGGGGCGTGCCTGCTGCTGGCGCTCTCGATCAGCGCACCTGTCGCACGAGGGCAACCCGCGTCAACGACGCGCATCGACTCGCTCTTGGCGGAGATGACCGTTGAGGAGAAGCTGGGCCAGCTCGCGCAATACACGGGCCAGTGGGCAACCACTGGGCCGGAGGCGAGCGCGGATCAGGAGGCGCTGATCCGAGACGGGGCCGTCGGGTCGTTTCTGAACATCTACGGCGCGGAAGAAACCTGCCGCCTGCAGCGCATGGCCGTCGAGGAGTCGCGTCTCGGCATTCCGCTGCTGTTTGCCTACGACGTGGTGCACGGCTTCCGCACGGTCTTCCCGATGCCGCTGGCGATGGCGAGTAGCTGGAACCCGTCGATGGCGCGCCGCGCCGCGCGGGTGGGCGCCATGGAGGCGTCCGCTGCCGGCGTGCATTGGACGTTTGCGCCCATGCTGGACGTGACGCGCGAGCCGCGCTGGGGGCGCATCATGGAGAGCTTCGGCGAGGATCCGTACCTGTCGTCGGTGATGGCGCGCGCCGGCGTAGAAGGCTTTCAGGGCGACGACCTGAGCGATCCGCGCACGCTCCTTTCCACGGCCAAGCACTACGTGGCCTACGGCGCGCCGCAGGCCGGGCGCGATTACAACACCGTGGACCTTTCGAGGCGCACGCTCCGCGAAGTCTTCCTGCCGCCGTTCCGGGCCGCCGCCGACGCGGGCGCGGCGAGCGTCATGGCCGCCTTCAACGAAGTGAACGGCATCCCGATGCACGCGCATGATCGTCTCATCAACGGCGTGCTCCGTGACGAGTGGGGCTGGAACGGCCTGCTCGTGAGCGACTACACGGGCGTGCGCGAGTTGATCCAGCACGGCATTGCTGCCAGCAAAGCCGAGGCCGGCGTGAAGGCGCTCCGCGCGGGCGTCGACGTCGACATGGTGAGCGGCATCTACGGCGACGTGCTCCCGGAGGTCGCGCGGGACGGGCGGCTCGACGAAGAGACGGTCGACCGGGCCGTGCGGCGCGTGCTCCGCGCCAAGCACCGGGCGGGCCTCTTCGAGGATCCGTACCGCTACTGCAAGCCGGACCGCGAGGACGCCAACACGCTGACGGACGAGCATCGCCGGAGCGCGCGACGGGTTGCCCGCGAGTCCATCGTGCTGCTCAAGAACGAAGGCGATCTGCTTCCGCTCTCGAAAGATGCCGGCACCATCGCCGTCATCGGATCGCTGGCCGTCGACCGGCGGTCGGTGCTCGGTGAGTGGGCGGGGGCGGGCCGCGCCGAGGACGCCGTCACGATCCTGGAAAGCATCCGCCGGGGGGCCGGGCCGGACGCCGAGGTGCGCTACGCAAAGGGCGCAGGCGTCACGAGCACGAGCAAGGCCGGATTCGACGAGGCGGCGGCGCTGGCCCGCGAGGCGGAGGTTGCGGTGCTGGTGCTGGGCGAGAGCTACGACATGAGCGGCGAGGCCGCCAGCCGCACGAGCATCGACCTGCCGGGCGTGCAACGCGCCCTGGCGAAAAAAGTCTACCAGACGGGCACGCCGACGGTGGCCGTCCTCACGAACGGTCGCCCGCTGGCGGTCAGCTGGCTCGACGACAACGTGCCCGCCATTCTGGAGACGTGGCACCTCGGCACCGAGATGGGGAACGCGGTGGCCGACGTGCTCTTCGGGGACTACAACCCGGCGGGGAGCCTGCCGGTGACGTTCCCGCGCAACGTCGGGCAGGTGCCCATCTATTACAATCACAAGAACACGGGCCGCCCGCCCGCCGAGAAGGATTACACCTCCCGGTATCTGAATACGCCGTGGACGCCGCTCTATCCGTTCGGGCACGGGCTGAGCTACACGACGTTTGCGTATGACGACCTTCGGGTGAGCACGGAGCGCGTCGAGGCGTCCGGCGAGGTCGGCGTGAGCGTGGACGTGACCAACACGGGGGAACGGGCCGGTGACGAAATCGTGCAGTTCTACGTGCGCGATTCGGTGGCGAGCGTCACACGCCCGGTCAAAGAGCTGCGGGGCTTTCGGCGCATCCACCTGGAGCCGGGTGAGGTCGAGACAGTGACAATAACACTGGGGCCGGAGGACCTCGCGTTCTACAACCGGAATGGCGAGTACGTCGTCGAGCCGGGTTACTTCAAGGTTTTCGCTGGAGGAAGTTCGCGGGACGTCATCGAGGCTTCCTTTCGCGTCGTCGGCGAACCGCACCGCGCTGGCGTGGCGAGAGGCGGAAAAGCCGAGTGAAAGAAACAGCAGGGCAAGTGCCGCCCTCGAACGAATAATGCGTTAAGCGTTTCCAATCACGGGGCGGTCCCGCTACCTTAACAACTTCTCTATTGGCCCGCCTCCTTTGTTTGTAATTTGGAGGTCCCGTCGATCCGCGCGAACTTCGGATGAGCGACCACCGGCGACAGACGACCCGCGCGTTTTTATCCACCGTCGTCCGTCGCTCGTTTGCAAAACGTGCGGATCCAGGCCTTAACCTCCCCGATTTTTCATCCAAACAGCTTTACACACAACGAACCTCATGAACGCTACGCTAATTTCGATTCTCGTTCCCGTCATCGGACTGGTGGCGCTGCTTTACGCCTTTTCTCGCACCCGCTGGATTGACCGGCAGGACACCGGCACCGACGTGATGCGCGAGCTGTCCGACTCCATCGCCGAGGGCGCGCGCACCTTCCTGAACCGCGAGTATCGCGTGCTGGTTATCTTCGTCGTGGTGGTCGCCGTTATCCTGGGCCTTGCCTATCAGTTCGGGCGTTCCGACTCGTCGTGGCTGGTGGCCGTGGCGTTCATCGTTGGCGCGTTCTGTTCCGGCTTGGCCGGTTACATCGGCATGAACGTGGCCACGCAGGCGAACGTGCGCACCACGCAGGCCGCGGGGCCTGAGCGTCGTGGGCCTCGGCGTGCTCGGCCTCGGCGGGCTGTATGTTGTGTTCGACACGCTGACGACCTGGGACACCACTAAGGCCGTGGGCGTCATCACCGGCTTCTCGATGGGCGCGTCGTCGATTGCGCTCTTCGCGCGCGTGGGCGGCGGCATCTACACGAAGGCCGCCGACGTGGGCGCCGACCTCGCCGGCAAGGTCGTTGAGGACATTCCCGAGGACGACCCGCGCAACCCCGCGACCATCGCCGACAACGTGGGCGACAACGTGGGCGACGTGGCGGGCATGGGCGCGGACCTTTTCGAGAGCTTCGTCGGGTCGATCATCGGCGCGATGGTGTTGGGCACGGCGTTTATCGGAGTCAACGAGTTCGCAGGAGCAGGCAGCGCATTCGGTGATTTGTCGGGCGTGCTTCTGCCGCTCGTCCTGGCGGGCGTGGGCATCATCGTCGCCATGCTGGGCGCGCAACTCGTGCGCGTGGAGGAGGGCGGCGACCCGCAAAACGCGCTCAACACGGGCGAGTTCGGGGCCGCCGCCGTCATGGCCGTCGCCAGCTATTTTGTGATTACGTGGATGCTGCCCGCCGAGTGGACTGCCACCGTGCGCGGCGATCAGCTTGCGTTTACGAATACGGGAGTTTTCTGGGCCGTCATGCTGGGCCTCGCGGCGGGGCTTCTCATCGGTCTGATTACCGAATACTACACCGCCACGGACAACAAGCCCGTCGTGGGCATCGCCGAGCAGAGCGTGACCGGCACCGCCACGAATATCATCGCGGGCTTGGGCGTCGGCATGTACTCGACCGGCATCCCCGCCATCATCATCGCCGTCGCCATTTGGGGATCCTACGAAATGGCGGGCCTCTACGGCATCGCCATCGCCGCCGTCGGGATGCTCTCGATCACCGGCATTCAGCTCGCGGTGGACGCCTACGGGCCGATCTCCGACAACGCAGGCGGCCTCGCCGAGATGAGCGAGCTGCCCGGCGAGGTGCGCGGCCGCACCGACAAGCTCGACGCCGTGGGCAACACGACCGCCGCCATCGGCAAGGGCTTTGCCATCGGCTCGGCGGCGCTAACGGCGCTGGCGCTGTTTGCCGCGTTCATGCAGCAGGCGAACGTCGAGTCGCTCGACGTGGCGCAGCCGCTCATTCTGGCCGGCGTGCTCATCGGCGCGATGCTGCCGTATGTGTTCAGCGCCATGACGATGGGGGCCGTGGGGCGCGCCGCCGGCGACATGATCATGGAGGTGGGCCGCCAGTTCGACGAACTCGACGGTCTGCGCAAGGGCAAGCAGCGCCCCAACTACACGCGCTGCGTGGACATCTCCACGAAGGCGGCGCTGCGCGAGATGGTGACGCCGGGCAGCCCGCAGATGCTGGGCGGCCTGCTGGCGGGCCTCACCGTCAGCGGCGTGCTGTTCGCCATCTTCCAGTCGAACGCGGGCGGGGCGTGGGACAACGCCAAGAAGCGTATCGAGAGCGACATTACGGTGGACGGCGCGACGCACGGTAAGGGCAGCGATGCGCACAAGGCGTCCGTCGTGGGCGACACCGTGGGCGATCCGCTCAAGGACACCTCCGGGCCGAGCCTGAATATTCTGATCAAGCTGGTGGCCGTCGTGTCGCTGGTGATTGCGCCGCTCATTGCCGTCACGCCGGAGACGGAAGGCACCGCCGATGAGGCAGGCGCGGCTCCCACCGAAGAGCAGGTGGAGCAGCCGCCTGCCGCAGCGCAGCAGCAGTCTGCGGAAACGACTGCCATGCAGGGCGAAACCGCCTCCGAAAAGTAGAACGATAGGAGGGTGATAGGATGTTGGATACTTCCAATCATCCTATCTTCCTATCCTCCGTTCCTGCCAACTTTTGTGAGACTGCGACGTTACCACAGAAGCGCGCTCATCATATCACAAAGTGTAGACCAGGCGACGACCTATGGCAAAGGTTGACGTAGAGATGCCCAAGATGGGCGAGAGCATCACCGAGGGTACCGTCATCGAGTGGCACAAGGCACCCGGTGACGAGATCGAGCAGGACGAGACGCTGCTGGAGATCGGCACCGACAAGGTGGACACCGAGGTGCCCTCCCCGCACGCGGGCGTGCTGGACGAGGTGCTCGTAGAGGCCGGCGACACCGTCGAGGTGGGCGCGCAGATCGCCGTCATCGAGACGGAGCCGGAAGTCGCCGGCGACGGTGCGGACGAAGCCCCGCCCGCCGAGGATACCGACGAGGCCGAAGAAACCGAAGTCCATGACGAACCTGTCCAGGAAACCGTAGAGACGCGGCATGCCGCGTCTCAGGGCGATGACGTTGCGGCGGCAGATTCAGACGAAGAATCCGACGACACCGCAGACGACGCCGTAGAGACGCGCCGCGGCGCGTCTCAGGAGACGGAAGACGATACCGGTGAAGAAGAAGCGTCCGAACCTGACACGAGTGATGCGGATGGCGAAACGACCGAGATCGTAATGCCCAAGATGGGTGAGTCGATCACCGAGGGCACCGTCATCGAGTGGCACAAGGCACCCGGTGACGAGATCGAGCAGGACGAGACGCTGCTGGAGATCGGCACCGACAAGGTGG
>PXTQ01000094.1 GCA_003022505.1 Bacteroidetes bacterium QS_8_64_10 | reverse complement strand
CTCATGACTCGGTAACGTCAACGTGTTGTGCGCTCGGCCTCGTGTTCGAGATGCGGGTTGCTCACGATGAGACGCGCCGTCGCCAGATTGGTCGCCAGCGGCACGTCGTGCACGTTACAGGCGCGCATGAGCGTCTGAATGTCGGGATCGTGCGGGTGCTTGTCCAGCGGATCTACGAGAAAGAGCACGGCCTGTACGTCTTCCTTGACGACGCGCGCGGCGATCTGCACGTCGCCGCCGAGCGGTCCGCTCATCACGCGCTCCACGTTCAGTCCTACGCGCTCGCGCATGAGCTTGCCCGTCGTGCCGGTCGCCACGAGGCGAAACTGCGCGAGCAGTTCCTTGTGCTGGAGCGCAAACGCCACCATGTCCGCCTTTTTGCCGTCGTGCGCAATGAGCGCAATCGTCTCGATGTCGCTGTCAAACATGGCAGGAGTTGGTTGATAAGAAGATTGTCGTCTTTTCGTACTGCTGGCGCGCGCGAATGTCTCAAGGGGGAAGAAAAGCGAAAGAGCGCTGCTCTTTTACGTTTTACCCAATACGTCTTATCCTACGGCACGAGGGAGCCGTTTGTGCAATACCTCCAGCCACCTTCTCTGAAACTCGCAACTCGTAACTCGAACATCATGCCGTACGTCGTCACCGAGCCGTGCATCAACTGCAAGTACATGGATTGCGTGGAGGTCTGTCCCGTAGACTGCTTCTACGAGGGGCCGAACTTCCTGGCGATTCAGCCGGAGGAGTGCATCGACTGCAACGCCTGCGTGCCGGTCTGCCCGGTGGAGGCCATCTACGCCGACGACGAGCTGCCGCAGGAATACGAGCACTACATCCAGTGGAACGAGTACCTGGCGAACCAGTGGCGTGAGATGGGCTACAACATCACGGAGATGAAGGAACCGCCCGAAGATGCCGAGGAGTGGGAGACGCGCGAAAAATCCGAGGAGGACATCCTGACCTGGGACACGGGCGAGTAGCGAGTGGTGAATGGTGAATTCGAAACTCGTCAATCGACCGGATAGGAGCCGAGAACGCGCGCCTCGCTCGTGATCTCGCGCAGGTGACCCAGCGCGCGGCGCACCGGCTCGCTCGCCGCCGCGCCCTCTACGTCCAGATAAAAAACATATTCGCCGGGCGTGCCAATGAGCGGGCGGCTCTCGATCTTGAACAGGTCCAACTCGCGCAGCGCGAACACGGCCAGGCTCTTGAAGAGCGCTCCCGGTACGTTTTCGTTGAGCGCAAACACGAGCGAGGTCTTGCAGGGCCGATCTTCGTCCTGCGCCTCGTCGGAGGGCGCATCGCCGGGACGCGCCAGCGCCAGGAAGCGCGTGTAGTTCTCCGGGTTACTCTCGATGTCCTCGGCCAGCACCGCGAGGCCGTACTCGTCGGCGGCGCGGCGGCTGGCAATGGCGGCGGTGCGGTTGTCGCCCTCGGAGTCGGCCACCTTGCGGGCCGCGCCCGCCGTGTCGTGAGCCGGGATGACCTCCGCCTGCGGCATCCGCTCGCGCAGAAACGCGCGGCACTGCCCCAGCGCCTGCGGGTGGGAGCGCACGCGACGCATCTCGTCAAGCGATGCGCCGGGCCGGGCCATCAAATAGTGACGAATGCGCATCCAGTGCTCGCCCGTGATGCGCGCCTCGCGGGTGCGCAGCAGATCGTAGTTGGCATGCACGCTTCCGTGGAGCGAGTTTTCGATGGGAATGGCGGCGCGGTCCGCGTCTTCGTTTTCGAGCGCCGCGAACACGTCCTCGAACGAGGCGCAACCCACTGGCTCGGCGTTCTCGAAAAACGCCTCCACCGCCTCCTCACTGAACGCGCCCGCCTCACCCTGAAAAGCTACGCGCATGGTTCGTTCTGGATAGAAAATCTCATTGTCGACGGCGTGTCATTCGTTTCGAAGATAGGGCGGATAGAGGGGTAACGTAAAACGTATTACGTATTGCGTAACGCTGCCCACACTACACGACAAAAATTGATCGCTCTTGTGTAGAACGTCGCGCGTTTGGAGTGCGCGTCGGTTTACTCGTGTGCAGCAGGCTACATAAGAGCGATTACAGAGATTCTGGATCAAGTCCAGAATAACACGTCTAATCGAGGATTTTTAGTCGTGTAGCTTGAACGCCGCCGTATCGACGCCGGTGAGGAGGAGATCGAGACGCTGTTTTTCGACGCGACGGAGCAGCTCGTTCAGCGTCCGGGCCAAAAGAAGCCGCGTAGCGACTGCACTATTCGGGCAAGCACAAAGAGCACACGACCGGGGGAGGGGCCTCAAATTGCGGTGGATCAGGACGAGAAGATCCGAGCGACCAGTCCCAGCTATTCGGGAAGCGTCCACGATAAGCGCGTTTATGACACTGAACAGGTGGTGAATCCCCGAGGCATCGAGGCGCTGGGAGACTTGGGGGATCAGGGTAGCGTGCTGACCGTGCCGGAGAAGAAGCCGAAGGTTCAAGATCGGTGCGACATCGGACCATGTTCGAGGGCAGCAGCGAAGCTCACCGCTCAGATCCTCAACCGCTTAAAAATCGCTTCGGGTGTGAGACGGATGCCCAGCATGATCCAGCGCCAGAACCACGGCACGTAGAGTTCGTTGCGCTCGCGCCGCAGGCCCGTCATCACGGCGTCGGCCACGCGCTCCGGCGAGGCCACCAGAAACGTGTCTGGGTCGCCGAACGTCATCTTCGTGTCCACAAAGCCGGGCTTGACGGTGAGCACCCGGACGCCCGCGTCGTGGAGGCGACCGCGCAGGCCCTCCACGAAGGCGCTCAGGCCGCTCTTCGCGGATCCGTAGACGTAGTTCGAGGCGCGTCCCCGGTCGCCGGCCACTGACGAGAGCGCTGCGATGAAGCCGCTTCTCTGGGCTTCGAGGCGGTTCGCCGCGCGCCCGAGCAAAGACGCCGCGCCCGTAAAGTTCACGTCGATCACTTGGCGGGCGTGCGCGGCGTCGCGTTCGTCGCGCTCCTGCTCGCCCAGCATGCCGACGGCCCAGATCACGCCGTCGAGGCCGCCCAGCTCACGCTCGGCGTCGTCGAGGAGCGCCTCGTGCACCTCGTGGTTCGTCGCCTCGAAGCGCGCCTCATGGAGTTCGGCCTCGTCGTGGCGAATGCGCAGGTCGCGGGCGATGCGCTCGGTTTCCTCGGCGTCGCGGCCGGCGAGCACAAGCGCTGCCCCCCCGGCAGCCAGCCGGTCGGCCAGCGCGCGGGCGATGGCGGAGGTGGCCCCGACGATCAGCACGTTCTTGCCGGATGGGTTCATGGTGCTCGCTGTTTTAGAGTACGCTGAGAGCGCCTTAAAAAGTTGACAGGTTGCAAATTGCGGGTTCGCAGGCTAAAACGAACGTGCCAACCTGAAACCTGCTAATTTGCAACCTCGATGCGAAACCCATTTTTCACGGAACGGCGGACACAGACACCTCCCGGTGCCGTAAAAGAGATCTGTCTTTAGAGCTATCGTTGTCGCTATTACTTCTCGCAGCATCTCAGACGCTTTATGAACGCCTCGCAGGCTAATTCCGGCGACTTCTTCGCCAACGTGCGCCGTCGCCTCAACGACCCGGACACGCGCACCGGCTCGATCATCGTGCTGGGGCTGCTCGTCATCCCGCTCTTCCTGCTCGGCTATATGGCGTTTATCATGTGGGAGACGCCGGCGGTGGAGGGCCTGTCCTCCGAGGGCTTTCAGCAATCCACCGTGCTGTACACGAGCGGCGGCAAAGAGATCACGCGCTACTACGAGCAAAACCGCCGCTGGGTGCCGCTCGATTCCATCGCCGACATCGTGCCGAAGGCGCTCGTGGCGGCCGAGGACCGGCGCTTCTATCGGCATCAAGGGATCGACGTGCAACGCACCGTCGGCGCCATCCTCCAGACCGCCACTGGCAACGTGCAGGGCGGCTCCACAATCACCATGCAGCTCGTGCGCAACATGTTTCCGGACGTGGGCGACGACTTCGCCCTCACGCGCAAGTTCAAGGAATGGTTTACGGCGCTCAAGCTGGAAGACCATTACTCGAAAAAGCAACTGCTGGAATTCTATCTGAATTCCGTGCCGTTCGGATACAACACCAGCGGTGTGGAGGCTGCCGCCGAGACGTATTTCAACGAGTCGGCTCTTGAGATCGACACGCTGCAGGCGGCGCAGCTCGTAGGCATGTTGAAGGCGACCTCGCTCTACGATCCTGTCGACAACCCAGAGGAAGCGCGCGAGCGGCGCAACGTGGTGCTGGATCAGCTCCGCGAGAACGGCGTGATTACGAACGCTGCCTTCCAGCGCCTCCGGGAGCAGGAGACCCCGATGGGTTTTGCGCCGGCCACGCCCTCGAACAACATGGCGCCGTTCTTCGCTGCGCACGCCCGGCAGCGGCTGAGCGATTGGGCCAAGCGCAACGGCTACAACCTCTACACGAGCGGGCTGAAGGTGTATACGACGCTCGACGCCAAGAAGCAGAAGGCGGCACAGGAGGCCGTCGACGAGG
>PXTQ01000093.1:7488-9197 GCA_003022505.1 Bacteroidetes bacterium QS_8_64_10 | reverse complement strand
AAGAAGGAGGCGTGAGGCGGCGCGATTTCCAGGTACGAGCTATCGCGGAGAAAGATGGCGCTCTCCCCCTCGGCCTCCGGTGCGCCTTCTACAAACGTCGGGTCTCCCCCCACATCAACGGGCAGATCGTATTGCGAGCTGTCTACCACCTCGTCGTTCTCGAAGGCCAGGTGCAACGTCTGGCTCGTCGTGTCCAGCACGGTGTAGCTGTAATAGGAGGGATCTTCGGTTTGCTCCACGCCGGTCGGCGACGTGGAACGCAGTCCGTTTTCCGCCTCGGCAGAGATGTAGTATTGCACGAAGGTGCCCGGCTGCTGCCCCGGAATCGACCCGACATACGTGTTTGCCGTATCTGGACTCATCTCGGCGGTCTGGAAGCTGCCGTCAAAGCCGTCGCCTTCGGAATCCGTGCGGTAGTGCACTTGAGCAGACTGCACGTTCGTGTTGCCCACAGCCAGCAGGCTCGTCCTCACCTCCCGGCGGATAGTCGAAGTCGCGGACGATGTCGGAAACGCGCATCTCGTCGATATAGCCGTCCAGCCAGCCGCCGCCCTGCCCGAGATTGATGCCAATCCAGGCCGGCGCGTCGGTCTCGTTCGGCGGATCATTCTGCGGGGGAATGGCCCTGGCGTTGAAATAAACCAGTTCCCCTTGCGGGTTGTGAATCATCTGCATCAGGATCATGTTTTCCGCATCCCGCACGAACGTCACGTGGTACCAATTCGTGGGTTTGAACGAATTGGGGGGCGAGTCGACGGCAAGCCATCCGGCGCCGGGTGTGTAATACCCCGTGTGAAACAACTGCAAGTCGCCGCGCATGACGTTAAAGTAGTTGGAGAAGGCGCGACCGTCCGAAGGGCCCGACTTGACGAGCAACTTGGGGCGCCAGCGGTGATCTTCACCCGTCTGGCCGTAGGTAAAGATGTTCACCCAGGCCTCCATCGTCCAGCTTTCTTGCAGGTCGAGACCCGACGTATCAGGCACCCACAAATAGCTGGAGTCCTCGATAGCATTGTTGTCGAGATACAGCAGATCACCCATCTCGCTTCCAAGGCCTCGATCCCCCAGGCTTTCATGGCTCTGGAACTGCACGTTGCCATGCATATTGGCATCGCCCGACGAATCGGAAGCATTAGTCAAATGATCGGCCTGGCTGTCCCCGTCGAAGTGCAGGAGCATCATCGTGTTCTCGTCGTTCTCGTACGGCCCAAACGAATTGGATTGGGCGTACGTATTCGGCGCTGCTGCCAGCAGCGACCCAAGTACGAAAATACCGGCGACATACTGTAGCCAATTGCGCATAACGTATTCCTCTGTATTTAGCTCGGTGAGAAGGTTGTCGATTTCCGATTCTCGTATTTTCGACCTCTCAAAATATAGAAGGCAGAAGGTTACTTGTCAACCCCCTTCAGGCTTTCGCTCTTGGGTAGAACCTCGCACATAGCGTCACTCGTCCCTACGAGTTTCGTTTGTGCGTTCTTGCCTTCCGTTCCGGTAGCCCGACGCTTCGACGAAGCCGTTTCACTTCGTCCTCGTCGAGCAGCCGCCACGCGCCGCGCTCCAGTCCTTCGGCGGAGAGGCTCGCGTAGCGCGTGCGTTCGAGCGCGGCGACCTCGTGGCCCACGGCCTGCATCATGCGGCGCACCTGCCGGTTACGGCCCTCGTGCAGCGTCACGAACAGCTCGGTGCGCCGGTCGGCGCGCAGGCAG
>PXTQ01000093.1:0-7415 GCA_003022505.1 Bacteroidetes bacterium QS_8_64_10 | reverse complement strand
CTCGCGGAGGCGCACCAGGTACAGCTTCTCGACCTCGTAGCTCGGATGCATGAGCCGGTGCGCGAGGTCGCCGTCGGTGGTCAAGAGCAGCACGCCCGTCGTGTCGCGGTCGAGCCGCCCGACCGGAAAGAGCGCCTCGCGCCCGTCCCCGACGCCCTCGACCAGATCCATGACGGTGCGCCGCCCGCGCTCGTCGCTCATGGTGGTGACGGCGTCCGCAGGCTTGTTCAGCAGCACGTAGCGGAGTGGCGCGAGGCAGGCCGGCTCGCCGTCAACGGTCACGCTGTCATTCGGATCGACGCGCGCACCCATCTCGCGCACGGTCGCGCCTTCAACGGCCACTCGCCCGGCCTCGATCAGGTCGTCGGCTTTGCGCCGCGACGTGACGCCGGCCCGCGCGAGGTACTTGTTCAGGCGCATAGGCAACGGTGCGGCTTCCGATTGGCGACTGGCTTTTCCACTAACAATGAGGCCGACTCGGAGATTCTTCGTGTAAGGTCGAAGGTCTGAAGGTCAAAGGTCAAAAGGTCGAGAAACGTGTGACCTGCGACCTGCCCCCCCCTCACGCCTTCCCGTTCGTGCTCGGCTCACCTGCGGGCGCTTCCTCTTCCTCGTCCATCCGCTCTTCGAGGTCAGCTTCCATGAACAACTCCGCCTTTTCGTCGCTGAAGTCGGGATCGTCCAGCAGTTCCTCCAGCTCCCGAAGATTGGGAAGATCGTCCAGATCGCTCAGGCCGAACTGATCCAGGAAGAGATCCGTCGTGCCGTACAGCATGGGCCGCCCCAAGGCGTCGCTGCGGCCCACCACGTCGACGAGGTCCATGTCGAGCAGCTTGCCGACGGCGTAGTCGGCGCTCACGCCGCGCACGAACTCGATCTCAGGGCGCGTCACGGGCTGCCGGTAGGCGATGATGGCGACCGTCTCCATGAGCGAGCGCGAGAGCGTGGTGCGCTTCTCTTTTTCGAAGAACGCTTCCAGGTAGGGCGCGAAGCGCTCGGACGTAGCCATGCGGTAGCCGCCCGACCAGGTTTCCACGCGGAGGGCGCTGCCGCTTTCTTCGTAGCGCGCGTTCAGTTGCTCGACGGCGTCGGCCACCACGCCCGTGTCGGGCGCGAGGCCCGTGACCGCCTCGCAGGCCCCGGCGATGCGCTCCGGCGTCACCGGCGACTCGGCGGCGAAAATGAGCGCCTCGGCGATGCGTTCGAGCCGCGTGTCTAACTCGTCAGGCGCAGAATGGTCGGAGTCAGCTTCCATGACTTTTTACCGCTGAGTGCGCAGAGGTCGCAGAGCGTGAGAATAGAACGTAGAGGGTTGTGAATGACGACGGATCTCGGGGTCTCTTCTCCCGATCAATTTTAGCTGACTATATTCGGATCAGTAAAACGGAGCGTTTACGTCAATACGATACGTTTTCGCGCACAAACCCTTCGGGGCTATCTGTAAATTGAGGTTTGACGAAGCAATAGGATCAGAATACAATCCCCATTCTCAACAACTCTAAATTCTTCGCGTCCTCCGCGCCCTCTGCGGTGAACGTTATTCCGCTTCGGCGTCCGGGCGGAGCAGGTAGAAGTCCTGATTGGAGGCGGCAATCGAGATCGTGACGAGGCGTTGCCGGGCCATCTCCAGCACGGCCAGAAACGTCGCTATGACAAACGGCCTGGAACGCTCGCGGACGAGATCCTCGAACGAGACCGTCTGCGCCTCCAGGACGCGCTCCAGCACGTAGGTCTGCTGCTGCTCCACGGAATAGCTCTCCCGCTCCACAGCGTGCACCGGGTCGGGTTCGGGCAGCGTCGTCAGCACGCCGCGAAGCGCCGTCGCCAGATCGTAGACGGAAGCGTCGAGGTCCAACTCGCGCTCGGTCTCGTAGTGCTTTTCTTGCGACGAGGCGGCCCCACGCGTGTGCTTCTGCAAGCGACGCTCTTGGTGACGCTCCAAATCGTTTGCCGCCTCCTTAAACCGCTTGTATTCCAGCAGGCGGCGGGCCAGCTCGCGGCGCGGATCCACCGCTTCCTCGTCGCCGGCCTCATCGTCATCGGAGGGCAACAGCATCTCGGCCTTGATGCTGATGAGCACGGCGGCCATGTAGATGAAATCGCCCACGCCGTCGAGGTCGATCTCTTGCATGGCACGCACGTAGGCCAGGAACTCGTCCGTCACCTCGGCGATGGGAATGTTAAAAACATCCAGCTCGTCGCGCTTGATAAAAAACAGCAGCAAATCGAGCGGCCCCTCGAAGTCTTGAAGCTGGACCTGGTACATGGCAGTCCCGTGATGATGGCGCTCTTATTTACCCTTTTCAGTAGCCTCTCGCGTTCTGCCCTCACGTTGTTGTATTGCGTAAGGGCGCTTGCGAGTTCAGGCGTTGCGTGTTTTGCCGTTCAGGAATCTTCCGCAAAGGTCGCTGAGATCGCTGTGTGTGAGGGTATGAAAGTGAAGGTGTGTATGTGAACGATTTACACACCTACTCACGTTCAAACATCCATACTGCTCTGCGCTCTCTGCGCACTCTGCGGTGAAACAAACCGTCTCAACTATACCGCTGCCTCGGCGTAGCGCTTGCGAAACCAATCGACGGTGCGCTCAAAGCCTTCTTTTAGCTCCACCTCCGGCGCCCATCCCAACTCGCGCTCGGCGCGGTCGTAACCCAAAATGGAACGCTGCTGCTCGCCGGGCTTGGCGTCGCCGTGCTCCTCCGGCACGTCCGGGTCGATCTGGTCGCGGAGCAACCGGAACAGTTCGTTGACGCTTGTTTCGCGGGCGGTGCCCACGTTGAAGATGCCGGAGCTACCGTCGTACCGGAGCGCCGCCACGTTGGCGCGCGCCACGTCGCCGACGAAGACGTAGTCGCGCGTCTGCTCGCCGTCGCCGAAGATGACGGGCTGCTCGCCTTCCAGCATCGAGCGCGCGAAGATCGCCACCACGCCGGCCTCGCCGTGCGGGTTCTGGCGCGGGCCGTAAATGTTGGCGTAGCGGAGCGACACGTAGCCGATGCCGTACTGCTGCCGGTAAAAATAAAGATACTTCTCCGTCGTCAGCTTCGTGATGCCGTAGGGCGAGAGCGGGCGAAGCGGATGGTCCTCGTCCTGCGGGGCGTACTCCGGCTCGCCGTAGATGGCCCCGCCCGTCGAGGCGAAAAGCACGCGCTCCAGGCCGTTTTTCTTGCCCGCCTCCATTAGATTCAGGAAACCGGCCACGTTCACGTCGGCGTCGTAGCGCGGGTCCTCGACCGACTTGCGCACGTCCATCTGCGCCGCGTGATGGCACAGCACCTCGAAGCGCTCCCGTGCGAACAGGTCGGACACCTCCTCGTCGCGCACATCGAGGCGGTGCAACGCGGCGGCGTCGGGCACGTTTTCCTCGCGCCCCGTCTCAAAGTTGTCGAGCACGTGCACCTCGTGGCCGGCCTCCAGGAAGGCCTCAGCCACGTGCGAACCAATAAAGCCGGCGCCGCCGGTGACGAGTATTTTCATGTTGGGATTTTATGGTCTGAAACGCTTGGGAATTGACGTGTTTTGAAAATCTCGAACTGGTGGGTTCATGAAGGACTCGTACAGCGTGCCGCGCTGCTTTTACGCGCCGCCGAGCGCCATCATTAAGGTCACAAGCGCGCTCACTCCCACGATGCCCACGGTCCTCCAGATCGAGAAGGGACTACCCTTCCCATTCAGCTCAAAGTCGACAGGCACGGAGAACTGCACCCTCACGGGTTCACCATCCTGAATGCCTGGCGTGAAGGCTGTCTTGCGTACGGCTGTTTTCGCTGCGGCATCCAGAGCGGGATGCGCGGACTGGATCACCTCGATCTGGGTCGGGTTGCCTTCCTTGTCGATGACAAACTGAAGGGTCACTCGTCCTTCGATCTCCGCCCGCTTGGCACGCGGGGGGTAAGACAAGTGCCGCTGAACCTCCCTCATACCGCCTTTTATCGTCGGCATTTTATCGACGATCGTGTACACGGAATCTGTACTGGGCGACACGGTAGCCCGATTCGACGATCGAACGGGCAGGTCGCGCGGGGCTGACGTGTCGGTAGTCTTCTTGCTTCCCGCACAGCCGCCGAGCAGCATGATTGCAGGAATCAGCAAAAGCGCGAGCGAGATGCGGCGAAAGCCCGTGGATTTCATGGCGGTGTCGTCAGCCATACCGATTTGACACGTGGTGACATAAAGAAAAGGCACGCTCGGCGTAAACGCCAAACGCGCCTTCTGGTCGTTACTGAAAACACGTCGCCATGCTCAATCCGGTTGAAGGATTTGAGTATGGGATGGAGATGCGAACGTAAAAGAACGTCCGCACCTTCATACTTACACACGTGCACACATCAGCGAAGCGTGCGGAGCTGACCTCACTGCTGCTGCCCGGTAGCCGTGGTCGATCTCGGAGATGTGCAGCAGCCCGTCTTTGCCCGGCATGATCTCGACGAACGCGCCGAAGCCAACGATCTTCTGCACTGTGCCCTCGTAGGTTTCGCCTTCTTCCGGCTCCGCCACGAGCTGCTTGATACGGTTGATGGCGGCGTCGGCGTCGCGGGCGTTGGTAGCCGAGATCGTGATGTGGCCGAGGCCCTCCTCCTCGTCAATCGTGATGGAGGTGTTGGTGTCGCGCTCCAGGCTCTTGATGACGCTGCCGCCCGGCCCGATGACCGCGCCGATGTGCTCGGCGTCGATAGTCACCTTCGTGAGGCGCGGGGCGTGCTCCGACATCTCGGCGCTCGGCTCCGGCATCGTCTCGTGCATGGCGTCGAGAATCTCGCCGCGCGCCTCGCTCGACTGGTTCAGGGCGCGCTTCAGGAGATCGCGCGAGAGGCCGCCGCTAATCTTGATGTCCATCTGGCAGGCCGTGATGCCGTCGCGCGTGCCCGTGATTTTGAAGTCCATGTCGCCGAGGTGATCCTCGGTGCCCAGGATGTCGGTCAGGATGGCGGTGTCGTCGCCTTCCTGCACCAGCCCCATGGCGATGCCCGCCACCGGCTTCTCGATGGGCGCACCCGCGTCCATGAGCGCGAGCGTACCGGCGCACACGCTCGCCATCGACGAAGAGCCGTTCGACTCGAGCACCTCGGCGTTGATGCGAATCGTGTACGGGAAGTCGTCCTTGCTGGGAATCACCGGCTCCAGGGCGCGCTCGGCGAGCATGCTGTGCCCAATCTCGCGGCGCTTCGGCCCGCGCAGGTACGAGGCCTCCCCCACACAGAACGGCGGGAAGCGGTAGTGCAAGAAGAACGGCTTGTCCTCTTCGTCGAACACCTGATCGACGGGCTGCACGTCTTTCGAGCTGCCCAGCGTGATGGAACCGAGCACCTGCGTCTCGCCTCGCGTGAAGACGGCGGAGCCGTGCACGCGCGGCAACGTGCCCGCTTCCATCCACAGGTCGCGGATGTCTTCGTGGCCGCGCCCGTCGAGGCGCTTTCCGTCCGCGAGAATCATCTCGCGCAGCGACTCGCTTTCTATCTTAGAAACGGCGTCGCGGATCTCATCTTCGGTGTACCCTTCGGGCGTCTCGTCGGCATCGCCGAGCAGTTGCTGGACGGCCTCATCCTTGAGGTCGTCAACGCCGCCGTAAAACGAGTCCTTGTCGTACGAATCGCGAATGTGATCGGCCATTTGATCGCCGACGGCGTCGCGCGCTTTGTCCACAAGGTCGTCGGAAACGGTGATCGTCTCGTAATCCATGCCCGTCACGTCGCCCTGTTCGACGAGCCGGTGCTGCATCTGGCAGAGCGGACGGATCGCGTCGTGCGCGGCGTCGAGCGCCTCCAGCATCTCGTCTTCGCTGACTTCGTCCATCTCGCCCTCGACCATCGTGATGGCGTCTTCTTTGCCCGCCACGATGAGGTCGATATCGCTGGACTCGACCTGCTCGATCGTCGGATTGATGACGTACTCGCCGTCCACGCGGCCCACGCGCACCTCCGCGAAGGGGCCGTCGAAGGGAGCACCCGCCATCATGAGCGCGGCGCTGGCTCCGGTGCCCGCGAGCACATCGGCGTCGTGTTCGGGGTCGGCGGAGAGGACGTATGCGATGACGTGCGCCTGATGGTAAAAGCCGTCGGGAAAGAGCGGGCGGATGGCGCGGTCGATGAGGCGCGAAGAGAGCGTCTCCTTGTCGTTGGGACGTCCCTCGCGCTTCATGAAGCCGCCCGGAATGCGGCCGCCGGCGGCGAATTTCTCGCGGTAATCGACGGTCAGCGGAAAGAAGCCCTTTTCGGGACTCGCTTCATCTTCGATGACGGCGGTGCACAGCACCATCGTGCCGCCGCGCCGGACGACGACGGAGCCGTCGGCTTGCTTGGCGAGGCGGCCCGTCTCAAACGAGATCTCCTCGCTGTCGGGCATGATTTCTACGGTTTGAGTAATAGCTTGCGGTTCTGGCATAGGGTTACGATTCGCGTCTGTCAACAGAGAGAGTGAAAGTATGGAGGTATGGAAGTGCGCAAGCACGGAAGTCGAAGATAAAGCACGTCCACACGTACATACTTCCGCACATCCACACCTCAACGAGAAAAGGCGGCCCTCCGAGGGGAGAAGCCGCCGCTTGGGTCACTTGCGAAGTCCGAGTTCACTGACAATCGAGCGGTAGCGCTCAATGTCGTTGTCCATCAGGTAGTTGAGCAGCCGCCGTCGTTTGCCCACCATTTTGAGCAGGCCGCGCCGGGTGGAGTGGTCTTGCGGGTGATCCTGCAAATGCTCCGTCAGCGCGTCGATGCGGTGCGAGAAGATGGCGATCTGGACTTCCGCCGTTCCGGTGTCGCTTTCGTGCTTGCCGAAACGTTCGGTGAGTTCTTGCTTCTTTTCTTTGGTTATCATGGAGAAAAATCCTCTTTCGATTAGAGCATCGTAAAGAAGAAAGCCTCGTCGGTTTCACGCGTCGAGGCCATCTCTGGAGCTAAAATAGCTCGTCGAGTGCTTTTTTGCAACGGGAGCGATCCTCCGAAAGTTGCCGCTTGAGCGCCTCTGGACCATCAAATTCGCGTTCATCTCGGATGCGATCCACGAATTCTATGCGAAGCTGCTCGCCGTAGAGGTCGCCCTCGAAATTGAACAGATGCACCTCCAGGTGCTTCGCGCCGTCGTCCTCGAAGGTTGGGCGCGTACCGATGTTCATCATGCCCTCGCGCCGGGGCGCTTCGTCGCCGTCGCCTTCGCGTTGCGCGCGCACCGCGTAGACACCCTCGCGGGGTACGACCTTGCGTTCGGGCGGGACGATGTTGGCGGTGGGGAATCCGATCTTGCCCCCACGCCCCTCGCCTTCCTCTACCTCGCCCCGGAGCCGGTACGGGCGCGCAAGCAGTTGATGCGCCGTGCGCACGTCGCCGCCCTCGGTAAGCAGCCCGCGGATGCGCCTCGACGACACGATGCGCTGATCGACGACCTGCGGCGGCATCACGTCCACGTCGTAGTCGTGCTCG
>PXTQ01000092.1 GCA_003022505.1 Bacteroidetes bacterium QS_8_64_10 | reverse complement strand
AGAGCCGTTGCACGCAATGGCCCTACTACGGTAAGGAATGGACGAGCCAAACACGTCGCAACGCACCGGGACATCGTCACATTCGGCAAGATGAGAATCGTTATCCATACATCATCGCCGGAAATACGTCATTTACGTCACGAAAATGAACCACCGACCGCAGGCGAGGCGTTTCCCCATCTGCGGTCAGCGGTCAGCCATCTGCCGTCCGGGGTCAGCGCACGATAGTCATCTTGCGGGTGCGCGTCTCCGAGCCGGCCTTTAGGCGCAGGAAATACAGCCCGCTCGGCAGGTTCTCCGCCCGGAAGGTCATTTGTTGCAACCCCGCCGGCTGGCGCTCGTCGGCGAGCGTGGCGACCCGGCGACCCAGCAGGTCGTAGACCGTGAGCCGCACGTCGCCGGCTTTCTTCAGCGTGTAGCGGATGGTCGTCGCGTCGCTGAACGGGTTCGGGTAGTTCGGGTGCAGCGCCAGCTCGCCCGGCGTGCCCGGTACCTCCTGCGCCGGCAGCGAAATCCCGCCCACGTCGGAGACAAACTCCGGAAGCAGCTTGTGGTTGCCGAAGGCATACGACCAGACACCCTGGATGTAATCCAGCTCCTGCCCCTCGCTGAGTTGGGCGTTCAGCGTATCCGGCACGGCGTCCGACGCATCGTCTGCACGGAGGTCATCCGCATCGTCGCCGGTCGTGAAGGTGAACTCGCCGAAATCATCCGGGGCGTCCGGATTCGTGTCAGCAATCGTCACGTCGTTGAAGCGCAGCAGCATTCCTTCGTGCTGCTCAGCGAGAACAGGATCCTGAAGTGCGCTCGTCGTGAGCGTTTTGTACGGAATGGGATCGCCGCTGCCCGCCTCATTGTAGTCCACGTCCACCAGGCGCGTCAGGCCGAAGTTTTCCTGGATTCCGGCGCTCGTGATGGTGATCTGATCGCCGGGACGCAGCGAACGGGCCGTCTGCCCGATCTGCATGAGCACGCCGGACCAGGTGGCGGGCGTGTCACTGTCGTCGTCCTGAATGGCGAGCAGGCTCGTCGAGTCCGGGTTCGTCTGCACGGTCGCCGTGATGTCGGTCGTCAGCGTGTCGCCGACGAACGGACTGGGGCCGTCGCCGCCGCTGGCGGTCGTCTGGAGGTCGGCGATCTCGTCGATGCCGTCCGCGAGGTACCGGTAGGTGCTCGTCAGCGACGTGAATTCGTCGCCGTTGGTGTCGGTCACCTGAGCGAAGTATTGCACGAAGTCGCCGTCCTCGATGCCGTCGATGGTCGCTTCGTAGGCGCCGTCGCCAGTGGAGGTGGTCTCCACGGTGGTCGTGTCCGTCGCATTGACGGGCGAGACGTAGCGCAGATTCACGTCGCTGACCGTGCCCTCGTTGGCGTCCACGTTGATCGTAATCGTTTCGGAGGCGTCCGGGATGCCGTCGGGCGAGCTGACCGTCACGTTGCGCACGGTGGGCTGTTCCAGCACCTCCAGGTCGCTGTCGGCGAACGGGGAGAGGTGAAACGCCGCCCCGTTGGGCACCGCGCCGAATTCGTTCTGGAACGCTTCAAAGTCGGTGTTGACGTTCAAGAAGCCCTGCACGTTGACGACGCTCGCGGGAGCCGGCGGGCGAAACGGTTCCTCACGCACCTTGAACGGCGACTCGTAGGCGTCTTTGTCGTTGCGGTAGCGCAGCGAGTGGTCGTAATTTTCGACGTACGTGTCGCCGTCGTCGGTGGTAAAGATCCAACTGGGGCGACCGTCGTCGTCAATCGTGCGGTCCAGGATGGAGGCGCTCTCGAAGCGCACGTACTGGTTGTTCAGGTCGCTGAAGTTTTGCCAGTTGAACTGCACTTCCTCGTTGAGCATCTTGTTAGCCTCGGAGGTGGTAATCGTCACCGGCTCCATCAAACTCGCCGGCAGGCCCACGTCTTCTCGCGTGCCGAGAAATTGCAGGGCGGAAGCGTCAAACTGGATCGTGCGCCCGAAATACGTCACCGTCCCTCGGATGTTGTACACGTCGCCGACCTCGGCCCCAATGAGTTTGCTGTAGGCGTCGTCGCCCGCCGACTCGACGAGTTGCAGGTCCATGCCGCCCTTGCCCTGTCTCACGGCGGAGGTGTCGCGCACGAAAACGTGAATGCGGCCCGGCGCGTCGGCGGTGCCGTCCCCGTCCGTATCTTCGTCGAAGGTGGCGAGGCCCGACTTGTACGGGTCGCTCATGATGACGGCGGTGAAGACGACCGTTGAATCGGCGTACTGCGTTTCTTGTAATAGCGATTCGATTGTGCTGGCCGAGAGGTCCGCGCCGCCCGATTGTAACGAGTCGAGGGCGCTCTGTTCGAGCTGGTTGATGGCGTCGATGGTGACTCGCTCCTGGGCCGTGGCCGGGGAGGCGGCGAGCAGCAGGAGAAGGACGAGGGAGGGAGTAGCACGTCGTAGCATGGTAGGCATAGGTAGCATGGTAGGCATGGTTGGTTAGTGGTTGGCGGTTGGTGGTTCGCAGTTATCGGTTGGTGGTTTCAGGTTAGCAGGTTACAGGTTGTAGGTTTTCAAGTTAGCAAGTTGCAGGTTTCAGGATTGCGAAGCTGTCTATAATTCTGCTCAAGGGTATCTGATCGGCAGTCTCACGCAACGCGCAATAGGCATTTACTTCATAATCACGAACTTACCGCGCTGGATGTCGCCCGTCTTGAGGTTCTCCACGCTGTACAGATACAGCCCGCTGGAGATGTCCAGGTTGTTCTCGGAGAGGATATCCCAGGAGTGTTCGCCGCCGGCTACCTGCCGGTTCGGTCCGCTGAACGTCTCGTACCAGCGGGAGTCGCCCTCGTAGGTGGCGGCGTCGTGGGAGATGCGCTTCACGAGTTCACCGGCGAGCGTGAAGATGCGGATTTCGGAGCGGGGCGGCAGGTTATAGAAATTAAGCTGGCGGTTGCGTGAGCTTTCGCCGTCCCAGGCGGCGCGCACGCGGTACGGGTTCGGATAGACGCCCACCTCAGGGCGCTCGCCGTCGCCGCTGCCGTCGGCGGGCGGTGTGCCGGGGAAAACGCGCGTGGCGTTGGCGGTGCGCGATGACGAGAACGAAGGCAAACCCGCTTCAGGAGCGCCCTCGTCGAAGGCCGTCACCGTAAACAAGTACTGCCAGCCGTTCGAGAGGTCGTCGGCGACGTATTTATAGTAATACTCGGTCGAGTCGCCCTCGAACGTCACCGGCTCGTCCAGCCGGATCGCCTCGAAGCCGTTGTTGAAGCCCTCGCGGTTGCGCACCTGCACGGAGCCGTCGGCGAGCGTGTCGCGCGCAACGGTGCTGTCGAACTGCGCCACGAGCGACGCCTCGTTCAGGATGTTGCCGCCGGCCTGATCGTCGCCGGGGCTGCTGCGGTAAATCCGGTAGCCCTCGAAGTCCGTCTCGCCCGTGATGGGGTCGATGCTGCGCTCGGCGCGCTTGCCCCAGTAGAGCGCCGCGCGCGTGTCCTGCTGCCCGCCGGCGGTGGTCCCCGCGTCCTCAAACTCGACGCGCAGGTTCGGGGCGCGCGGCGGCTCCGGGATGAGGTAGCGATCCAATTGCCCGTTGTTGTTCACGTCCTCTCCGGGATCAAGGCGTCCGTTGTAATTGTTATCCTCGCCGGCATAGGTGCGGCGCGCCCAGTCCACGTTCTCGCGCAGGATGCGGCGGCTCGCTTCCGTGTCGGTGCGCTTCTCGGCCTGCCCCTGAAACTGCTCCGGCTTGAGCGCGGCGGCGAAGGCGAACGTCATCGTGAGCGTGTCGCCGGGCGCCACGCGGCGAGCCGGACCCACCGGCGTCAGCCCGATCCAGTTGCCGCTGCCCTGCAGGCCGTCGGTGCGGAGGCGCTCGTACCAGTCGCGCACGGCCTGCCGGTAGCTGGGATCCTGGCAGTCCGTATTCAGCACGTCCGGCGGCGCGCCGGGCGACACGCAGCCTTCGTAGGCTGCCGGGTTCGGATACGGCGTGCTCATGCGCTGGTAACGCGCCTGATCGCCGCCGGGGCGCGTCAGCTCGGCCTGCCCGCCGCTGAACTTCCACCAGCGTGGGTTGACGTACGGGCGCGTCAGACCGTCCCGTTGGTAACGCTCGGCCACGGACGGGTGAAAGAAGCGCTCGCGGCCCGTCGCCGGATTCGTCCACTCCCCGCCCAGAAAGCTGACCGCGCCGTAGGTGTTCTGCGTCTCTTCCTGGCCGCCCGCGTTGAAAGCGTAGCTCGTCTGGAGGCTGTCGATGTAGCCGAGGCCGCCCTTGTTAAAAAACGCGCTGCCGCTCTCAGTGGTCGTGTTGACGTTGCGCACCACGAGGTCGTGAAACAGCCCGACGTAGACGCTGTCCCAGGCGGCCTCGCTCGTGTTGATGATGTCGAAGTTGACGATCACGAAGGATTCCGTGAACGGAAAGCCCCAGGCATAGCTCGTTTGTTCTACTCCGAGTAGGCGGTGAGGAAATCCTGCTGGCTGACGGCGCGCGGGGAGAAGAAGTCAGAGGAAGGAAGCGAGGAGCGCGGGCGGATCGGTTCGAGTTGGTACAATTCGTAGCCGGCTGCCCCCGTGCTATATCCGCTGGAACTGGTGACGGCACCGGTGCGCACGGTAGTCGCGCCGTCACTCGCCCGGATCGCCCCGATCCAGAGACCGGCCTCGAAGAGATGCTCGATGCCCGAATTGAGCGGATACTCGAACGAGGGTGGACCCGTCGGCGCGTTGCGCACGTTCGAGCGCCCGATGAAGCCCGCGTTGGTGATCGTCAGGCCCGTGTTGCCGACGTTCACGACTTCCTGCTCGAACGGAGCCTGCCCGTGCGCGGCGGGAAGCCACATGAACAGGCCGATTAGGAAAAGAACGCCGCGTTTCATACTACTGATCCGTGAGCGCCAGTCGCTGATTCGATATGCTAACCTAATAGCGCGCTCATAGTTTTGAATTAACTCGGCGTAAAGTTTGCCTCGAAGAACTTGCAAAGCCGTGATCGGGCGAAGGGCGAAAAGGAATGAGGGAGAAAAACGCCCGCTATTCGCTTCTTCTCACTTGCTCAGATGCTTTCATATGACGGGAAGTCGATACATGCAGGTCGGGCGTTGGAAGCGGGTCACTCGCGTTTCGTGGCTTCTGATCGTCGTTGTGGTACTGAACGCCTGTGCGCCGCCGCGCGAGGTGCCGTCCGACTCCGACGAGGACACCACAACCAGTGCTGCTGATTCCTACTACGAGTACCGCGAGGGCAGCGATCAGGGGACCGGCAAGTTTTACATGGGCCGCGAGATCGCGCCGGTCATGGGGCATCGCGGGGCCAACTGGCTGGAGCGCCCGGAGCGCGAGGAAACCGAACTGCCGAGTCGGGTCGTGCGCGCGATGAACCTCCAGCCCTCCGACGTGGTGGCCGACCTCGGCGCGGGCACGGGCTACTTTACGCTGCGGATCGCTCCCGAGGTGCCGAACGGGCGCGTTTATGCAGTCGACATCCAGCCCGAAATGCTATCCATCATTCGTGAACGTATGAGAAAGCGTGAGCTGCACAATATCAAGCTCGTGCGCGGCGCGCCCGACGATCCGAAACTGCCCGACAGCACGCTCGACGCCGCGCTCATGGTGGACGCCTACCACGAGTTCTCGCACCCGCGCGAGATGATGGTGCATCTCAAGGAGGCGCTCAAGCCGGGCGGCAAGGTGTACCTCGTCGAGTACCGCGCCGAGGACCCGACGGTGCCCATCAAACCGCTCCACAAGATGACAGAGCAGCAGGCCAAGAAGGAGCTGACGGCGGTCGGCTTGCACTGGCGACGCACGATGGACGTGCTCCCGCAGCAGCACCTCATGGTGTTCCAGAGGCCGATGCCGTGACGATTGGTTTTTGGTTGGCAATTCGACTCGCTTGACGCAAAAGACGTGCGCTCTCATGTAGAACCTCGCACACAACTTATTTTCCTATCCCACTCGTTTCTTGGCTCTGCCGCCCTTGCAGCGGTTTCCGGGGCAGAGCCTCCACGTCTGGCGTCGCGCGGCAGCGCCACGCGACGAGATTTTCGGGAAGGTGCAGGAAACTACACGGGGAGCGAAGACGTGACGGGCTTGATAGACCTGAAAGACCTGACAGACGTGAACGCTCATGCCCGATCCTGAAGACGTGTTACGCAGCGTCGCCCGGCAGACGGCCGGCATGTCGGCGAGCCTGCGCGTGCTCGGCGTAGGCTTCATGCTGCTGGCCCTGCCCTATGCCGCCACCGGATACGGGCTGCTTGTGGCGTGGGCGCCGGTGTGGGAACGGCGAGCCGGACCTGCCGCGCCTGATGCGCAAGCTGCGGCGGTTCTTCGTAGGCTTCAGCCTGCTCGTCGCCGTCATGTTCGTGCTCGCCGCCGTGCTCGCAACCGTCCCACGCGCCACAGTCGTGGACGTGCTGAGCGCCGCCGGGCTGTGACGGAGGTCGGGTTTGCAGGTTGTAAGTTACAGGTTCGCGTCTGAATGACTTGATTTTACAAAACGTGCTGGTCGGTGCTGCCGAGACGTCGCCACTCCACGTCCTCGTGCCGTAATGCAACGTGGCCGCGCTCGTCGATAAACCGCTCGGCGGCATCCGGCGGGAACGCAATCAGGTCGAAGGGCGCGCGGCGCACCTGCTCGTCGGCCCCCTCCGCAATCATCTCCGCGAACGGATCCAGCGATGTGGCCCACTTCGCCATCGCAAAGTGGGTGCGGGGGTACCGCTCGACGAGCGCCTCGATCTTGTCGCGGCTCACCTCACCGGCTTCGCCCCAGAACACCGGGTCGCGCTCCCGCTCGTCCATCGCTACCACGTCCGGCTTATACTTGTCGCCGACCTTGACCTCGACGGTCAGATCAGGATATTCGGGCAGGTAGAGCGCCCACAGAAACGCCTTCATCCAGACATGCTCGATGCGCTCCTGCTTCTCTTTAACGAAGACGACCTGCTCGCTGTGCGCTCGCAACGTGAGCTTGCGACGCAGGTGACGCTCGTTTCCCATTTCCGAATAGCGATTTTCGATTCGTCAATCACCCTCTTCGCTCACTTGTGCTCACCGAGAAGCGGGTTCAGGGAACGACACGTCAAAAGCGGGGACAGCGTCGCAGACTTTCTCAAAACAGGGCTGATCCCGAAGATGTGAGAGATTGGAACGCTTTGAAGCGTGCGAAACCTCTATTTCAGCAAGACGGTGTTGCT
>PXTQ01000091.1:9118-17616 GCA_003022505.1 Bacteroidetes bacterium QS_8_64_10 | reverse complement strand
TACGAGGCCGCCGCCGACCTGCGCGACCGCCTGAAGGCGCTCCGCAAGTACGCCGAAAAGCAAAAAATAGTCAGCCAGGACTTCGAGGACCGCGACGTGTTCGCCCTCCACACCGATGAGGAGGCGGACGTGGCCTGCGGCGTCATCTTCAAGGTGCGCGAGGGCAAGATGATCGGGCGGCAGCACAAGTACATGCGCCCCATCGAGCACCGCCTCGAGGAAGAACTCATGCTCGCGCTCGCCGAGGACTTCTACGCCGGCGCGCACTTCTTTCCGGACGAGGTGCTTCTGTCGCTGGATCCGAACGAGGCCGCCACCGAAGACACCGAGCCGCTGAAGCAGTTATTGCGCGAGAAGAAGGGCCGGCGGGTGCCGCTCCGCGTGCCGCAGCGCGGCGACAAAGCGAGCCTCGTGCGCATGGCCGCCTCCAACGCCAAGCTGCTCGTGGGCGAGTGGAAGGTGCAGAAGATGAAGCGCGGGGAAAGCCATATCCCGCACTCGGTGAAGGCGCTTCAGGAGAGCCTGCATCTGGATGACCTGCCGCGCCGCGTCGAGGCGTTCGATATTTCGCATCTTGGCGGCACCGGCACGGTCGCTTCATGCGTCGTCTTCCGCGACGGCCAGCCGAAGAAGAGCGACTACCGCACGTTCAAGATCCGCGACGTGGACGAAGGCGACGACTACGAGGCGATGCGCGAGGTGATCCGGCGGCGCTATCGGCGCATCAAGAACGAAGACGGACCGTGGCCCGATCTCGTCGTGATCGACGGCGGCAAGGGGCAGCTTTCGAGCGCGGTTGAATCGCTGGAGGAAACCGACACGCTCGGGCGCTTTCCCGTCATCGGGCTGGCGAAGCGACTGGAGGAAGTCTTCCGCCCCGGCGACTCGGATCCGTACCATATCGCCAAAGACAGCTCCGCCTTGCAGCTGTTGCAGAAGGTGCGCGACGAGGCGCACCGCTTCGCCGTCACGTTCCAGCGGAAGCAGCGCAAGCAAAAGACGCTGCACTCCGAGCTTCTGGACATTGGCGGCATCGGCCCGAAGACCGTGCAGAAGCTGATGCGCGAGTTCGGCTCGGCGAAGCGCGTCGAGGAGGCGGATCCGTCGGCGCTCGAAGAGGTGATCGGCCCGGCGAAGACGCAGAAGATCCGGGCGTATTACGCAAACGGCAAGGCGGCTAAACGCGAGCACGAATGAGCGAGAGCACGTAGAAAAGCGGCGGCAGATGAGACCAGATCCCATCCGCCGCCGCTGGTCATCCTGAACTGTGGCCGCTTAAAGTCAAGTTAATGTTTTGTTCACCTCGAATCGGCTCGCACGTAACACGTATGTTAGGTATGTCACCTCGATTGCAGTTTCCGGATGCAGCGCGCTATGTTGACGAGCCATTCGCTTTCTCTGCGCGCTACTGCCGCGGAACGCCATGCTGAACTACATCTGGGCCGGGCTGATCATCTTCAGCCTGGTCTTCGCCCTCATCATCGACGTTTCGGAGCTTACGCAGAATCGGTTTCGCAACCAGGAGCCGCTGCCGGTGAAGATCAACTTCCCGGACGGCTACGACCGGAGCGCCGATAACCAGCCCATCCAGGTGCGTCTCGACTCGGCCGACTACAATCGGTTTTACGGCACCAGCGGCATTGCTTTCGATTCCACATTTGCCGGCACGCTCGTGCAATCGAAAGACGGCACGCAGGTGCAGTTCGGCGGCGGCGATGCGACCTCGCGCCTGCCGGAGACGCTGAATCTGATCCGCGAGTACCGCGCCGACGAGGACAAGGTGGAGACGGCTCCGCTGCGCAGCACCGACGTGAGCGGTTCGCTTCAGTTCAATGCCGATTCCACCGCCGCGCAGGTGGGCGTGACCTTCGGCAACGTGCGCTTCCGCAAACTGCGTGACATCTCGTCGGCTGCGCTCGACGCCGCCGAGGGAGCTGCAAACCTCGCGCTGGGCCTTATCGGCGTGCTGGCGCTCTTCCTGGGGCTTTTGCAGATCGCCGACGAGGCGGGTCTCATCTACAATCTCTCCAGCCTCGTGCAGCCGATCCTGCGCCCGCTCTTTCCGAGGGTGCCCGACAACCATCCGGCCATGGCGATGATCTCACTCAACTTGCTGGCGAACATTTTTGGACTGGGCAACGCCGCCACGCCGCTCGGCATCAAGGCGATGGAAGAACTTCAGGCGCTCAACACCACCGAGGAGACCGCCACCGACGCGATGGTGATGCTGCTGGCGCTCAACACAAGCAGCGTGCAGCTCGTGCCGCCGGTGCTCCTGGTGGCGATCATGGGCCTGCAGATCAACCAGCTCATCTTCTCGATTACGCTCGCCACGCTCTGTTCTACGATTGTCGGCGCTACCGCCGCCTACTTCCTGGCCCGCACCGACTGGTTCCGCTCCTCCAGCCCCATCCGAAACGCCGGTGACGTGGCGCGCGACTCGCAGGGCAACCCGCTGAAGGCCAGCTCCGACGAGGCGAGCGTGCGAGCCGAGACGAATGACGAATAGCGAGTGGCGAGTGGCGAATGAAAGTGGGCCGGAAGACTTGACATTGTAAAAGGCAAGCATCCCCTGGGAATTAAACCCGAAACCCGAAACCGCCGAAGGCCATGGTTGAAGCGATCCGCAGCGTCGTCACCGTTCTTTCGTACTTCGTGATCCCGCTTCTCGTGGTCGGGTTTCCGGTCTACGGCCTCATCAAGGGCGTTCCGGTCTACGAGGTGTTCGTGGAAGGCGCGAAGGAAGGCTTCGAGATCGCGGTGCTGATTATCCCCTACGTCGTCGCCATCCTGTTTGCGATTGAGATGTTCGAGCAGAGCGGCGCGATGGATTTCTTGATCGGCCTGCTCGACCCCGTGCTGGGCCTGATCGGCGTGCCGGCGGAGGTGCTGCCGATGGCGATTATCCGCCCGCTGACGGGGAGCGGCTCTGTAGGCGTGGTGCAGAGCATGATCAACGAGTACGGCGAGGACTCAATCCTCGTGAAGATGGTCGCCAGAGCGTCTACGTAGTGAAGCTGCTGTTTGGCGGTTGAGAACCGGCCCGATCAATAACGAGATTCAACGTCGAACTACCGGAGTGGTCGGCATCAACCGACGTATTGCGTAAAGTCGCTCGTTTTACGGAAGGCGCAATACGAAATACGCAATGCGCAACACGCCCCCTACCGTACGGCTTTCAGCCCCTCTGCCAGCGCCACCATGTGCAGCACCATCGCGGCTCGCAGCGACACCGGCTGAATGGGGAACGGCTCGACCAGCGCGTGCGCCTTTTCCGCCCGGCCCTCCTCCAGGTGCACCTGCACCTCCGGCAGCCGCTCCTTCAGGTTCTGATACGCCACGGGCTGACCGGGCGGCGCGTCCTCGTGCGGCTGCACGCGATAGAGCGGCACCTCCGTCACCAGGCACAGCGGGTCGCCCGTGCCCAGCGAGCGCACGAACTCCATCGAACTGTCGAGGAAGCAGCTTACCATGTCATCGTCGCCCTGCGCCCGGAAGTGCGCGCGCATCGCCTCGCCTTCGGGCGTCGTTGCAAAGCCCGGCTCGATGTAGAAGAAGCCCTTTTCGCCCTTGCGGTTGTGGTCGTGCAGGCCGAGGCCGAGTTCCTGCGCCACGCCCGCGTAGGCGTCGCGGAGCGGCTGCGTGCGCTCGGCCCAGCGCCGCTCGATGAGGAGCTGCGCGCCCTCGGCGAAGGCCATGCCGTGCAGGCTCATGTGCATGTCGTACGGGCCGTGCTCGCGCAGGAAATCCGCCACCAGCTCATTCTCCCGGCGCAGATCGGGGAAGCCGAACTCCATGTCGCGCCCCGGCTCCTCGCGCTGGGCGTGCTGCACGAAGCGCGCCACGTTGGGCCACTCGCGGATCCACGGCTGGTTGCGCGCCTCGCCGTCGGGATTGGTGTGCGGCACAACGACGAAGCGGAAGCCCTCCAGCAAGCCGCGCAGCGGACTGTCCGGGCGGAGACCGTTCGTGAGGAGCGCGCGGAGCGTCTCCGGGCCGGCGGGTTCGTCGGCCAGCACGACGCCCGCCAGCGGGCGGCCCTCTTCGCTCTCGCCCAGCTCGTGAAACGTCGCCACGTCGTCGCGCTCGGCACACGCCTCGCGGATGAGCGGCAGCGTCTCTTCCTGCGTGCGGAAGTGCGGCTGGGCGGGAATGAGGTCGGAGGTGTTCACGATAATCGGTCGTCTACTGTTTTACCGTTCCGCGTTCGGAAGGGAGCGTTGAGAAAACGTAATGCTGATCTTCAATGAGCCACTGGATAAAGCGCCTCACTTCCTGAAGGTGCCCGTTCATACGCGCGTTGTACGTTGAAAACAGCCCCTGCGCCATACTCACGCCTCGCCGTTCCCCTCGTTATCGGGATCCAAAATACCGTCGATGCGGGTAAGCACGTCGCGCAGGTGTAGGCGCGTGGCGCGGTCGGCGGTGCGCGGCAAAGCAGCCTCGACGCTCGAACGGAGCGCGCGCAACTCGCCGCGCACGAGCGGGCGGATGTCGGACTGCGTGACGCGCTCGCGGTCGTCGTCGGGGTTCATCAGGCCGCTCATCTCGTGGAGGTAGCCGCGCTGCAAGTTGCGGCGGAACGGCCCGATGGCGGACGGCCCGTCTTCGCTCAGTTCGCTCCAGAGGCCCGTGCGCAGGTCCGTCATCATGTCGGCGGGGCCGTACGTTTGCTGGCCGTTTAGCGCCTTCGCTTCGATCATGCGGGCAAGGCGGCGCGGGCTGAGGAGCATCCGCACGGCCCGCACCTGCGTCTGACGGATGCGCTTCAAGGCGCCCGTACGCTCAATGCGACGCAGCACGTCCTCGTTGAGCAGCCAGCCGGGCCGTGTAAACACGTTTTCCTGCAAGAACTGCATCGCGTTCCGCTGCTTGTCGGCCGGCACGTAATCGAAGACGCGCCCTTCCTGCTCGTAGGTCTTGCGCGTCTCGTAGACGCCCCCGATCTGGCGCGTCACGTGGCCGATGTAGAGCTGCCACTGACCGATCACCTCGCCGTAGAGTTCGTCCAACTCGTCGTACGGCTCGCCTTCCTCAAACGTCCACTCGCGCAGGTTCGTCACAATGCGCTTGAGGTTTTTCAACCCGTAGCGCGAGGCCTTCACGGCGTTGCCACCCAGATCCTCGCGCTGGGCGCGCGGGTCAATCTGCCGGCGCGACTGCTCGCCGTAGAAGTACCTCGGATCGTCCGCGCGATCACGGATCCACCGGTCAAGCTTCTCGCGCTCGGCCTTGTCGTCGAGGCCGGGGAAGCGCGTGTAGCCCCACTTGACCGACCACACGTCGTATTCACCGATGGCGGGCATAAAGTTTTTCACGTTGTCGCCGGGCTGCGCCACGTAGTTGAACCGCGCGTAGTCCATGATGGAGGGCGCGGTGCCGTGCTCGGCAGTGAAGGTGGGCGAGCGCAGGCTGTCGACCGGGTAGGCGACGCTGGCCCCCCAGTTGTGCGGCAGGCCCAGCGTGTGCCCCACCTCGTGCGCCGCCACGAACTTCACCAGATCGTTCATCACCTCGTCCGTGTACTCCGTTGAGCGCGCGTCGGCATTGGCCGCAGCTGTCTGCACGAAGAACCAGTTGCGCAGCAGCCGGCCCACGTTGTGATACCAGCCGATGTCGGCCTCCAGGATCTCGCCTGTGCGCGGGTCGTGCACGTGCGGACCGTAAGCGTTTTGCGTCTCGCTCGGAAAGTAGCGGATGACGGAGTAGCGAGCGTCCTCGGCGCTCCACGTCGAATCGTCTTCCGGTGCGTCTTTGGCGATGACAGCGTTTTTGAAGCCCGCCGCCCGGAACGCCTTATTCCAGCTCTCGACGCCCTCTTTCAGCGGCTCGCGGTAGCGCTCCGGCGTGTTCGGGTCGATGTAATACACAATCGGATCCTTCGGCTCTACCAGTTCGCCTTGTCGGTAAGCGTCCATGTCGCTGGGCACGAGCCGCCAGCGCGTGACGTAGCAGCGCTCTTCCGCCTGATCGGCCTCCGACCCGTAGTCGGTGAACTCGACGCTAAAATACCCCACGCGCTCGTCGCAGCGGCGCGGCTCCATCGGGTCCGGGGGCAGGCGCAACATCGAGTGCGCCAGCTCTAGCGAGATCGTGTTCGTGGATCCTTCGGAGGGCGGGTCCTGCGCCTTGTAGGTCATCACGCTGCGTACCTCCACGTTTTTCGGAAAGCTCATCGCCCTGCGAAGAAACGAGCGGTCCTTGTCGAGGCTGCGCACCTTGTGGCGCTCGCGGCGGCGCTCCTGCAGGCCGATGGCGGGCACGTCACCGGTAAACAACTTGGTTACGTCGATCAGCACGGCAGCGCTGTCCCGACCTTTGATCGAGAACGACTTGAGGATCGGCTCGAAGTTGGCGTTGCGCACCGCCTCGTAGATCGGATCGTCCTCGTCGGCCACGTTTTCATAGCTCACGACGCGGAGCAGGACGTCGTCCTCCCGTCGCTGCCAGCGCACGACGTGCGTGTTGGTTTTCTCGCCGCCGTAGCCGAGGTCGCGGGCGGTGCGCGCGGTGCGGCTGACGAGCAGCATCTCTTCGCTCAAAAGCGAATCCGGGATCTCGTAGAACAGCTTCTCGTCGGTGCGGTGCACGGTAAAGAGGCCGCTGTCGGCTTCGGCTTCGTCCGGCAGCGCCTCCGCAATCGAAGACAGGTCGTCGCCTTCGGTCGGCTCCTTCTCTTGAGTGCTCGCTTGCTCCGTGCCGGGCCGCAGCGACGCGCAGCCGGCAGAGAGCATGATTCCAATCGCAAAAATCAGAAGGATGCGGGAAAAAGTCATTCGGGATCTGGGTGTTCGGGTGTTTTGAGTGCGGTGGTGTTTGGAGATCAACGGCGATGCCTTTGCGCTTGCAATTTACAAGATCAAGTTCCATCAATATTACTACTCACCTAACTCTCACTGCGCGAGCGTTTCGTTCACTGAAAGCAGCCGGTCGGTTTGCAGGGTGGCGTCGCGATAGTAGATAAACGCCGTGAAGCGACTCCGCGTTTGCGGTAGCGTCTGGCGCTGCACGCGCCGCAGCTTCGGATCCTGCGAAACGTAACGATAAGCGTACTGGCCTTGCTTGAGCAGGATCTCGCCCTCGTAGCGGCGCTCACTTGCGTTCCAGTTCAGCTTGTGCTTGCTCGTCGGTCGCCATCCGTTGGAGCTGCCCGCCAGGTACACGTCGCGGCTGAGCGGAAGCTGCTTGGGCGGCACGAAGCGAAAACGCGCCTGCACGTACTGACCGAAGAGATCTGCATTATCAGACGACGCGCCCGCACTCACCAGGGTCTGGCCCGTGAGCGCGATGGTCCCGGACGCGCCCGGAAAGCGCACGTCGTCCTCCTCCAGCCGCACCAGCGTCGGCGTGGCGCTTCGATCAATTTCCAGCACCGACTTGCCCGTACCGATCTCGCGCAGGTCCAGGCTGTAGCTCGCGCCCTCCACCTGAAACGACTGCCGGGGATCGAGGTCGAACCGGAGCGCGTCCTGCTGAAGCGTCTCCGGGCGACTCACGCACCGCGCCTCGCCGAAGCGCCCGTTGGGCACGAAGCAGGTGTTATAGTTGAATATGCTACTGCCCTGCATCGTGGACGGCGGCTCGAAAAGCAGAATCGGTTGATAGCCCGGCAGCGAGTCGCCGCCCAGACGCCGACGCCGCAGCCGAAACTCGGAGGTCGCCGACTGCTCGGTAATGAAGAAGGCGCGCTCGAAAAGCACGGCGTCCTCGTCTCCCTGCTCCGTCACGCGCAACACGTAGTTGCCGCTCACCTCGAAACCGATGTCCTCGTTCGGGAAGGCGTACTCGTAGTGCACGTAGGGTTGCTCCGTAGCCCGTGACAACTCGTAATCGGTTAGTTCGTCGCGCTGGTAGGAGTTCATGTACCGCGATGGAGACAGGTCACGCTCCCAGGAGCGGTTGGCGTGGTAGAAGTACACGGAGAGCGGTCGGTCTTTTCGGCCCAGAAGATCGAATTCGAGCGTGAGCCGACCTTCCTGCTCGAGCTGCAAGATGGGCAGCGCCTGTTCGTCGTTGCCGCCGTACAGCTGCACGGTCTGTACCCCGTCGGCGTCGGGCGCCAGCGAGGCCTTGAGCGAGAACGTCGATTCCGCTTCTCGCGCCGGCTCCTGCTGATTCTTGCTTGCCTCCTGCTTTTGCTTCTCGGAACTGGCACATCCTGCAAGGACAAGCAGCATCAGCCCGACAAGCCTCCACCTTTTGAACGGTGGTAAGCGCTTCTTCCACTGCGCATGCTCGAACATCGTTCGATTCATCATGAGGAGTTACGGAGCCAGTCTAATTCGCGGAGTACGACGCGCAGGTAGGCGGCGCGGTTCAGATCGCCGGCAGCGCGGGAACGCCGGAGCGCCGTGCGTGTGAGCTGCCGGGCTGCAGCCAGCCTGCCGACGCGGCGGGCCAGGCGCGCTCGCCAGACCAGCATCTGCCGCTCCGCCAGAGCGCACAGCCCCGGTGCGTGGCGCGTGAGGCCCATCGGTGCGGATAGCCTACGCAAGATA
>PXTQ01000091.1:4095-8855 GCA_003022505.1 Bacteroidetes bacterium QS_8_64_10 | reverse complement strand
GCGTCGTGTCCTCGTCGTCGAGCGCGTCGCGCGCCTCGCGGTGGGCCTGCCGGTACGAGGGCACGTGGTGCGGGCAGTGCTCCTCGAAGAGTGACGGCACGCTGAACCGTTCGCGCGCCGTCGGCCCCGACGCCCATGACACCACCGGTTGCGCGAAGACGCTCCTCGCCCATGCCTCCGCCAGCTCGCCCGCAGGCTTGCCGTAGGCTTCGTGGAAGTCGCCCCAGGCGTAGGCGCGGCGCAGCGGCGCGGGGCCGTGGGCGTCCAGCAGGTAGCGCACGAACGAGCCGGTGGCGGCGTACGACACCGCGCCGCGTCCCGTCCAGAAGCCCAGCGGCTGCATCCGGGCGGCCACCTCGCGCGCCAGGTTGCGCTCCACCGGTCCGCTCTCGCTAAGCGCGGAGGCGGCCACCTGCTCGCTCGGCGAGGGTGGGCCCGAAGGCGGCTCCAGCGCCACGGCCAGGCCCTCCACCAGCCCGACGCTCGCGGACGCCCGCAGCACCGGCATGCCGAACGAGCGCGAGAAGACGTGCGCCAGTTCGTGACCCAGCGATCCCTCGGCTGCCTCGCGCAGCATGTGCACCTGCGGGACGTCCAGCCACACCGGCGCGACGCTCGTCCGCCTCGCTCCCGTAAGTTGACCTTTCACGTCCGGACTCGGATACAGGTAGCTGCGAATGCGCTCCTCCGGCGCGATATTCAGGATGCGCCTGAGCCGGTCGTATTGAAACTCGTGCCGCCGCGCCAGCCGCCGCAGGTCCTCGCCTGACGTGCTCTCCGGCGCGTAATAAATGTCGAAGTGCTCGGTGCGGAAGCGCCCGCCGAGCTGCTCCTGCACGTGCCACGTCGGCGTGTTGATGCCGAGGCGCGCGCCGAACAGGTAGCACAGCCCGATCAGCAGAGCCGTGAGCGAAAAGGCAACGGGGAAAAGGGAAAAGCGGGACTTCTCTCCCGCATTCAACATGCGAATCCGTTTTCCAGCGATCACGAACAGCGCCGCCCAGAGCAGCGTCAGCCCGCGAAAGACGAACAGCCCGGTGCGCACGGCCAGCTCGTCGTCGTAGATCGGCCCCAGCACGCCGCCGAAGACGTGATTGTAGGTATAGAACTGCGGGTGCAGACCGAGATCATAGAGCGGCCCCAGCGCCATGACGGCGAGGCCCACGCCCACGAACCACCACCGCCCGCGCCGGAGGAGCAGCGCGCTCACGAGGTACGCCAGGCTCACGGCGAAGACGACCGTGACGACTGGAAAGAGCGCGAAGAAAAGCAGGCCCTGCACGTACCCGCAGTTGGGCGCCCACAGGAGCGTGACGGTCAGGAGCGCCCACGGCGCGAGCAGGCACAGCTGTTGTTCGAGCAGCACGCGCCCGAAGTCTTCGCCCTCCCGGAAGCGCGCCAGCGCCGACAGGCCGGCGATGAAGTACGCTCCCGCCGCTATAATCGCCGCCGACTCGACGTGCAGCCGGCTCAAGAGCGGCACCGTCCAGAGCATGAGCGCGAGGAGGGCGTACGCCGCGAGCGGGCGGCGCAGGTTGCGCACGGAAAACACGTCGGTCAAAGTGGGGACTCGCAAGATGCCAATAACGAAGCCGAACGCCTCGCCCGTTGAGCGAGCAAGAACGCTCGGCTTCTTTACCGTCCAGGCGACCGGATTGTTGGCCGCCGTGCTTTACCTTGCAAGCGTCACCTTGCGCGTGAGGACCCGCGTCCCCGCCTGTCGTTTGAAACTAATGGGATGGCGGTCGCCACTCAGGTCGTCCATAGACGGGATCGCCGGACGTAAGCTTCTTCAGGCCAGTGCCGTCGGCGTTGATTACGTAGATGTGGCCACCGTTGGGAAGATACGTCATGTACTCATATTCAGCCCGGAACGCAATCTTGCTCCCGTCCGGCGACCAGGCGATCTCACGCTCGTCGAGGTCGTTGTCCGTGAGTTGCCGGGGAGCGCAACGCTCTTGGCGTTTGTTCTTCATTTCATCGCTGTCCTCGCAGCCGTCTACGTTGGCGATATAGATTTCGTTATCTACCGAGTCCGGTTCGGGCCATTCGGTATAGGCGTATCGCTCCCCCCTCGGTCCGTATCGAGGATGCGCTTTTCCCAGAAGACTGTCGCTTCTCATTAGCTTCTTTCTCGGACCTGATCCGTCTGCAGAAATCTCATAGATGTCCGGAGACTTGTCCCGCGCATCGTCGGAGGTCGCCCTGGCAGAGCGATACAATATCGTGGACCCGCCCGGCGACCAGTCTTCCACGTAGTCACCGTAGCTGTTATCGGTCAACCGAATCAGATTGATGCCATCGGTCGTGTCGAGGTCAATCGTGAACACCTCGTAGTTGAGGCCGCCGAGCTCGCAGTTCATGCACCGAGTGTAGGCGATGCGCTCCCCGCTCGGTGCCCAAATTGGACGGCTTTTCGTGCCAAACGGATTCGGTTCCAGCTTGCCGTTGTTCCGCCAGAGCGAGACGACGTGCCTGTTCGTGCCGTCGGCGTTCATTACATAAACCATCCGTGTCTCTGCACCGTGTGGTAGGCAGTCACGAAAACAAGCGTCGCTGTAGGCCAGGCGCTCGCCGTCGGGAGACCAGCGATGGTCCCGTCCGTAATGGCCGAGGCTGTCGAGGAGCACTCGCGCTTCGCCGGTTTGAGGATCGAGGGCGAGGAACGGGTCCGGGATGGGGAGAACGTCGCAGCCCATCAAACCACCAGCCGCCAGCAATACGATACAGAGGAGAATATTCCTGCCATCGTGTTGGGCCAACCGCCACGTTTTCAGAAGCGCTTCCATAGCGTTCGATCTATTAGAAACCATGCGTCGTGATGCCCGCCCCGAAACATTGCTGCTCGCAACCGCCCTGCTGAACCCGGTCGTCCTGTCAATGAGCCTCGTTCAATTTCGACGCTTCTTATTTTAACAGGCGAGCAAACAAGTCGCAAGCCTGACCCGCTTTTTTTCCGCAACATATACTTCACATTTAGGCCGTTCGTTCGCCTGTTCGCTTCCCCGGTGGGGCCACGGCCCGGCGGCGATCACGGCTGCCGACTCGACATACAGCTGACTCAGAAGCGGCGCGTCCGGCTTCCGGACTCTTCTAACATCGTTTGCCACCCCACCCCGAACGACGGCAGACGGCGGACCGCCGCTGGCCGCCGTTCGCTAATTGTAGCCTTCACGATGAGCCGCCGTCTGCCGCCCGCGGTCTGCGGTCATAAGTCAACACGCTTCCGGTAAAGCACAACTTGCGTTATCATCTACCCATCACCGAGCACAAACATCACCAGTATGTCTTCCAGACACGACCACGCCGTCGGGATTGATCTCGGCGCGACCACCATTAAAGCCGCTCTCGTCAAGCGCGAGGAGGGCCTAAGCGAAGAGCTTGCTCTGTCCACCGAGGCCGACCAGGGACCGGAGCACATCATCGACCGGATCGCTCGCATCGTCCGGCAGCTTACCGGCGACGCGCCGGCGGAGCGCATCGCCGGCGTCGGCATCGGCTCGCCGGGCGCGATCAACTGGGAGCGCACGACCGTGACGCAGCCGCCCAACATGCCGGGCTGGGAGACGGTCAACCTGCGCGACGCGCTGCAAGAACGCCTCGACTTCGACGATCCGGTGCTGGTCGAAAACGACGCGAGCGCGGCGGGGCTGGGGTCGGCGCACTACGGCGCGGGCCGGCCCTTTCCGTCGTTTATTATGGTCACGCTCGGCACGGGCGTGGGAGGCGCAATCATCTACCAGGACCGCATCTTTCGCGGCTCGACGGGCGGGGCCGCCGAACTCGGCCACATGACCATCGACTACGAAGGCCCCGTGGCGCGCTCCGGCGTGGCGGGCGCCATCGAGGCGTACCTGGGGCACCGCTTTCTCTCGCGCCACGCCCGCGATCGCCTGCGCACCCGCGCGACGCGCCTCCACGACATGACGGAGCAGGATCTGGACGACCTGACGCCCAAGATGCTGCACGAGGCTGCCGAGCAGGGCGACGAGCCGGCCCGCGAAATGCTGGCTTGGGCGGGCCACAAGCTGGGCTGCGCGCTGGGGTCCACCGTCAACCTGCTGGACATCCGCAAGGTGGTGGTGGGCGGCGGCATCTCGCAGGCGGGCGATTATCTTTTAGATCCGGCGCGGGAGGCGCTGCCGCGCTACGTGATGCCCGGCCTTCAGGACGATCTCGACATCGTACAAGAAACGCTGGGCAACGAGGTCGGCATGCTGGGCGCGGCGCACCTCGTGTTTGCGCATCAGCAGGACCACGACCTGTCGACGGCGTAGGTGGTTTCAAGTTACAAGTTTGCAGGCTTTGTACACGACAAAAAATCCCCATTTGATGTGTCATTCTGAACTTGATTCAGAATCTCCCTAACTTAGGCTTCTCGCGGTCATATGGAGATTCCGCATCGGGGTGCGGAATGACAGCTTGGGAGATTTTTTGTCTTCCCAAACGTGTTAAAATGGACTGTTTGACTCTTGTCGTGTACTGAGGTTTGCAGGTTGCAAGTTGAAAACGGTCCTTGCTCTCTCTTTGAGCAGATTCAGCACGGTTCACGTCTCAGCTTGCGACCTGCGGCTCAACCTTCAACCTGCTAACCTGCAACCACGCAACATGGCGTTTTTTTTGCGGTAAGTAATACGTTGCGAACCTGCCGCCTCAACGCCTCTCCGTTCGTCCGTGCGCCTCCGCTTTCGCTTCGTTGCGCTTTGCCTGCTGATGCTGGGCATCGTCGCGGGGCCGGCAGCCGCGCAAGACGACCCGCC
>PXTQ01000091.1:0-4046 GCA_003022505.1 Bacteroidetes bacterium QS_8_64_10 | reverse complement strand
GTCCCGCCGGAGACAGCCTTGTCGCCAACCGCTCCGGCAACGGCAACGCCCCGTCGTCCTCTTCGCGGCAAGGCAAAGGCCTGAAAGCCCCCGTCAAGTTCAAGGCGCGCGATTCCCTCATCGTGGATCTCGGCAGCGACCAGGAAGCGACGCTCTACGGCAAAGCCCAGGCCACCTACCAGAAGTCCGTCCTCACGGCGCATCAGATCGACATGCTGCTGGAGCGCGACGAGCTGGAGGCGCAGGGCATGCCCTCCGACACCGGCCTGGTCGGTCGCCCGAAGTTCAAGCGCGGCGAGGAAGACCCCTTCTACGGCGACCGCCTCGCCTACAACCTCCGCACCGAGCGCGGGCGCGTGAAATCGGCGCGCACCTCCATCCAGGAAGGCTTCGTGCAGGGCAGCGCCGTCAAGATGATGGAAGACTCGACGCTCTATGTGGCCGATGCGCTCTACACCACCTGCGACTGCGAGGACGACCCCTCGTACTCGCTCCGCTCCGACCGGATGAAGATGAAAGAGAAGTGGGTGTACTCCGGTCCGATGCAGCTCTTTCTTTTTAACATTCCCACGCCGCTGTGGCTGCCGTTCGGCTTCTTACCCGCCACCCAGGGACGGCGCAGCGGCCCGCTTCCGCTCGATTACGGCGAGGACGGGCGCGGCTTTTACCTGCGCAACGTCGGGTGGTACCAGATCATCAACGAATACATGGACGTGCAGCTTACCGGCGGGTACTGGACGAGCGGCAGCTGGCAACTCAACTCGCGCTTCCGTTACAACAAGCGTTACGCCTATGACGGCAACTTTTCGTTCGACTACCGGCAGGTCAAGCTGGGAGAGGAAACGGACCAGGATTATTCCGAGAAGGGAACTATCCGGCTGCAGTGGAGACACCAGCAGGAGTTCAACCCGCACACAAGCCTTCGCTCTCGCGTCAACCTGACCTCGCGGAGTCACCTGCGCGCTTCCGACGACCTCGACGACCAGATCCGGCAGGACGTCAGCTCCTCCGCGCGGTTTCAGAAGCAGTGGCGCTCGGTGGGGCGTTCGTTCTCCGCCCAACTCCGGCAGAAACAGTACTTTCAGACGGGGCGCGTCAACCTGACGCTGCCGAGCATTTCGTTCCGGCAGACGCGCCGCAAGCCGTTTCAGCGCGAGAACCGACCGCCCGGTGAGGAGGAGCGGTGGTACGAAAAAATCACGTACCGGTATTCCAGCTCGCTCGACAACGGGTTCAGCTATCCCACCCGTGAGCAGCGGCTGCGCAACGGCGTCGATTCCACGAACCTGGACATCCCGTGGTACGAGGCGCTCGTCTCGCCCAGCACCTACCGCAAGGCCACGGGCGACGTGATCCCGTTCGACTTTCAGGCCTCGCACGACGTGCCCGTGCAGGCTTCATTTTCCGTACAGGAAATTTTCGGACAGCCGGTCTTTCTCTCCCTCAACCCGAACTTTGATTACCAGGAGGAATGGCGCCTTTTCCGACGCCGCCTGCACCCCACCGACTCGTCCGAGGAATCCGGCGGCTTCGGCAACGAGCGGGACGGCCTCGCCTTCAAGCGCGAGACGGACTTTACGGCCCTCCGCCAGTTTGACACGGGCGTGTCGGCCAAGACGCGCTTCTACGGCACGTTTCCGTGGCGCATCGGGGCGCTTGAGGGCCTGCGCCACACCGTGCGCCCCAGCCTCAACTTCGGCTACCGGCCCAACTTCCGCGATCCGTTCTGGGGCTACACCGACACGTTCCGGGATTCGACGTACACCGTCGTGGAGCGACGCTACCTGAACGGCCCACAGAAGCGCATCGGCCTGAGCCTCAACAACCTGTTTCAGACCAAGTACGTCACCACCGACTCGACGGGCGAGCGCCAGTCCAGAACGCTCTCGCTGCTCAAGCTGGACGCCAACATCAGCTACAACGCGGCCAGCGAGCGACGACCGCTCAGCACCCTGCGGCTGAGCGCGCGCCCTCCCTTCCTGAACCGCTCCGACCGCGCCGACGTGCGCCTCACTGCCGGCTTTTCGCCCTACGCGCTCGACAACAACCAGCGTCGAACGGATCGTTACGTGTGGCAGGACGGACGTCCGCCGCGCCTGGATCGGCTCAGCCTGACCATCGGCACCGAGCTGGGCCCCGGCGAAACGCGCCGCTCCTCGCTCGGCGGCTACGGAGGAAGCCGCTACGGCGACGGGAGGGGGTATGGCGGCAGACGACGCGGCGGCGGGCAATACGGCAGCAGCAGATACGACAACTCCGGCACGAGCGAACCGACCGACTTCTCGATACCGTGGGCGCTGTCGCTGGATTTCAGCTACGACCTGACGCGCCAGAGCGGATCGCTCGAATCGAGCGATGCCATCCTCAACAGCAGCTTCACCTTCAACCCTACGCCCAAGTGGCTGGTGCGCGGTGACACGGGCTACGATTTCAAGAAGATGGAGTTTTCCACCACGCGGCTCCAGGTATACCGCAACCTCGGCTGCTGGGAAATGTCGATCAACTGGGTCCCCTTCGGGCGCTTCCAGCAGTACGGCTTCACGCTTCAGGTTAAGAGCGGGAAGCTGCGCGACTTGCTGAAGCTGAGCCACCCACGTTCCAGCGTCAAAGATCGCTTCAGCGGCCTGCTCAACTAATTAACGGTACCGTTACAAATAGTACCGTCAGCGCGTTCTGGGTGGCGTAGAAGCTCTCCTTTCCACGTTAAACGAGTGCCAAATCGAATCCAAGATAGCGATAATCCAGAAACCCGCCTCGTGGGGTGGGATATAACGCGGCCAAATAGAAAGATGCTGGTTGAAAAAACGTTCGCAGCCTACGAATCAGCAGAGAGTCTGGTTGATCGCGGTAACTACACCCCATCGCATGATAGCCGATTCGCTACGACGCCTGAAACGTCGTTTTCGCTCCTCACCCCAATCCCGCGACGAGCGACAGACGCTCAAGGATAAGCTGCTTGCGCGGCGGCTCCGTGACAGGTTCGAGCGCGACATGAACCGCGCCGACCTGCAGGGCCTGCACTTCTACGTTCAAGATGGCGTCGTGACGCTCTACGGCACGGTGCGACACCACCTCGACCGCGACCTGCTGATGCGTCTCGTGCGCGAGGTGCCGGGCGTGAAGGCTGTCGTCGCCGAGAAGCTGCAGATCGTGGACGGGCGCTTTCGCACGGATCGCCCGGCGGCGTGACGGTATGAACGTGCGCAGACGTGGAAGGGTGTATTGAAGCGAGCACGGGTTTCTAAACATTGGCCCGCCAACTGAGAGGGGGAGTAGCCGTAATGGGACGTAGAGCGTCAGAGAAAGGCGAAAAGGGAACGGGGAAGGTGAGCGCTCGTCGCCCCTTTTCTCCAAGAGGTGCTTTGTTGGCCGGATACATCTTGGGCGCTTCGCTTCATCGATTTTAGCAACCCGCCCCGCGGATCAGTAAGCGGCACGACGGTCAGATTTCGAGACCGCACCTTTTCACTCACTCGCGTCCCTACCGGTCGGATTCAGCCTCACGCACCCAGGCGTTGCCCACCCGCTCGAAGTCGAGGCGTTCGTAGAACGAGCTGGAGATGTCGCTGTCGCGCAGGACGAGTTCGGTGCCCGCGCAGCGGTCGAGCACCGCGTCGATGAGCGTGCGCCCGACGCCGAGGCGCTGCAGGTCCGGCTCAACGGCCAAGTCGCAGAGGTAGCTGTACAGCACGCCGTCGGTGAGGACGCGCGCGATGCCGGCAAGTTCGTTGCCGTGCCAGGCCGTGAGCACCAGGCTGGAGCGCTCGAACATGGCCCACACCTGGTCGGGGTCGTCCACGGGTCGCAGGAGCGGCGCGCGGCGGTAGAGCGTGGCGATGCGGGCGGGCGTGAGGCCGCGAAGCCCCTCGCGCACGTTGACGTTGATGTCGGCGTTGCCGTCGTCGGGCATGGCTTGTGCTGGCTACCGAACAGTTTTTAACCTGATTGGGCCGAAAAATCCCCAAAAGAGATTGTCATGCTGAACTTGATTCAGGATCTCCAACAATTCGGCTTCTCGGTTTCTGATGGAGATTGTGCGCCCTACG
>PXTQ01000090.1 GCA_003022505.1 Bacteroidetes bacterium QS_8_64_10 | reverse complement strand
CGTCACGCCCGCTGACGGAGTCGAAGCCGTTCTGTCCGCCGTCCGGGGGGCGGTTCACGTTCACGATCTGATTGCCCTCGCAGTGGCGTTCGGGGCCGTTGTCGCCCACTTCGTTGCCGGCGGATTTGGTGATCAAGTAATACGGCGCCCGATAGGCGATACGGTCCCATCGCTTGGCGGCGCCGCCGTAGTAACCGAACTTCCAGTCCTCTTCGCCGCTGACGCTGGGGTCGCCCAGCCAGTTGCGCAGCTCCTCGTTGTTCGGGCCGCACTCGCGCTTGCCCGCCCACCCGACGAGATAGCCGTACGAGTGGTTCGACACCTGGAGGCCGTTGGAAGCGGCCCGCGACATTTCGCCGTTGCCGTCGCCCGCCGTGTAGGCGTCCAGGTTCGCCTCGTAGGACATGCCCTGCGCCTGATCGCGCACGCCCGCCCCGATCATGATGCCCGCCACGTGGGTGGCGTGGTTCGCCGTGCCGAAGGTGCCACCGGCGTCCTGCTGCGTGATGCGGTCTTCCAGCTCCCGGTGCGAGCCGCGCGCCTTGCCGATCTCCCACATGCCGAGCGTCTGCCCCTCGCCCGTCAGCGAGAGCGAGTCACTGCCCTCCGGGTGCAGCGCCGCCGTCCCGCTGGTCTGCGCTGCCACGCGGTTCTGATCGACGATATACATGGGCCGCCCGTACGCAAAGCGCTCCAGAAACATAAGCCGCCCGTCGGGCAGCTTCTTACGGACGGGTAAGCCCAGCTCGCGCGCTCGCTCGACGGCCTGAGCGTGCTCGGTTTCGTACTGCTGTTCCAGCCGATCCGCCAGCTGGATTAACTGTTGCTGCTGCTCCGGCGACATCTGGGCGACGGCGTCCGGGATAGCGACGAAAAGAAGAAGGAGAGCGAGTACGGAAAAGCGCTTACAACAAGTGGGCATAGTAGCGGCGGGCGGAGAGAGACTCAAATGATTGATGAACTCAAGTTGTGACCTACAAAAGAAGCACGTCATTCCGAGGAGAAGGAATCTCGTCAATCCCGGCATATAGTCCACATGAGGAGATTGCCGCACTCACTTAGCTCCCTTCGGTCGTCAGTCGCCTTCGGCTCGTGTCGCTCGCTCGCAATGACTGCTGAGGTATACCACACAACTTGGGTTTGGTGAGGAAAATTGCACGACGAGACGCGGTCCGCCGTCCGTGGTCTGCGGTCGTAGGCAACGCGCTCTCGGAAGGCCCATATTCGTTCTTTTATCCTTCGATCTCGCTCAATTCGTCTGGATCGCGCTTGAGGAGACCTTGCTTCTTGAAATAGATCATGGTGGTGTCGAGGGTGCCGTGGCGCATCCGGTTCTTGACCTCTTCAACGTCCATGCCCCGGTTGAGCCAGATGAGCGGCGCGGTGTGGGTGAGGCTGTGCGGCGTGACGCCCTTGCGCTTAATGCCGGCGTCTTTGAGGTGCGTGTTGATGCGGCTGCGCACCGAGCGCGTGTTGAGGCGCTGCCCGGCGGAGCGGTGGCCGTGGCTCACGAAGAGCGGCGAATCGGGGTCGAGGTCGTCCTCGCGCGCGTCCAGGTACGTCTGCACGGCCTCGATGACAGGCGGATCGAGCGGCACGCGCTGGTCTTTGGTCTTCTGCCCTTTGCCCTGCACGCGCAGGAACCAGCCCATGAGCGTCTGCTCCAGGTCGCCCACGTCAGCGCGCACGATCTCGATCTCCGCAAGGCCCGCCCGCAGCATCAAAAAGACGATGCCGCGGTCGCGCTTGCCGATACGCGTGCCCGCGTCCAGCGTCTCCATGAGCGCCTCGATGTCGGTCTCGGTGAGCACCTGCCGCGTGTGGCGGTCGGGGCGGCGGTTGCCCTTGACGGCGGTGGCGGGATTTTCGGTCAGGTCGCCGCGATCCACGAGGTACTGGCACAGGCGGCGCACAGCGGTCAGGTACGTCGAGACGGAGACCTGGCTCAGCTCGCGCGTCTCCATCAGGTATTTCTTGTAGCGTCGCACGCCGTCGGTGCGGAAGCGAAAGCCGCCGTTCTGCTGCACGAACCAGCGCTGGAATTCATTGAGCGAGCGCCGGTAGGTGCCCACGGTCTCTTTGCTCTTGCCCTCCAGATAGTCGTTCAGGAAGGCGTCGATGTGCTCGCGGAGCCGCCGGAGCGACACCTCCAGCGCCTCTTCGCTGTCATCGCCTTCGTCGGCAGCAACGGGCTGCTCGTCGGCGGGTTGCTTGTCGTCCGGCATGGCGATGAGGTGCGTGAGGGACGGTGGGGCTTACGACTTCTCCAGCAGGAAAAGGTGCTCTGTGACGTACAGATCGCGTTGGTTCAGGTTGCGGGATCCCCGGAAGGCGTTGTACCGCGTGCTGACGGTTTCGACGCTGCCGAAGCCTTCCAGCAGCGACGTCATCTCGTCCTTTTCCATGAATCCTTCTGAATTATAGGAAATGAGAACGAGCTTCGCTTCCAAGTGTTCGATCAGATCTTCAAAGACCGCTCCGATCTTCTGGCGCTTGTTGTAGGGCGAGCGGTTCCAGTCCCGTGGAATGCCCGACACGTCGCTCACCTGTTCTGGGCGCTCGTAGCTCGCAATCAGGTTCAGCATAAAATAGTTGGAGCCGTACGGGTGCTGGTTGTACGGCGGATCGACGTAAGCGAGGTCGTAGGTCTCTTCGCTCGCGCGGGCGGCTTCGTTCGCGTCGCCCTGCGTCACGCGGTAGGCCGAATGGATGTCGCTAAACACGGGCATCGGGAGGTGAATGTCGGCGAGGATGCGGCCCAGCGCGTCCCGACCGTTGCCGCCGAACTGCCCCTTGCCCGTCTCGCTGTTTTTGTAGAAGCCCTTGAAGACGCCCGACGTGTTGGCGTGCACGGAAGCCTCGTAGAGCAGCGGCGCAAGCACGTAATCCTGCATGTCGTGCGGTAACTCGCCAATTAAGCTGCGCGCCGCGTCGATGAAGCGCGCGTTGCGGGTCGTGTAGAAGACGCGCTCGCCCTCCCGGATGTGTTCGTCGTCGTCCGGGGCGTACAACTCGCTGATGAAGCCGGGCGCGGAACTTGTCGCGGCTCTCTCGGCGGCTCGTTCGTTGACAAAAGAGACGGCCTCGCGGATCGTCGCGTCGTCACGCTCGTCAGCGTTGGACAGGTAGCAGCGGTTGACGACGGCGGCGTATCGTTCGAGATCGTTGGCGTGCAGGAAGCTGCTGTGGCGCTTCAGATAGCGCGCCACTACGCCCGAGCCGGAGAACACGTCGAAGCACCGAAGGCGGTCTTTGCCGAGGCGCTCTTTCGCTTTTTCAACGCCCCGCCCGATGAAGCCCAGCAGCGACCGCTTGTTGCCGATGTAGGTGATGAGCTGATCAGTGAGGTAGCGATTTGCCTCGACGCGCGTGTCTGCCGGATTCATTCGACAACGTTTGTGCTTCCGCTTTCGCCCGAACGGGTGCGTATTTCGTGTTGCGTATTGCGTGAGGCTTGCTTACCGCTGACGTATCGCCGCGCCCCTTCACCCCCGCACAGCCTCATAGACTCGTAGACTCTCAGGCTCTCAGCCTCTCTCAAACCTCCTCCTCCGGGTCGTGGTCTTCGAGTTCGGCGACCACTTTCTGCAGGAAGCTCGCCCCCATTGCACCGTCAATGATGCGGTGGTCGTAGCTGAGCGATAAGTACATAATATGGCGCACCGCGATGATGTCACCGAGGTCGTCGTCCTCAATCACGACGGGCCGCTTCTTGATCGCGCCGGTGGCGAGGATGCCCACCTGCGGCTGGTTGATGATGGGCGTCCCCATGGTGGATCCGAGCGAGCCGATGTTCGTCACGGTGAAGGTGCCGCTCTGAAGCTCGTCGGGCTGGAGCTGCTGCGATCGCGCGCGCTCGGCGAGGTCATCGGCGGCGTAGGCCAGCCCGCTCAGGCTCTTCTGATCGGCGTGGCGGATGACGGGCGCCATCAGGCCCTTCTGTCCGATCGCAACGGCCATGCCGACGTGGTAGTCTTTCTTGATGATGATCTTGTCGTCCTCCACGGAGGCGTTCAGCATCGGGTGTTCCTTGAGCGCCTCGATGGCGGCCTGCACGAAAAACGGCGTGTAGGTAAGCTTGATGCCCTCACGCTCCTGAAACGCTTCTTTGTGGCGCTCGCGCCGCTTGACCAGGCCCGTCACGTCGGCCTCGGCGAAGGAGGTGACGTGCGCGGACGTGCCCTTCGAGCGGATCATGTGCTCGGCGGTGATCTGCCGCATCCGGTCCATCTCCATGATCTCGACGCGCCCATCGTAGCCGCCGGCCTGCGCGGGCGGCGGGGCGCTGCGTTCGGGCGTCGTTTCCTCGGGAGACGGCGTTTCTTCGGTTTCGTCATCGCCCTGAGACGCGGCACGTCGCGTCTCTACGGTTTCTTCGGTAGGTTCTTCCTGCGCGACGGGTTCTTCGGCTTCTTCCGGAGACGCAACAGGTTGCTTCTCTACGGCGGGACGGCCTTCGTCGAGGTAGGCCATCACATCGTCTTTGGTGACGCGCCCCTCGCGCCCGCTGCCCTCGATAGACTCCAACTCGCTCATCGACAGGCCCTCTTCCTGCGCGATGGAGCGCACGAGCGGCGAGTAGAACCGTCCGCTCTCGCCGTGGCGCTGTACACCGCCGCCTTCTTCTTCGCGGACGTGCGTCT
>PXTQ01000089.1 GCA_003022505.1 Bacteroidetes bacterium QS_8_64_10 | reverse complement strand
TTTCTGGACGCGGGCGAGCCGCTGCCGACCGTCACGCTCCGCCATAGCCGCGCGCTACAACGTCCCTACCCGCGCAACGACAGCGCGGTGGCCGCCACGGGCGCGACGATGACGCTGACCGTGGACGGAGAGCGCGTGCCTTATGAGTCGGTACCCGGCCGGCCGAGTCGTTACGCACCCTCCGCGCACAACCGGGAGCAACAGCGCGTGCCGCCGCGCAGCTCCTTCCGGCTCCGGGCTGAGTGGCGGGGCCGGACGGCGCGGGCCGGCGGTCGCATTCCACCCACCGTCGCCATCGACAGCTCGCGCGTTCGCGTCCCTCCCGAACCCGTCGAGGCCGTGCTGCTGGACTCGTTGCGCCTCGACACGCTCAATACCGATGCGCGGCAAGGCTACATCTATCCCGTGGAAGTGACGCTGTGGTGGGAGGCCGCCTCCGGCACTGACAGCACGCTCTGGGTGCGCCCGCACCTCCGCCCGTCAGCCTCGTTCTCCGAAGACGCCGTAGACTTTTTCCTGCGCTCCGAAGACATCCGCCGCGAGCGCACCGTAACGCTGACCGCGAACGGATACCGGCGCTGGACGGGCGTGTACGCTGTGCCCGTCGAAGACCGCACCGCCTCTTTTCCCGCGCACCGGCTCCGCGTCGCCGTACTCCGCAGCTACGGTAGTTACGCGCTCGACGTACGTCTCCGTCCGCTGAAGCTGCCGCGTTCTGCACTGCAACAAAAAAGCGGATTGCGGTAATAAAGAAAGGACCGCAGACGGCTGATGGCGGACGGCAGACCGCGTTTCATCTGGCAAAAGTTTACCGAGTTGTGAGAAAGCGCGTAAACATTGAGAGGGGGAAGCGGGACGTACAAAACGCGGTCGAGATGGAGAGGATCAGCGAAAAGCGAAAAGGGAAAAGGTAAGAAAAAGTCCGCCCATTCGCTCTTGCCCTTTACTTGCGTGAGTCGCTTCGCTCGTCTCGCCTTTCCCCCATCTGTCCTGCTGAATGATGGGACGAACGCGATGCTGATTATCGCTCTTCTTATTTTCTCACGCATCGGTAGCAATCCGCTCACGGTTCGATAGGCAAGATACACGTGGAAAAGAAAGAACGATGAGTCACCAGACGGAGCGTGACGAGCCTTTGCAAGCGGGTACGGTCACGCGCATCGAAACGCAGAACGACCCTGACCGCGTGTCGGTCTTCATTGACGGCGCGTTCGCGTTTGAGTTGCCGCGTGAGGTGGCACGCGAGTATGACGTGGCGGAGGGACGCACGCTGAGCGTCGAGGAGCAGCAGCGCCTCATCGCCGAGGAGGCGGCCCGCCGGGCGCGCTCGAAGGCGCTCCAGTACTTGACCGGCAAGCCGCGTACCGCCGAGGAGGTGCGGCGCAACCTTCGCAAAAACGACCACAGCGAGACAGCCATCGAGGACGCGCTGGCCTGGCTGCGCGAGCACGACTACGTGGACGACGCTGCCTACGCGCAACGCTACGCCCAGCAGCGCTTCGACAGCAAAGGGTACGGCCCGCGCCGCATCCGCCACGAGTTAAAGAAACGCGGCGTGGATAAGCGGCACACCGACCGGGCGCTCGACGAGGCCATCGAGCGCGACGAGGCGCTGGAGCACGCCCGCTCGCACGCCCGAAAGCGCCTCTCCCGCCTGGAACGCGACGAACCCGATCCCTGGAAACGACGCAAGAAGCTATCGGATTATCTGCTCCGGCGCGGCTTCACGCACGGCATGATCCGCGAGGTCGTCCGTGAGGTGGCCGAACGGGAAGAATGGTAGAAGGTCTGAAGAACGCAGGTCGCTGGCAGCGTACCTCACGCCGTAAGAGCGATCTCCCGTGATCGGCCCAGCGCGCCTCGAAAACGCGCACACGCCAGAACGCGCAAACACGAAACGCAAAAACACGCAAACGCCCCAGCTAACCCATGCCCGACGGAACGGACGATTCCGGCGCGACGCTCCGTAAGCAGGACGAGTCTGCCTCTTGGTTCACTCCGGAGCGCGTTATTCGTCTGCTGCTCGGCACCTCTGTCGTCGTAGGGGTGTTGTGGTTGCTCTGGCTCTTTGCCAACCTCGTGTTCTACCTCATCGTGGGCACGGTGGTGGCCTACCTGCTGCGTCCCGTGGCTAACCGCGTTCAAGGCATCGGGCTGGGCCGCATTCCGGCCATCATCTGCTCGTTCGTGATCGTCTTCGGGGGAATCGGTCTGTTTCTATCCAACACGCTTCCGTTTGTAGCACGCCAGCTTAGCGACCTGTCGCAGACGTTCTCGATGGAACGCATCGTCGAGGTAGCTACCTCCATAGAAGCGCAGGTGCGCTCGGTTGTCCCCATCCCAAAAGGTTCGCTGGTAACCGGCGTGCGCGAGGCGTTCCAGACGCTCTTCGACTACGACGAGATCAGCGCCACCGCCGGCTACATGGTGAGCCTCATGACGGATATTTTCTATGCCGTCATCGTGATTCCCTTCGTCGCTTTTTTCGTCCTGAAAGACGGCACGCAGATCCGCTACGCGCTGCTGCGCCTCGTGCCTAATCGCTACTTCGAGGTGTCGCTGGCCCTGCTTGCCAAAATCGAGAGCAGCCTCGGCGCATATTTCCGCGCGCTGCTCGTGCAAATCGTGTCGGTTGCCATGGTCGCCACCATCGGGCTGTACATAGGCGGCCTCCAGTACGCGCTGGCGGTAGGCGTCTTCACCGGCCTGGCGAACTCCATCCCGTACTTCGGCCCGACGCTCGGCTTCTTGGCGGGCACGCTCGTGGGCGTGGTGCAAACAGGCGATCTCTCCCTCGTGCCCAGCGTGTTCGCGGCGATGGCCGTCACGCAAATCTGCGACAACGTGATCTTCCAGCCCATCATCTTCTCGCGCGCTGCCGGCACGCATCCGCTAATCATTCTCTTTGTAGTGCTGATCGGCGCGCAGCTCGGCGGCATCGTCGGCATGCTCATCGCCATCCCGCTCACTACCGCGATGCGCGTCGCCATCGAGCAGGTGCTCTGGAGCCTGCGCAACTATCGCATTCTTCAAACCTCGCAATGAAACGGCTTGTCGACAACGTGGACGCTTCCGACGCGGCGCAAGCGCGTCGGTCGGACGAGAAACGTGACGCTGCCATCCGGCTGAAAGTGCGTCAGTTCGGCGAGTTTACTGAAAACGGAAGGTGGGGTCGTGGACCTGATACGTGTTGGTGGGAAATGACGGTGAGAGCCGTTAAATCAAACTGTACCGGAAATCATGACTGACCGTTCTTCTTCGAACGCCTCTCCCTCGGGTGCCGAATCCGAACGAACGGAGGAAACGACCGAGCGAAGACGCTGGCCGCGTTGTCTGGCGGTGCTGCTGGGCGTTCTCGTGCTCATCGCGGGGGCAGGCGTGGCGCTCTGGCAGTGGTGGGGCGGCCCCGATATCTCCGAAGAGAAGGTGCGCCGCACCGTCGTCTCCACGATCCAAAAGGAAACGCCCGCCTCCTTTCTGGTGACGGGCCAGCTCCAGACCACGGCCACCGCCACCGTGCGCAACACGAAGGTGTTTCTGCCCGGCACCCTCGACATGAGCCTTGGCACCACCACCTCGGAGGTGCGGCTGCCGGGCACGGCTTCCTACGGCTTCGACGTGCGCTCCCTCTCGTCCAGCGACATCCGGGTCGGGAAAAACGGCGTCGTGGAGGTGCACTTGCCCGACCTCGTGGTGCACGGCGTGGATGCAAAGCTCGGCGAGATGGAGATCAAGACGGAAACGGGCTGGGCGCGCCTGCCGAAGAGCCGGAACCACGTCCAGCAAGACGCTATGGGCGTCGCCGAAAAGGCGCTGCGACGACAGGCCGAGGATCACCTCAAGCGTTCCACGCAGCCGCGCGTCAACACGGCGCGGGCGCTCCGCAAAATGCTACGACCGGCGCTGAAGTCCGCCGGCGTCGCCGACCCGCGCTTCCGCATCCGCGTAGGGCCGGAGATCGTGTTGGAGCCGCAGGGGTGAGCGGGCGCATGGGGAGCGCTAATCGGCTGCGACCGCCTCAGGCGCGAGGGTCGACAGCCCAGCCTCGGCGACTTCGTGATCGTCGTCCACGGTGCTGCCGCTCGCGCCGACGCCGCCGACTGCCTCGCCGCTGCTGTTTTTGATGGGGATGCCGCCCGGAAACGTGACGAGGCCGTCGTTGGCGTGTTCGATGCCGTAAAGCGAGCCACCGGACTGCGACATTTCGCGGGCGTCGCCGGTTTCCATGTCGAAGTAGCGGGCCGTTTTGGCGTTCTTGATAGCGATGTCAATGGAGCCGAGCCACGCGCCGTCCATGCGCGCAAACGCCTTCAGGTTGGCGCCGGCGTCCACGACGGCGACGTTCATGTGGAGGTCCATGTCGTTAGCTTTCTCGCGCGCCGTTTCAACGATGACGAGGGCCTAGTCGGTGGTGATGTCGGGCATAGGAGATTTCAGGTTGTCAGGGTAAAAAAAGCGCGCCGTGGCGCGTCCGTACGAAAAAAAGGCGGCCCGGCAATTGAGCCGAGTCGCCTCTTTCTTATGACGCAGAGCGCGTCGTCAAACGGTAGCGCTACTCTTGAGCCTGGCGTTCAGCGAAATCTCCGCGCCGGCCAGCACCTGGCTGACGGGGCAGTTCTCTTTCGCCTTTCGGGCCGTTTCCTGAAAGTCCTGCTCGCTCAGGTCCGGCACGTCGGCCTCGGTGGTCAGGTCGATGTTGGAAATGCCGGGACCGTCCTTGCCCATCTCCAGATGCACCTCGGCGGTGGTGTGCACGGATTCGGGCGCGTGACCGGCATCCGCCAACATGTTCGAGAGTGCCATCGAGTAGCAACCGGCGTGCGCCGCCGCGATGAGTTCTTCGGGATTCGTGCCCTGGCCGTCCTCGAAGCGCGACTCGAAGGAAAACGGTCCTTCGTACGCGCCGTCGCCTACGGTCATCGAGCCGTTGCCGCTTTCGAGATCACCGTTCCAGGTCGCTTCGGAAGTGCGTGTAGGCATAAGTCGTGGTAGTTGAGTAGGTGAGTGATCTTACGCATCCGCCCATCTCTTGCACTACGGACGCTCTGAAATGTGCTCGTCTTACGCGGCTTTTGCGGGTTCGTAACGTCCGGCCCGTCTGTCAGGTCGATCACGTCCTTCAAGTCCGCACGTCGTAAGTCCTGTTGACGTGAAAGACATTCGACGTGAAAGACGTTCAGGGCTTGAAAGACGTGATCTGGCTCTACGGCGTCGTCGTTTCGGAAACGGCTTCACCATCCGTCGCCTCAGCGGCAGCGGCCTCGCCGTTCTCACTCATCTCGCGCTCCGGCTGCCACGAAAAGGCGTACTCGCTGTTCTCGATGACGTGTCCACCATGACGGCGATCTCGTCGGTGCCTTCCGCCCCGATGGAGGCCTCCACCGCGCCGGGATGCGGACCGTGCGGGATGCCGCCGGGGTGCAACGTAAACGAGCCGCGCTCCACGCCGCGATGGCTCATGAACTCGCCCTCGGCGTAGTACAGCACCTCGTCGGAGTCGATGTTTGAGTGGTTGTACGGTGCGGGGATCGACTTGGGGTGGTAGTCGAACTTGCGCGGCACGAAGCTGCACACCACAAAATTGTTAGCCTCGTACATTTGATGCACAGGCGGCGGCTGGTGAATGCGCCCCGTGATCGGCTCAAAATCATGGATGCTGATAGCATACGGGTACATGTGACCGTCCCAGCCCACCACGTCGAACGGATGGTAGCGGTACACGTAGCGGTGCAGCTTGCCGTGCTTCTTGATGTGCACCTCGTACTCGCCCTCTTCGTCGATGGTCGTCAGGTCCGTCGGGGGGCGTACGTCGCGCTCGTGATAGGGCGAACGCTCCAGCAGCTGGCCGAACTCGTTGCGGTATTTTTCGGGGAAGCGAAACTCGG
>PXTQ01000088.1 GCA_003022505.1 Bacteroidetes bacterium QS_8_64_10 | reverse complement strand
GCCGAGGACGCTCGCATGTCAAAGCGCCTCGTCACGATCAAGACGGACCTGGACCTCGGCTTCGACTGGAAGCACTTCGCGCCCGGTGAGCCGGATGCCGACACGCTCGTCACAGTCTTCAAGGAACTGGAGTTCGACTCGCTCCTGGAGCGCGCCCAGGAGGACGATCTGCTGCCCGGCGACGCCGCGCTGAACGGTGAGGACGAAGCCGAAAGCGAAGACGACCCCGCGCTCACGTTCGACTTTGGCGAATACGAGGAAGTGACCTCGCACGACGCCGATGCGGTCGATTATCTGCTGATCGAGGACGAAGCTGCGCTCCGCGATCTGGCCGAGGATCTGCTCGAATACGACGCGCTCTCCTTCGACGTTGAGACGACCTCAACGGACAAGATGGAAGCTGAACTCGTGGGGCTGTCGTTCGCCTGGGCCGAGGGCGAGGCCGCCTACGCTCCGACGCCGCTGCCGGACGGCACCTCGGAAGCGAACGTCCTGGAGGCGCTCGCGCCCGTGCTGGAGTCCGACGCGCTCAAGATCGGACATAACCTCAAGTACGACCTGAGCGTCCTGCGCCGCGCCGGAGCTGACGCCCAGGGGCCGCTCTTCGACACGATGGTGGCGCATTACCTGCTCGCGCCCGAAGCGGAGCACGGGCTGGACGCCGTGGCGCGCAAGTACCTCAGCTACCGCATGATTCCCATCGAGGACCTGATCGGCGAAGACCAAGACGGCTCGATGCGCGACGTGGATCCCGAAGAAGCCATGCCCTACGCCTGCGAGGACGCTGACGTGGCATTTCAACTGAAAGATAAGCTGCGCGACGGACTCGACGACAACGACCTGCTGGGGATCGCCGAAGACATCGAGTTTCCGCTCGTGCCGGTGCTCTCGGCGATGGAGCTGCGCGGCATTCGCCTCGACCGCTCCGTGCTCGATGACATCTCCGACGAGATGGAGGGCGAGATGGAAGCGCTCAAGAAGAAACTCCACGACGAGGCCGGCGAGGAGTTTAACCCGAATTCGCCGAAGCAGCTGCGCGAGATTCTGTTCGACAAGCTGGATCTGGAGCCGCGCGCCAAGACCTCCACCGGCAAGCCCTCCACCAAAGAAAGCGTCTTGCAGGCCCTTTCGACTGAGCACGACCTGCCGGGCCTCGTGCTGGACTGGCGCGGACTGTCGAAGCTCAAGAGCACCTACGTCGACAGCCTCGGCGAGTTGGTGCACCCCGACACGGGTCGCATCCACACCGATTTCAACCAGGCCGTGACGGCCACCGGACGGCTTTCCTCGTCGAACCCCAATCTCCAGAACATCCCGGTGCGCACGGAACGAGGCCGCGAGGTGCGCCGCGCCTTCGTGCCGAAAGACGGTTGGCAGCTCATCGCTGCCGACTACGAACAGATCGAGCTGCGCATCCTGGCGGCGGCCAGCGGCGACGACGCGCTCCGGCAGGTCTTCCGCAACGAGGAGGACGTGCACACGACCACCGCCGCCCGTGTCTTCGGCAAAGGTCCTGGGGACGTGACCTCCGACGAGCGGCGCAAGGCCAAAGAAGTGAACTACGCCATTCCGTACGGCATTTCGCCGTGGGGGCTGGCCCAGCGCCTGCGCTCGTCCGCGGACGAAGCACAGGAATTGATCGACGAGTACCGGCGCTCGTATCCGGCGGTGAGCCGCTACCTGGCCGAGCAGGTCGAGAAGGCCCGCGAGCGCGGTTACGCCGAGACCATGCTGGGCCGTCGCCGCTACGTGCCCGACATCGACAGCTCGAACAGCCGGCGGCGCGGCTTCGCCGAGCGCGTGGCCGTCAACATGCCGATTCAGGGCACACAGGCCGACATGATTAAGATTGCAATGGTGCGCCTGCGGGAGCGCCTGGCGCGCGACGATCACGCTGCTCGGATGCTGCTTCAGGTGCACGACGAGCTGGTGCTCGAAGCCCCGCCCGACGCGCTCGATAGCGTGCGGCCCGTCATTCGGGAGACGATGGAGGAGGCGTACCCGCTACCGGGCGACGTGCCCGTGGCGGTGGCGCTCCACGCCGCCGACAACTGGCTCGACGCGCATTAGCGGACCGCGGACGGCGGTTCTCGGCACGAAACGGCCCGCGCCGCATTGAGGCACACCCACGGCTTTTTTCGCAACGACGAGGTAATGCCATGCCGACGGCAGAAGCTGTTTCTGACTACGAAAAGGAGCGGGGCAAACCCACGCCAAACAAGTTACACAGCGCCACGCAAAAAAATCTCATCGTGGCACTTGCCCGCTACGAGCCGAAGTACACTATTTTTAGCGAACTGACGCTTGGTGTCGGGCGGCGGAGCCGGCGGGGGGGCGCCGGGCCGTCCCTGCGCGGCTCTCCCTACGTGACGCAGCACGGCGGGCCCTGACGCGAGCCCGACCCCGAGAGCGAGACCTGACCCGCCCAAGAATCTCCTCGCTTTGGCGAGGGGAGTGTCAAGCCGCCGCGAACCGCTCAACGTCTGGGTCGGACTGTTCTTCGGCCTGCCGGAGATCGTACTGCATCTGTTGGGTGAGCCAACTTTCGGCGCTCCCCCCGAAGGCTTTCGAGAGGCGGATTGCCATTTCGGGAGAGATCCCGGACCGGCCGTTCACAAGGGCGGACAGATGCTTCCGGCTCACGCCGAGCCCTTCGGCCGCTTCCGTCACCGTGAGATTTAGCGGTTCGATGCAGTCTTTGCGGACGATCTCACCCGGGTGTGGTGGGCTCTTCATCGGCATGGTTGGCACCTCGTTGGTTGTCGCTGCGTGGCGTGTATTGAAAGCGGCTCAGTGGTAGTCCTCGAAGTCTACGTCGGTGGTGTGCCCGCCTCTGAACCGAAACGTTACCCGCCAATTGCCCGACACTCGCACCGACCACGTGCCTTCCCGCTGCCCCTTCAGCTCGTGCAAGCGGTAGCCGGGCAGATCCATGTCCTGCGGCTTGGAAGCCGCGTCCAAGCGGGCGAGTATGCGCCGGAGCTTGTCCGCGTGGTCGGGATTCACCTTCGCGGCGCTGTCGTCCTCGTAGAGCTTTTTCAGCCCCTTGTGGCGGATCTTTCGGATCACAGGCGGGCGCTTCGCTTCGGGCGGTTGCCTTGCGCTACGCGGGCAGCGGGAGGGGAACCAACTGCCCGAATGTAACCCGTAACGTGTCGGGTGTCAACCATAGACGAAAGGCACAGTTCCGGGGTAGTCCCTTCTCGCCCTCTAACGTGGACAAATGTGGACATTCCGGGGAAAAACGGAGGTTCGCGGCCGCCCAGACTCAAAACAGGGTCAAAAGCGACAGCCCCACCGGACGCGGCGCGGCGCGGGCGGGTGCAGCAGAAAGTTTTGAACGGCCTCTCGTGGCGGCCATGCATCGGCGTATGGCCGGATCGTACGAGGCGAACATGGCTTCTCGCCGATTCGGAGTGAGCGACCGGGCTACTCGTTCGGTGTCGCCCCGTCGGGATTCAGCACCTGCTCCGCCTCGAAAGGCGGTTCGAGCCACGTGTACTCGTCGAAGCGCCGGAACCATGTCAGTTGCTTCTTGGCGTAGCGCCGCGAGTTGCGCTTCACAAGGCGCACCATCTCGTCGTAGTCGATCGCGCCGCGCAGGTGGCGCAGCGGCGCGCGGTAGCCGATGGTGCGTAGCGCGCGGCAGTCGTCGGGATCGTAGCCCGCCTCGCGGACGCGTCGGACCTCATCGAGCAGGCCGCGTTCCAGCATCCGATTCACACGCCGCTCGATGCGGTCGTAGAGCGTTTGCCGGTCGCGGTTCAAGACGAACGTGCGGTACTGAAACGGCGGCTCCGGCTGGTTCTCCCAGTAATACGAGATGGGCCGGCCCGTGCCGTGATACACCTCCAGCGCCCGCGTCAGGCGTTGCGTCTTCGTCGCATCCATCCCTTCGGCAGCCTCCGGGTCCACGCGCTTTAGCTCGTCGAAAAGCGCCTCGCGGCCTTCCTCCTCGAGTCGCTCTTCGAGGCGACGGCGCACCGCGTCTTCCACGTCGGGGATGTCGGCGAGGCCCTGCTGAAGCGCAAGCACGTAGAGCGTCGAGCCGCCCACGACGAGCGGCTCATGTCCGCGTTCTCGGATCCGACGGATGCGCTCGTTGGCCTCGTCGGCGAACGCGCCGGCGGAAAGCGGATCGTCGAGCGAGCGCTCGTTCACGAAGTGGTGCGGGACGCCGCGGCGCTCCTCCTCGGAGGGCGTGGCCGTGCCGATGTTGATCTCGCGGTAGACCTGCCGGCTGTCCGCCGAGATGATTTCGGCGTCCAGACGCTCCGCTGCCTCCAGGCTGAGCGCGGTCTTGCCTACGCCGGTCGGTCCCGTGATGGTGAGAATGGGAGAGGAGGAGGACGGCATGGCTTGTGCACAAACGATTCGTTTTCTACTCTGATGATATCGCCCGTTCCGCTTTCAGCGCCGCCACAGCACGGATCAGCGAGCGAATACATGCGTCGCTTTTTCCAGATCGCCTTGCAACTCGCGGCGCTGATGGGCGTGCTGCTGCTGTTTTTCGTGAGCCTGGAGTTGCTGGAGCGCTCATTTCACCTCATGGGAGAGGGCGCGGCCCGGACGCTGGTGCGCACGACCGCCAACCCTTTCGTGGGGCTTTTTATCGGCATTCTCGCCACCTCGCTCGTGCAAAGCTCCTCGACGATCACGTCGCTCACGGTGTCTATCGTGGCGGGCGGAGGCTTCGGGTCG
>PXTQ01000087.1:8514-10226 GCA_003022505.1 Bacteroidetes bacterium QS_8_64_10 | reverse complement strand
TCTTCGTTCTCGCCGCCCTCCCGCTCCTCACCGCCTCGTCCGCCGCCGGACAAGCCGACATCGTGCGGCAGGTCGGCTCCGTCACCACCGACGCCGGTTCCGTCGTCATCAAAAACGTAGCGGGCGGGATAACTTACTCACGTAAACTGACCTTCTTGCCGGACGGACAGCTGCTCGTCACCGAGCGCTCCGGCAGCCTGCGCATCCTCGACCCGAACACCGGTAGCCTGACGAACCCGCCCGCAGGCCCGCCTACCGTCTTCGCGCAGGGTCAGGGCGGACTGCTCGATGTGGCGCTCCCACCCCGACTTTGACGAAAACCGCTACGTTTATTCACGCGGGGACCACTGCTGGAGCAAATCGCGGGCACGGTCGGTGACGTCGAATTGCTCCTTCAGCGGCGCTTGCACCTCGAGATACCGCTTCTGCACCAGCCAGTCCAGCAGCCGATCCAGGCGCGCCGCGAAGCCCCGGCTCGTCGTCGGCGGTGACGGCGATGCCTTCGTGCCGACCCAGGCACACGTCGCAGCACCCGCAGCGTTCGGGGCTGGCCTCGCCGAAGTACGTGAGCAGGTGGTGCCGCCGGCACGTGACGGAGCGTGCGTAGCGGATCATGTCGTCGAGGCGCTTTTCGGCGCGGCGGCGGCTGCGGCGCACCTTGCGGTCGTCGACGGCGAGCCGGTCGGTGCGGGGCACGTTCATCTGCATACGCGCCGAGGTCGCGGGCGGATGCCAGCCGAGCAGGTCGCGCTCCTCCAGAAAGTCGAGGCCGCGCATCAGGCGCGGGCGCTCCAGGTCCGTGCGGCGCTCCAGCAGGCGCAGGTCGATTTCCCACCACGCCCCGAAGGCGTCGGCGTGGACGGTGCGCAGGAGCGTGCGCACGAAGCCGGCCAGAGCGCGGTTGGAGAGCTTATCGGCGTAGCGGCGAAGCGCCTGCGGGGGTCGCTCGAAGCGGATCAGCGCGTGATTGGCACGCACCGGCAGGACGCTCCACACCTCCTGACGTTCGAGCAGTTCGGCGGCCTGCCGCGCGTCCTGCGGCGTGCACTCGGCCAGCTGCGCCACCGCCCCGTAATCCACTGCAAGCGGCGTCTCCGGCTCCTCACCGACGGGCACCTGCGCCAGGTTGCAGACGGCCTCGTAGACTTGCCTGACCGCCTCCGCTTCGGGATGGCTGCGCTCGATCAGGTCGCGCTGCACGCCCGCGTCGCGCTCGGCGTAAAGCAGCACGGCGTGAGCGCGCTCCCCGTCGCGCCCGGCGCGTCCGGCTTCCTGGTAATAGGCTTCCAGCGAGCCGGGCACGTCGGCGTGAATCACGAACCGCACGTCGGGCTTGTCGATGCCCATGCCGAAGGCGTTGGTGGCAGCCACCACGCGCGCCGAGCCGCCGAGCCACGCCTCTTGCACGCGCTCGCGCTCCTCCGACTCCAGGCCCGCGTGGTAGGCGGCAGCCGGGATGTCTTCGCCGCTTAGCCACCCGGCCCAACGCTCCGTGCGTCGCCGCGTCGCCGCGTACAGCAGACCGCTCCCGCCCACGCCCTCGATCACCTCGCGCACCTTCCGGCGCTTGTTTTCAGGGCGAAAAATGGACCACACGAGATTGGGCCGGTCGAAGCCCTGCACGATCTGCTCCGGCGCGCGCAGGGCGAGTTGCTCGGTCACGTCGCGGCGCACCTCCGGGGTCGCGGTCGCGGTCATGGCGATGGTGGGCG
>PXTQ01000087.1:0-8356 GCA_003022505.1 Bacteroidetes bacterium QS_8_64_10 | reverse complement strand
CCCATCGAGCACCGCCCGGATGGCCGGCCACTGCCCCGCCCGGAACGAGCCGTGCCCCCAGCGCGCTTCGAGCACGCCCAGTGCTTCCTTTCTGCTGATCTCACCTTCCATGCGCACATTTCAGGTCTGTCAGGTCAACAAGTCACAGGTCAAAAGGGCGAGCCTGAACGACCTGCGACTTGTGACTTTCGACGAGATCGGTTTGCATTCTCACATTCCACCATCAACTCGCCCCCGTTCCCCATCGAAATGATAACTTAAACCTTCTCCGACAGTTCGGAGCGCTCTTTGTCTTCCATCGTAGATCTGACGCTGACCGTCGAAGACGATCAAATCACGCAGGTCGCGCCCAATCCAGCGGCGCTCGGTTCCGGCCTCAGCGACTTTGAGGAATGTCGCAGCAACGTGAGCGGCGACGTGCCGGTGCTCCCGCCTGAAGAGTACGCCGACGTGGACCGCAGGCAGCACCTCAAGGATTCCGTCCGCGACAATGCGTACTCGGCCACCACCGTGACCTGCGTGGACGGGCTGGACGGCCAGCTCAACGTCGAGAACGTGGTTCTGACCATCGAAACGGAAGATTCCTCCACGACGAGAACGTACTGACTCCACGCAACGCAAAAGTTGACATTGCGGACCCGGCAGGGTCTTCTTCGGGAGTAGCTTTTCCCGGAGCGGACGCTGCCGGGTCTTTTTTATGCATGCAGGTCGATTTCAGTTTGTAACCTGCAAAACTTGTCAACCTGAGACCCCTTATGTCCGAATCAGCCACCCGCCCTCGCGTTTCGATCATCATCGTGACGTGGAACGCCCTCCCGCTCCTGCAGCAATGCCTGCCCTCAGTGGTGGCAACGAATTATCCGAACCTGGAGATCATTCTGGCTGACAACGCCTCCTCGGACGGCACTGTGAACTGGGTGCGCGAGCACTTCCCGTCGGTCAAAATCGTACAACACCCCGAAAACTGGAAGTTCTGCCGGGGCAATAACGAGGCCATTGCGCACGCTTCGGGCGAGTACGTGATGCTGCTCAACAACGACGTGGAGGTGCCGCCCGGCTGGATGGATCCGCTGGTCGAAACGCTCGAAGACGACGCGGGCGTGGCCGCCGTGCAGCCGAAGCTCCTGCAGCATCAGGACCGGGACCGCTTCGAGTACGCGGGCGGCGCGGGCGGCCACCTCGACCTGCTCGGCTATCCGTTCACGCGCGGTCGGATCTTTTTCGAGCTGGAAAAGGACGCGGGGCAATACGACGACGCGCAGGACGTATTCTGGGCCACGGGCGCGGCGCTTCTCTTGCGGCGCTCGGCGCTCGACGAGGTCGGGTTGCTCGACGAGCGCTTCGTCATGCACATGGAGGAGATCGACCTGTGCTGGCGGCTCCAGCGAAGCGGGTGGCGCGTGCGCGCGGAACCGGCGAGCGAGGTCTACCACATCGGCGGAGCGTCGCTGCCGCAGCACGACCCGCAGAAGGCGTACCACAACTTTCGCAACAGCCTGCTGACGTTCTACAAGAACCTGCCCCCGCGCTGGTGGCGCGTGCTGTTTCCGCTGCGCGTGGCGCTCGATGCCGCCGCGCTCGCCCGTGCTGCGTTCGGCGGGCATCCCGGTGAGGCTCACGCCATCGCTCGCGCCTACCGCGACGCCCACCGGATGCGCCGCCACTACCGAGCGCAACGTCCCGGCCCGAACGAACCGACCGTGCTGCCGTCGTACCGGGGCCGCGTGGTGTTCGATCACTTCGTACGCGGACGCCAGCGGTTTTCGGAGCTTTCGACGTGGCTGTTCCGGTAGCGCCGTAGGGCGATCACGTCGGATCGCCCCTGCTTGCTTTTTACGATGTCAAGCTCGGCTCCCACGCTCCTACCGCTCTCGCCACGCCAGCACGCCCACGCTTGTCAGCGTCAGCGTCATGCCCGCCACGGCCCACGCGCCCGGCACCTCCCCGAACAGGACGTACGCCAGCCCGGACGCGCCCACCGGCTCCAGCAGCGCCAGCGTGGCGACGATGGCGGCGGGCAGGTAGCGCAGCGCGTAATTAAAAGAACCATGTCCGATGATCTGCGGACCGAGCGCCAGCCCCATGCTCATCAGGTAAGCCTGCGTGCTGTGCCCAAAGAGCGGCGTGCCGGCGGCGAGCGCCACGGCGACGCAGGTGAGCGCCGCGACGGTGTAGAGCGGGAAGACGTACTCCAGCCAGTCGGTTTTGCGCCGCACCACGCGCCCGATGAGCAGATAGCCGCTCACGAGCAGCGACGCGCCGAGCGCCAGCGCGTTGCCGAAAGCGAGGCACCGACCACCGCCCCGCCGATGGCGGCCACGGTGCGCGCGGCCAGGCGCTCGCCGATCAGCAAATACCCCAGCACGGTCAGAAACAGCGGGCTGGTGGTCACCAGCACCGACGCGCTCGCCACCGTCGTGTAGTACAGTGAGGCGATCCAGGCCATAAAGTGCAGCCCCTGAAACACGCCGGCAGCCACGATCAAGCCGCGCTCGCGCCAGCTGAAGCCGCGCCAGGTGCTCAGGGCGGACCGCGCGGCGAACGGAACCAGCACGAGCGCCGCCGTCACGGTGCGCCACACGGCCACGGCCAGCGGCGGCGCGTCCTCGGCGTAACGCACGAGAATCGGGGCGAGAGCAAAGCTGACGACGGCCAGTGCCAGCACCGGGTACAACAGGCCCGGCATGTGCTCGGTGGTCGTTTCTTCCGTCATGCGCTTCAGGCGTGATTCGCGGTCAAAAATCATGTAGAGACGTTTCGCCGAAACGTCTCTACGGTAAAGACCGGCGCACGGCGTTTCAGTCAAAACGCACCGCCCAGAAAAATCGCGTTCAGAAGCAACCGGTTCGTGCCGTACCAGAAGGCCCGGAAGTTCGGGTTGTCCATGATGAGAACCACCTTGCCGCGTCCCGGCTCGCGCGCGACGAGCGCTGCCGCGCCGGATGCGGCTTCGAGCTTCTCTTCGGGCGCATAGCCGCTCAGGAGCGGCGCGTCGGGGTAGGTGCCGACCGTGCGGCCCGGCTCGCCAGGCGTTTCATAAAAAGTAACGCCGCGCCGGAAGAGCGCCACGCGGCGGTCCAGCCCGTAGGCCAGCGGGTGCGTCACGTCGAACGCGCCCTCGAAGATCGCTCCGCCGATGTACTGCGCGCCGTAGGCCCGGCGCAATTCATTGTAGGGCAACGCCCGCGCTGCCGAGTCGATAGAAGCACCGCTCGTCGCGTTTAGGTCGGCAAGGTCGGTTTGGTTCACCCAGCCGACGGCGCCCGCCTGCGCGACGAGCCGCCCGCCGTCCCGCACCCACGCCTTGACGTCGTCGCCGGGAAGCGAGCCGTAGCGCCCGCCCGCCAGGACGATCACGTCGTAGCGCGACAGGTCCATCCCGCCCACGTCACCGGCGTTCAACAGCGAAACGGGCATCCGGAAGCGCTCCGACAGGAGATGCCACACCTCACCGGCGTTATAGGCGCGCGTTCCTTCGCCCACGACCAGCCCGACCTTCGGTTCATCCAAGACCTCGCCGGAGCGCCCGCCGAGGTCCGGCCCGTCGGGCGTGAGGCCGGAATCCAGCGCGTAAAAGCGCACGTGATCGCGCTCGGCCAGTTCGCGCACAAGGTAGTGAACGCTGTCGGCGCTCAGGCCGGATTGCCGCCGGAGCGGCACGACGATGCTTCCGCGCTTAAACGAACGCTCGCTGTCATCCACGCCGGCCGAAAACGGTTTCGTCATCAGACGCGGCTTGAGGCCCGCCTCTTGCAACCCGTGAAGCGCGCGCGGCGCGAAGTAGCGCTCCCACGGCAGGACGTAGGCGTACTCCGCCTCCCCGCCCACGACGCGCCCACCGTCAAACGTTACGTTCTGGATTTCGTCGCCCAGATAATCCGCGGGATGCTCGCTCAGTTCGGCATACTCGACGCCGAAGGCGAGCGGGAGCGTCCACGTAGAGACGTCGTAGAAGAGCGAGTCAGGAAAAGATACGCGCCGCTCCATGAAGGCGCGCACGAGCCGAGCCTGCTTCTGCCTCATAGGGACGACGTACGCGCGCCCCGGCTGAAACGACCGCCCATCGGCCTCCAGCGGGCGCTCCAGTTCATGCAGCTTTACGCGATGACGTCGCAGCACCTTTGCCATCGCCTGCGCCTTCGTGCGCTCCTCCGCGAGGCTCACGACGTAGCCCTGCACGTCCTGCCGCGCCGCCCACTCCTCGGCCCCGGCGTAAAAGCCGCGCGTGTGCCGGAGCAGCTTCTCGCGCATCGAGCGCGCCGCGTGGAGCGTAGACAACGACGTGGCGAAGTGGTTGCGGATCGTCTCGCCGTAGGTCAGCACGCCGTCGTTGGTTTTTTGCTTGAGCGCCCGGCTCGACGCCTGCTCGAAGAGGATGCCGATGGTCCCGTTCACGTCGGGATACGTGGAGCCTTTGCCGTAATAGAAATCGTCGTACGATTCTTCCGAATAATAGAGCGCCCCGACCTCGTTCAGCGCCTCGGCGTGATACTCGGCAATCTCGGCGGTAAGCTCCTGATTGCGGTCGGGCGTGAGCGGATTCGTGCGGCTCGGAATGCCGGGCTGGAAAAAGTACGTCCCGTTTTTGCCCATCTCGTGGTAATCGGTGAGCACCTGCGGGCACCACCGGTGGAAAACGCGAAGACGACCCTGCGATTCGGGGTGTTGCGCGGGCAGCCAGTCGCGGTTCAGGTCGAACCAGTAGTGATTGGTGCGGCCCGTGGGCCAGGGCTGGTTGTGTTCGCGGTCCTGCGGATCGGCGGTGGGGGGCCCGCCCCGATTGCCGTTCACCCAGTCCACGAAGCGGTCGCGCCCGTCCGGGTTGAAGAGCGGGTCGACCAGGATCACCATGTCCTCCAGCATCTCGGCTACGTCACCGGAGCGCGCCGCCGCCAGATGGTACAGCAGCAGCATCGCGGCCTCGCTGGTGCTCGCTTCGTCGCCGTGCACGCCGTAGCCCATGTAGACGATACCCGGCATGTCCTCGATCTCGTCCTCGCTCACCGATTCCGGCGCTTCCGTAAGCCGCTGGCTCTGCCGCCGGATTTCGCCCAGCCGATCCATGTTTTTCGGCGCAGTCACGACGGCGTGCACGAGCGGTCGGCCTTCGTAGGAACGCGCGTGCCGTTTCAGGCGGACGCGCTCGGACGTCTCGGCGATCCGCCGGAAGTAGCGCACGACCTCCGCAGGCGTTGAGTGGCGCGTTCCAATGCGGTGCCCGATGACGCTCTGCGGCTGCGGCGTATCCTCGACGTAGGCGGGAACGTCCGGCACCGGCACGTCGGCGGCGAGCGGCAGGTCCTGCGCGGCGGCGGTGGGAACAGCAACGAGAAGCAGGGCAATTGCTGTGGAAACAAGGCAAGTGTCATCCATCCACTTCGCGGAGAATGTTTTCAAACTGGTCGAGAAAAGGACGACCCAACGAAGCAGAAAAGTCCGTGAGCCAGTGACGCACGTATTCCTGATCTACCGACGGATTTTTCAGCAGGATGCTACGCACGTCTTCGAGATCGCGTGGGCGACCGGCGACGATTTTGTGAACGATCACGTCTTCCGGAGAAGCAAATTGGACATGTGTTCCCGACATTTCGACGGATTGAGTACGTTCAAATGCTTGCTGTTCGTACGGTGAGAAGGAAAAAACCAGATCCACCTGAACTTCCGTATCGGAGGCTTGGCAGGGAAGCACCATCGTCTCTCGCACAAACGATTCAGGATCTTCGGCCAGGGGCTTGAGATTCATCTGGCGAACCAGGTCGACGACCTCAGCAACCTGCTCCGGCCCCACACCTAACGTGACGTCGATGTCTTTCGTCAGGCGCGGCTCGCCGTAGAGCAAAACGGCTTGCCCACCGATCACCATGTAATCGAGGTCTGCTGCTTCAAGCGTCGCCCCGATCCGAGTCAGTATTTTCTCGAACATGAAAAACACGCGTGCGCTGAATGTCTATCCGTGCGGCCTCCATCGGATCATCCGGGGGAAGAACACCGAGGGCAACGGCCTCTTCGTGAAGCGCCTCGTAGATTTCGAGATTGCGAAAGTAGTCCGGCGACTCCGACCGTATCTGCTCTTTCTCGAAGTCCCGAAGTCGTTTCGTTCTCTTGAGCATGGAAAGTAGTTTCAAGTTACAGGTTTGCAGGTTGCAAGATAAAATCGTCTCCGCACGTTCCGTACGCACTGCACACGCTTTTTTTAAGGTACGTCTCACCTGCTTGTATTACACACGGAAGTCACCCTCGTTCATCGGAAATCCGCTCACCATCTTTAGCCTCAGCGCGAGGCGGAAGCGGCGCGTGAGGCGACGGCAAAATGACCAAGCAACTATGCCGTCGGAACACTTCTACGCGAAGCTGAAGGCGCGCATCTCGTTTCTGAACGTGCCCGTGCGTCGTCTTCGAGCGAGTGGGACAGCAGATGCACTTCGTGGCGGCGCAGACGGAAGTTAATCCACTCGCGGCGAAGAACCTGAAGCGGAAACTTGACGAACACGCGGCGTAACTGTGCTCGCGTCGAAACCGTGGCTGGTCCGGCTGTTAACATCTCATCCCGTCGTAAGAGCGACACGCCATGTCGCTTCCCCCTCTTCTCAATCGTACCGGTCCAATCACCATGACCCAGAACGACCTCCGCGACATCGCCATCGTCGCCCACGTCGATCACGGCAAAACCACGCTCGTCGACGCCATGCTGTGGCAGAGCGGCCTCTTCCGCGACAACGAGAACGTGCCGGAGCGTGTCCTCGACACCCTCGACCTGGAACGCGAGAAGGGCATCACCATCATGGCTAACAACACAGCGCTCCGCTATGAAGGGGCCAAGATCAACGTCGTCGACACGCCCGGCCATGCCGACTTCGGCGGCGAGGTGGAGCGCACGCTCCGCATGGTGGACGGTATCATGCTGCTCGTAGACGCCGCCGAGGGACCGCTCCCGCAAACGCGCTTCGTGGTCGAAAAGGCCCTTGCGCTGGACCTGCCGGCGGTGGTGGTCATCAACAAGATCGACCGGCAGGACGCCCGCCCCGCCGAGACGCTGGACGCGATCTACGATCTGTTCATCGACCTGGGCGCAGACGCGGAGCAGATCGAATTCCCGGTGCTCTACACGGCGAACTCGGCAACCTGCGCCCGCTCTTCGAGTCGATCCTGGAGACCGTCCCGCCGCCTTCCGGCGACCCCGACGAATCGCTGCAGGTGCTCGTCACCAGCCTGCAACCCAACGATTACCTGGGACCGCTCGCGCTGGGGCGCGTCATGCAGGGCACGCTCCGCGACGGCCAGCACGTCTCGATCTGCCACCGCGACGGCACGACCAGCACGGCGCAAGTGAGCGAGCTGTTCGTCTACGAAGGGCTGGAACGCACCGAGACCGACGAGACCGGGCCGGGCGACATCGTGGCCGTGGCCGGCGTGGGCGACATCGGGCTGGGCGAGAGCCTGGCCGCCGCCGACAATCCGCAGCCGCTGGACCCGCTCCGCGTCGATCCGCCGACGATGTCGATGGAGTTTCGCATCAACGACAGCCCGATGAGCGGGCGCGAGGGCGACTTCGTCACCTCGCGGCAGCTCCGCGAGCGCCTGTTTCAGGAAGACGAAAGCAACCTGGCGGTCCGCGTGGAAGAAACTGACTCGGCCAACAGCTTTCGCGTCTTCGGGCGCGGCGAGCTTCAGATGGCGATCCTGATCGAACAGATGCGGCGCGAGGGCTACGAGTTCAGCGTCGGGATGCCGCAGGTGATTACGCGCACCGAGGACGGTCAGAAGCAGGAGCCGTTCGAGAAGGCCGTGACGGACCTGCCGGAAGAGCATATGGGCACCATCGTGGAGAGCATGGGCGAGCGCAAGGGCCAGATGACCCGCGTCGAGCATCACAGCGACGGCGAGCGCGTGCGGCTGACGTTCGAGGTGCCGAGCCGGGGCCTCATCGGCTTCCGTACGCAGTTCTTGACCGACACGCGCGGTACGGGCATCCTGACGCACCGCTTCGAGGAGTTCCGCCCGTGGGCCGGTCCCATCACGCACCGCACCTCCGGCGCGCTCGTCGCCGACCGCCAGGGCGAGACGACCGCCTACGCGCTTTTGAACCTGGACGACCGGGGCGTTTTCTTCGTCGCGCCGGGCGAGGTCGTCTACGACGGCATGATCGTGGGCGAGCACAACCGCACGCAGGACCTGGATCTGAACATCACGAAAGAGAAGAAGCTCACGAACATGCGCGCGGCGGCAGGCGAAGAGTTGGAACGCCTGCCGCCGCCGCGCGAGATGAGCCTGGAGGAGGCCATCGAGTTTATCCGCGAGGACGAGCTAATCGAGGTAACGCCGAAGTCGTTTCGCCTGCGCAAGCGCCACCTGGACG
>PXTQ01000086.1 GCA_003022505.1 Bacteroidetes bacterium QS_8_64_10 | reverse complement strand
CGCCGTCGCGCACGACAAACAGGTTCTCGCCCCTTCCTTCGGCCACGTAGCCCTCCTGATTAAGCGTGATGCCCTCGGTGAAGTCATTCAGCACAGCGTTCATCTTCACGAGCGAGGCGTTCAGGTAGTTGCCCCCCGCTTTGGCGAGAGCGGGACTGCTGCTGGGCGCTGCGCGGCTCCACGAAGCGACCTGCACGTCCACGCCCTGCTCCAGTGCCTCGTCGCCGAGGTACGCGCCCCACTCCCAGACGGCGATGTACGTTTCAACCGGATTGTCGAACGGATTGACGCCCATCGGTCCCTGCCCCCGAAACACGACGGGCCGGATGTAGGAGGAGCGGAGACTGGCATTCGCTATCGTCGTCAGCGCGGCCTTCTGAAGCGCCTCCAGCGGGTAGGGCACGTCCATACGGTATATTTCGGCAGAATTGAGGAGGCGCTGCATGTGCTCTTCCAGCCGGAAGACCGCCGGGCCGTCGGCGGTGTCGTAGCAGCGGATGCCCTCAAAGACCGACGAGCCGTAATGCACTACGTGCGACAGCACGTGGATCTGCGCCTCGTCAAAAGGAATCAGTTCGCCGTTGTGCCAGATGTCGTGCTCCATGTCGAAGGAGAGTCTGTGAGTCTATGAGTCGGTGAATCTGCGACCTCTGCGGTAAATGCCCTATGTTGAAAAGTGCGGAGATGCAAAAGGTTCAGCGGTAGTGCTTCCCTGTTGTGGGTTGTTGGCGAAACGCTTCCGGGTGTTCTCACAGCAGAGTACGCTGAGAGCGCAGAGCGGTATGGATGCTTGAACGTGAAGTACGTGCGTAAGTCGTTCGCATACTTACCTTCACACATAAAGCGTGCTCTGCGATCTTTGCGGTGAGCCACGTAACACCACACAGCAGGGCTTCCACCAAAAAATGCACACGGCAAAAAAGAAGAGCCTCGCCAGTTGCCCGGCGAAGCTCCGTTGCTTCGTTTGCGCTGATAAGAACAGCGCGTCACTCGTCATCGGGGTTGCGCCGCCCCTTGCCGCTGCCGCGCCGCGTGCGCGTGCGCCCGGAGCCAGTGTCCGGCTTCACGTCGTTGTAATCAACCAGCTCCACGACCGCCATCTCCGCGCCGTCGCCGCTGCGCTGGCCCAGTTTCACGATGCGCGTGTAGCCGCCGGGCCGGTCGCCCACCTGCGCGGCCACGTCGCCGAATAGCTCCTTGACGGCGTGCTTGTTTTGTAGGTGCCGGAAGACCTGCCGCCGGTTGTGGTCGGTATCTTCTTTAGCGCGCGTGATGAGCGGCTCGACGAACGGGCGAAGCGCCTTCGCCTTCGCCGTCGTCGTAGTGATGCGCTTGTGTTCGATGAGGGCGTGGCTGAGCGCCTGGAGCGTGCGCTTGCGGTGCCCCTTCGCGCGGCCCAGTTTCTTACCTTTTTTGCGATGTCGCATGACCTACAAAGTTTGCAAGTTACAAGTTGACAAGATTGCAGGTCTGACAGGAGAGACAGCTTGTAACTTGCCAACCTGCCAACCTGCAACTGAATCAGACCGAGCGCTTTTGCTCTTCGAGGTATTTCTCTACGTCCATCCCGAAGCTCAGGCCCCGGTCGTTGAGCACGGCCACAAGTTCCTGGAGCGACTTGCGCCCGAAGTTGCGGAACTTGAGCATCTCGTTCTCCTCGCGGCGCACCAGCTCGCCGATGTCCTGAATGTTGGCGGCCTTCAGGCAGTTGTGCGAGCGCACCGAGAGGTCGAGTTCGTCGACGGGCTGCGCCAGAAGCTCGCGGATGCGCTGCACCTCGGCGTCCACCTCTTTCTCCTCCTCGGTCGGCTCCGGCTCCTCGTCCATCTTGATGAAGAAGTTGACGTGCTCCCGCATGATGTTGGCTCCCTGCGAGAGCGCCTCCTCCGGCGTGATGTTGTAGCTCACGTTCTTGATGGGCGTGAAGATAGAGTCGATGGGAATGACGCCGATGGGATCGTCGTCGTCCTTGTTCTCGTCGGCATCGATGTAGCCGCGCCCCGTGCCGATGCGCAGCTCCACATTGACCTCCACGTTTTCGGACAATGTAGCGATGTGGTGGTCTGGATTGAGCACCTCGTAGTCGCTGCTGACCTCCTCAATGTCGCTCGCCGTCCACTCGCCGGGACCTTCCAGCGAGAGCGCCACGGCACCTTCTTCGTCGGCTCCTTCGCCCGACTTGAGGCGAACGCCTTTCAGGTTCAAGATAATGTCGGCCACGTCTTCGGTGATGCCCTCGACGGTCGAAAACTCGTGCTGCACGCCGTCGATTTTGATGGCCGTGATGGCTACGCCACGCATCGAGGAGAGCAGTACGCGGCGCAACGCGTTGCCGATGGTCACGCCGAATCCACGCTCCAACGGCTGGATGACGAAGCGGCCGAACGTCTCGGTGGCGTCCTTCATCTGGACGCCTTCCGGCATCTGAAGCCCGTGATTGATGTTGGTTGCTTCCATCAGCTAAAGACAGGTTGGATAATGAGCGAAAGATATCTCGATTCGCACGCGCGCGTGCTCCGGCGAACGCGACCCGGCGGCGCGTCCTTTACTTGGAGTACAACTCGACGATGAGTTGCTCGCGGATGTTTTCAGGAATGTCTTCCCGGCTCGGATAGTCCAGGAACTTGCCCTGCCGCTTCTCCTGATCGACCTCGATCCAGGCGAAGCGCGGGCGTCCGCGACTCACGTTGTCTTGCACGACGTCGAGGTTGCGGCTTTTGGGGCGCACGGCCACCACGTCGCCCGGCTTCACCTGCGCCGAGGGGATGTCTACGACGCGCTCGCCCTGCAGGATGTGACCGTGGTTGACGAACTGGCGGGCCTGCCGGCGCGTGCGACCAAACCCCATGCGGAAGACCACGTTGTCGAGGCGCGCTTCGAGCAGCTTGAGCAGGATCTCGCCGGTGACGCCTTTCTGGCGCGTGGCCTTCTCAAAGAGGTTGCCGAATTGCTGTTCGAGCAGACCGTAGGTATACTTCGCCTTCTGCTTCTCCTTAAGCTGCTCGGCGTACTCGCTTTCGCGCCGCCGCCCGCCGCGCCCGTGCTGACCGGGCGGGTACGACTTCCGTTCGAGGGCCTTGCTCGGCCCGTAGATCGGTTCGCCGAAACGACGCGCCACTTTTTGCTTGGGTCCTCGGTATCGTGCCATGTTTCGATTGTCGAAGGTCGATTGTCGAAGGTCGATTGTCGCCGGGTCGAATTGCGATTCGGAAATCGAAAATCGCAACTCAACAATCGGTCAGACGCGCCGGCGCTTGGGCGGGCGGCATCCGTTGTGCGGAACGGGCGTCACGTCGCGGATGGAAGCCACGTCGAGGCCCGCGCCGGACAGGCCGCGAATCGCGGACTCGCGCCCGGAGCCGGCCCCCTTCACGAACACGTCCACACGCTCCAGGCCCAACTCGTGCGCCTCTTTCGCGGCTGCGGTCGCTGCCGTCTGCGCCGCGTAGGGCGTGTTCTTGCGGCTCCCCTTAAAGCCCTCCGACCCGCTCGACGACCACGCGATGCAGTTGCCATACTGGTCCGTGAGCGTCACGATGACGTTGTTGTAAGTCGCCTTGACAAACGCCTTGCCGTTCGATTCGACAACGACGTTTTTTTTGCGCTTGCGCTTTCTCCTTTTATCGTCGGCCATGTTTTCTCCGTTTGCGTTGAAAGTCGTTTTTGGCGTAACTGCTCTCTTCTCGCTTTTCTGATAAGCAGACGTATTGCGTAACGGAGGCCGTTTTACGCATTACGATTTTCAGCCTCGCGCAAGAAACCGTCGTCCCCATCGCTGGCGGTCTGCCGTCCGAATCACTTCTTCTGGGGCGAGCGCTTCTTGCCCGCCACCGTCTTTTTCTTGCCCTTCCGCGTGCGAGCGTTTGTGCGCGTGCGCTGCCCTCGGACGGGCAGGCCCTTGCGGTGGCGCAGGCCTCGGTAGCAACCGATGTCCTTGAGGCGCTTGATGTTCATCTGCTCCTCCGTGCGGAGCTGGCCCTCTACCTTGTAATCGTCTTCCACGATGCGGCGCACGCGGCGCGTCTGGCCCTCGCTCCAATCACCAGGGTGCTCATCTACGTCAATCTCGGCGCGCTCCAAGATCTCGTTGGCGCGCGACTGTCCGACGCCGTAAATGTCAGTCAGCGCGATCTCGCCGCGCTTGTAGTCGGGTACGTCTACTCCGGCAATACGAGGCATAAAAGGTCATTGCGGTGGGTTGTTGGAGTTCGCGCGCAACCCGTATGAACGGGCGCGTAGCGCGCAGGTTCGATGAAAGTTGGTTGTAGGAGCAGGCGGTACGTGTCTGGCGGACCTAATCAAGGTTGCCTGCTTCAGCTGTCTTGCTCATCCGAACTCGCGTAATGCGTGATACGCAAGGGTGCCTTCTTTTTACGTTTTACGCAATACGTTTTGCGTTCCCGTGCGGAAAGCAACATCGGCTCAAACTAACCTGAACGGTTATAAACGCACTGTCACTTGTACCGGTACACGATGCGCCCCTTCGAGAGGTCGTAGGGCGAAATCTCGACCTTCACGCGGTCGCCCGGCAGGATCTTGATGTAGTTCATGCGCATTTTGCCGGAAAGCAGGCCGAGAATCTCTTTCCCGTTTTCCAGTTCCACGCGAAATTGTGCGTTCGGCAAGGCTTCGAGCACCTCACCGTCTTTTTCGATGGCTTCTTCTTTGGCCATTACGCTGGGATCGGTTGTTCGTAAGGTACGTCGATAGTGTCTTCTACGTAGTCGAACGTGCTCAAAACGAGCGGCTCTCCCTCCTCAACGACGAGCATGTGTTCGTAGTGCGCGGAGTTCGAGCCGTCGGCGGTGCGCACGCTCCAGCCGTCGTCATCGGTGTGCACCGCCGCGCCGCCCCGGTTACCCCGGCTCACCGACGTTGGGCACCTGCGGGTCCTCCCACAGCTCGCGCCCGACGCCGTGGCCGCACAGGCCCTCGACGACGCCGTAGCCCCGGCAGTGCGTCTCGACGGCGTGGCCCACGTCGCCGGTGTAGTTGCCCGCCACGGCCTGCTCCATGCCCTTGTGCAGCGACTCATACGTCACGCGGCAGAGCGCGGCGTCTTCGTCCGCCAATTCGCCCACAGCGAACGTGTATGCCATGTCGCCTACGTAGCCGTTCAGAAAGACACCCACATCTATCGACAACAGGTCGCCCTCGCGGAGCTTATACTCCGTCGGGATGCAGTGCACCACGCCGTCATTCACGGACGTGCAGAGCGTGGCCGGATAGGTGTTGCCGTCGCCCGCCTCGTGTCCCTTGAAGGCCGGGTCGCCGCCCTCGGATCGAATAAACTCTTCGGCGGCGGCGTCCAGATCCAACAGGCTCACGCCCGGCTCCACGCGCCGGCCCAACTCCGCCAGCGTGCGGCTTACCAGGTCCGCGCTCTCACGCATCAGGTTGATTTCCCGGTTGCTCTTTAAGTGAACCATACTTTCCATTCAGCAACGTCTGGTTTTCGTCCTTTTCGCCTTTTTTCACCACGTGATGCGTAAGCGAGCCCTCTTACGCTTTACGTTTCACGTTTTACGCCTTCATACTGGCAACTGTGGAAAATTGGCGGGCGTACTCACTTTCACACATATACACGCCCCACCCCCACGCCGAAGGCGTTACATCATCTGCCGTCCCTTCATCTGCTCGCCGCCTTTCATGAAGCCGTCGTAGTGGCGCATCAGCAGGTGGCTTTCAATCTGTTGCAGGGTGTCGAGCGTCACCTGCACCAGAATGAGCAGGCTCGTGCCGCCGTAGAACATGGCGAAGCCCTGCGAGACGCCCGCCTGCATCGCAAACGTGGGCAGGATCGCCACAAAGCCCAGGAAGATCGACCCCGGCAGCGTGATGCGCGTCAGGATGTTGTCGATAAACTCGCTCGTCTGCCGCCCCGGTCGCACGCCCGGAATGAAGCCGCCTTGCCGCTTCATCGTGTCGGCCATCTCTTTCGGATTCACGGTGATGGCCGTGTAGAAATACGTGAAGAAGACGCAGATGAAGAAGAAGACGACCGCATAGGCCCATGTCGTCGGATTGGAAAACCAGCTCCCGTACTTTTGCAAGAAGGTGCTGCCCGGAAAGAACTGCGCGACGGTCGCCGGCACGAACATGATGGACTGCGCGAAGATGATGGGCATGACGCCGGCGGCGTTAACGCGGAGCGGCAGGTACTGCGTGGTGCCGCCGCGCACCTTGCGACCCACCACGCGCTTGGCGTACTGCACCGGAATGCGGCGCATCCCCTGCGAGACGAGAATTACAAACGCAATCACGACCAGCAGGATGCCGACTTCGAGCATGAAAGTAAACAGGTTGGCCGACAACTGAAACTCCTGCAACAGCGACTGCGGCAGGAAGGCGATGATGCTGATCATGATGATGAGCGAGATGCCGTTGCCGATCCCGTTCTCTGATATCTGCTCGCCCAGCCACATCACGAAGACGGTGCCCGCCGTAAGCACCACCACGCTCGATATCATAAACGACCAGTACGGAATGACGATAGCGTCACCCGTCGCGCCGTAGCGCAGGTTGATGGCGAACCCGATGGACTGAAGCGCCGTGATGCCGACGGTGCCGTAGCGCGTGAGCTGCGTGATCTTACGGCGCCCCTCCTCGCCCTCGCGCTGGAGCTTCTGAAAGTACGGCACTACCGCGCCCAGCAGCTGGATGATGATGGAGGCCGTAATGTAGGGCATGATGCCCAACGCAAAGATGCCGGCCTGCCGGAAGGCCCCGCCCACGAACATGTTGAGGAAGCCGAACAGGTTGTTGTCGCTCTGCTGCTGCGTCGCCTGCGCCAGAATCTCGGCGTCTACGCCGGGGAGCGTCACGTACGCGCCGATGCGGTAGACGACCAACAGGCCCAGCGTATACAAAATGCGGCGGCGCAGCTCCTCGACCGTCCAGATGTTGCGAATACTCTCGGCCAGTCCGGCCATGTCGTACCTCGTTTGCTAATTGCCAGCTTTCGACTTTTCAGCGAAAAGATCGAGGACCAAAAATCACTCGATGACGCTTGCGGTGCCACCGGCTTCCTCGATCTTTTCTCGCGCGGAGTCGCTGAAGGCGTGCACCTGCACGTCGAGCGCCGCGTCGATCTCACCGTCCCCCAGAATCTTGATCGGCTCGGACTTTTG
>PXTQ01000085.1 GCA_003022505.1 Bacteroidetes bacterium QS_8_64_10 | reverse complement strand
CCAGCTCGCCGGGCAGCTCCGTCAGGCTCGCAGCGATCTGCCCATCGTGCTGCTTACCGGCGACACGGAGATCAAAGGCGACGGCGGCGACATCAACGCGGTCGTCGATAAGCCCTTCCAGATCGACGAACTGGAGGCACTCATTCAGAAGTTGATCTGAGGGTCGAGGGTAGAGATTGAGAATGAGGAATTGATCCTCGCCCCTCGATTCTCGGGGGAACCTCCCGCCGTCCCGTCAGAATGACACCCTGCGCTGTTTGGCTCGTTTCTTGACGACTACTAATTCCACTTTCTGATTCCACAAACAGAACCCGTATGCCTACTCCTCCCGGCGATCTGCCCGACGTACTCGCCTCTGACCTCCCGGAACAAACCGTACCGCTGACCCCTCCCGACGAGGAGGACGAACTCGATCCTGACGATCTGCCAGACGCGCTGCCCATTCTGACGCTGCGCAACACCGTGCTCTTTCCGGGCGTGGTATTGCCCATCACCGTGGGACGTGACACCTCGCTGCAGCTCGCCCAAGACGCTTTCGAGGACGACCAGCCCATCGGCGTGGTGGCGCAGCACGAGAGCCAGATCGACGACCCCGCCCCCGATGATCTTTATCAGATCGGTACGGTGGCCTCCATCCTGAAGCTCATCACGATGCCCGACGGCTCGCAGTCCATCGTCATTCAGGGCCAGCATCGGTTCCAGATCCAAGAGTTTACGCAACAGGACCCGTACCACCGCGCTCGCGTCAACCCGCTGCCGGAGGCCGAACTTGAGCAAGGCCCCGAAGTGGAAGTCCAGGCGCGCATCCGCTCGATCAAGGAGCTGGCCCTGCAGATCGTGGAGATGTCGCCCAACATGCCGAATGAGGCGGGCTACGCCGTCGAAAACATCGAAGAGCCAGCCTTTTTGATCCACTTCATCGCCTCGAACTTGCAGGCGGACGTGGCGGACAAGCAGGAGCTTCTGGAAACGACCTCGCTCCTGGAACGCGCCGACCTCGTCATGGACCAGCTTGACGAGGAGCGGCAGGTCCTGGAGGTCTCCGAAGAAATTCGCTCGCGCGTTAAGAGCGACGTCGACGAGCAGCAGCGTGAGTACCTGCTGCGCCAGCAGATGGAGGCCATTCAGGAAGAGCTGGGCGAAGGCGGTCCCGGCGGCGCGGAGGCGCAGGAGCTGCGCGAGCGCGCTGAAGAGAAGGAGCTGCCGGAGCACGTAGAAGAAATGCTCGACAAGCAGCTCAAGAAGCTGAATCGCACTAATCCCGCCGCGCCCGATTACGCCGTCACGCGCAATTACGTGGACTGGCTGCTGGACCTACCGTGGTGCGAGTTTTCCGACGATCAGCTGGACCTCGATCACGCCCAAGAGGTGCTCGACGACGATCACTACGGGCTGGAAGACGTGAAGGACCGCATCGTGGAGTACCTGGCCGTCCTGAAGCTCAAGGGCGACATGAAAGCGCCGATCCTGTGCTTCCACGGGCCGCCCGGCGTGGGCAAGACGAGCCTCGGCAAGTCGATTGCCCGCGCGCTGGGCCGCGAGTTCGTGCGGATGAGCCTGGGCGGGGTGCGCGACGAGTCGGAGATACGCGGCCATCGCCGCACCTACGTCGGCGCACTGCCGGGCCGCATCATCCAGGGCCTCAAAAAAGCCGGCAAAGGCAATCCCGTCTTTATGCTCGACGAAGTCGACAAGCTCGGCTCCGACTTCCGGGGCGATCCGTCGTCGGCGCTTCTGGAAGTGCTCGACCCGGAGCAAAACGATAACTTCAACGATCACTACCTGGAGCTGGATTACGACCTCTCGAACGTGCTCTTTATTGCGACCGCCAACTACCTCGACCGCATCCCGACCCCGCTGCGCGACCGCATGGAGCTGATCGGGATCAACGGCTACACGCAGTTCGAGAAGCTGCAGATCGCCAAGCAGTACCTGGAGCCGCGCCAGGTGGAGCGCAACGGCCTCTCGGAGGAGCAGTTCGACCTTGACGACGACGCGTTGCGACTCTTGATCGACGGCTACACGCGCGAGAGCGGCGTGCGCCAGCTGGAGCGCGAAATCGGCTCGGTGGCGCGCGGCGTAGCGAAAAAGGTAGCCACGGGCGAAGTCGAGACCGCGACGGTCGAGGAGGATGACGTGGAGGAATACCTCGGCGCGCGCAAGCACTTCTCGGAGGTGGCCGAACGCACCGAGGTGCCGGGCGTGGCGACGGGTCTGGCGTGGACACCCGCCGGCGGCGATATCCTGTTTGTGGAGGCCAGCGTCTCACGCGGGTCGGGGCGGCTCATTCTGACGGGCCAACTCGGCGACGTGATGAAGGAGTCGGCCCAGGCCGCGCTCTCCTACGTGAAGGCCCGCGCCGACGAGTACGGCATCCCAGACGAAGCCTTCAAGTACTGGGACGTGCACGTGCACCTGCCCGCCGGCTCCATCCCGAAGGATGGCCCGTCCGCCGGCATCGCGCTCCTCTCGGCGCTCACGTCCATCTACACGCAGCGGCGCGTGCGCCACACCATCGCCATGACCGGCGAGATCACGCTGCGCGGCCTCGTCTTGCCCGTCGGCGGCATCAAAGAGAAGGTGCTCGCCGCCAAGCGCGCCGGACTCGACAAGGTGATGCTGCCGGAGAAAAATGAGAAAGACGTGCGCGAGATCAACGACGACGCACTGGAAGGCATTGAGGTCGCGTACGTCGAGCGCATGGAGGAGATGACCGAGCACGTGCTGCTGGACGAGCCGGAGACGGATCCGCACGAATTGTTTGCAGTGCCGGAGGCGGAGAAGCGCCTTCAGGCCTCGTCTACCAACGGCAGTGGAGCCGCCGAGGGCACGGTGGTCAGCTGAGGACGGCAGACAGCGGACGGCAGTTAATGCTTACGGCGGTCTGCCGACTGCCGCCCGCCGTCCCGGTCATCCCATTCCTCGACGATTTTGGCGTCGTCTACGCCGTCGTCGCGCCCTTGACGATAGGCACGCTCCGTGTCGGCAGCGATGCGGGCGACCCCGCGCGCCGAGCGGTCGATGCCGCGCGCGGCGAGCCGCACGGCCTGCCCGCCGAGCCAGGCGGCCCAGCCGAGAGCGTTAAACTTTTCGTAGCGGCGCTCGCTGTCGTCAGGCGGATCGGAGTTGGGCATATTGCGGCTTCAGCGGACTGCTGGAAGAAGGAGCGACAGTTTTTCTATGGGCCTAATCGCAAAGTGATCGGTAGCCAGATGCGTGTCACCTCTGCCATGCCTGCCATCGGAGCGCTTTGGAAGCGCGAGATGCTGAAGTTCGTGCGCGACTGGAGCCGGGTGCTCGGCGCGCTCGCGCAACCTATCGGCCTGTGGTTGCTCCTGGGTTTCGGCTTCGAGGGTACGTTTCGCCTGCCGGCGGGCGGGCCGCAGGACGTGGGCTACATGGAGTTCCTGTTTCCTGGCATCGTGGCTCTCATCGTGCTCTTTACGGCGATCTACTCGACAATCTCGCTGGTGGAAGACCGCAAGACGGGCTTCTTGCAGGCAGCGCTGGCGGCTCCGGCCCCGCGCTCGGCGCTGGTGCTGGGCACGGCGCTGGGCGGCACGACGCTGGCCCTGGCACAGGCACTCCTGTTTCTGCTGCTGATTCCGCTCGTCGGGCTGAGCGCGTCGGCGGCGGGGGTCGGGCTGCTCACGCTCACGGTGACGCTCGTCGGGCTGGGCTTCACGGCGCTCGGCTTCGTGATCGCCTGGCGCATCCCGTCCACGCGCGGCTTTCACGGCGTCATGATGATGGTGCTAATCCCGCTCTGGCTGCTGTCGGGCGCGTTCTTCCCGGCAAACGGTGCCTCGCCAGTGCTTCGCACGCTGATGGCGGCCAACCCGGTGAGCTACGCGGTAAGCGCGCTCCGGCAGGCGCTCTACTGGCCGGAAGCCGCGCCGTCGGCCTTCGCCTCGCTGCCCGTCTGTCTCACCGTCACAGCGGCCTTCGCCGCACTCATGCTGGGCCTCGCTATTTTCGTGGCGCGGCGGCAGTCCGTCGTGTCTTAACGGGGCGCAAACGTAGAGGGCTACAGATTTCGACCGTACATCCTAAAGATAGGAAGGTGAGGAAGGTAGAAAGATGAGAAGCCGAACGTTTTGAGTGTGCTGAAACCGTTTCCGTTTCCTACCGTCCCATCTTCCCAACCCCTATCGCTTTCTGAAGCGAATCCCGTGAAGTTTAGCAGACAACGTTCGGGTCAGTACGTCCCCGGCGACGTGGGGCGTCCGTCGCTGGGCCTCTGAAGCATAGTACCCGAAACGTCTCTACGGTTCTTTCAGCGGTCGCGCCGAACGAACGCGCCACTCCCCGTCAGCCCGCCTTCGTCGCATCCGTTTCGACGTCCGCCGATCCATCTCCGGCGGGGGCGCCGTCGCCCCGGTGCAGCTTGCGCTCGCTCGCCGCGTCTTTGCGTTGCGGGCCGACGTTCCCCTCGCCCATCTCCTCCAGCGTGAAGGCATCCACCGCGATGTAGCGCTCGCGGGCCGCCTCCGCTTCTTTGAGCCGGTTGCCCTCCTCGCGGCTCACGATGCCCTGCTCGACCGCGCGCTCGACGAGTTCTTTCTCGTCCTCGGTCATTTCTATCTTGCCGGACTTCACGGCGTCACGGATTGCGCGCGTCGTATCGTAGGTCGCCAGCGTCAGCTCGAAGGCGCGCTCCAGGTCGCGCATCGGCTCGTCCTCCGCGTCCGGCAGGAAGACACCGCTCGTGAGGCGGTCGCGCTGCGGCGAATCTTGTTGCAGGCGCTCCGCCACCTCGCCGCCGAGGTCGTCGGACGGGCGGCTGCTGATCGGATTCAGGCGCGACCACCAGGCCAACGGCCCCTGGAAAAGCCACGTTAGACCCGGAACTTTCAGGTTTTCGTAGAGACCGTCGAAGCCCTCCTGAATCTCCG
>PXTQ01000084.1 GCA_003022505.1 Bacteroidetes bacterium QS_8_64_10 | reverse complement strand
GACGCCGTGCTGTTCGACCTCGACGGAACCCTCGTCGAGTACGAACGTTCGCCCGGAGAACTCCTCTCGCTCGCGTTCGAGGCGGTCGGGGACGAGCCTTTCTTTGACGTCAGCGAGTACTTCGGCGACGGCAAACGGATGCACATGCTGTTCAACTTCATCCTGAACCAGCATCTCTACCTGGCCTTCGCTCGCCGCAAGGCCGAGCCGCTGAAAGTGGGCCTGCGCCTGCCGCCGGATCCGCCGGAGGACGGGCAATGGGCGCATTTCCTGCGCAACCACGACGAACTCAACCTGGGCCAGCTCGACAAGGATCAGCAGCAGGAGGTCTTCGACGCCTTCGCCCCCGACAAGGATATGCGCTTGTATGAGCGCGGCATCCGGCGGCGCCTGCCGCCCATGCTGGACGGCGACGAGCGCCGCATCCGCATGGCGTACAGCCTGCTCCTGACGCTCCCCGGCACGCCCGTCCTGCGCTACGGGCAGGAGATCGGGATGGGCGAGGACCTGTCGCTGGAGGAGCGCCGCAGCGTGCGCACCGTCATGCAGTGGTCCGACGACGAAAACGGCGGTTTCTCGAAGGCTGACCCCGACGAGTTGGCGCGGCCCGTTCTGCGCGAGGGGCCGCACGGCTACGAACGGGTCAACGTCAGCGATCAGCGTAATGACCCCGAGTCGCGCCTCAACTGGATGGAGCGTATGATCCGGCTGCGCAAAGAGCATCACGCCGTCGGTTGGGGCGAGTGGGCCATCCTGGACACCGGGCACGAAGCCGTCCTCGCGCACGCCTGCCGCCATCGCAGCAGCTCCCTCATCGCCGTGCACAACCTCGACGAGGAGGAGTGTACCGTGCGGCTCGACCTGTCGGATGAGCCGAAGGGCCGCGTGGCCGACCTCCTGAGCGAGCGCCACTATCACGAAATCAGCGACGACACCACACTGGAGGTGGACCTCAACCCGTTCGGCTATCGCTGGTTTCACATTAACGGCGAGACGTGAGCCGTGCGACCTTCAATCCCCAACTCGCTTGCCCCCTCAACGCGCCGGTTCCTCCCCCATTCGGCCCGTGGCTTATGGCATAGCAGATGCGGTAGAATGATGAAAAGAGAATAAGCGTCGCGAAACTTCACGCGCGCAGGGTTGTTGCCGTCGTGCTGTCGTATTACCATTCTGCAAGACTTCCGGAAGCGCGCGTTCAGCAGCGAAAGAAGTTCTGACTCAGCACCCGCTCGTTTTGCATGTCTGACGTTTCAGTTCACCAACGTGAGGAATCAACTCGGCCGGAAGACGCTTCCGAGTGCGACGTGTCCGTCGTCATTGTCAGCTACAACGTGTGCGACTTTTTGGAGCAAGCGCTCCGGGCTGTCGACCGAGCCACGGAAGGATTGACCGCCGAGGTGTTCGTCGTCGATAACGACTCGCGCGACGGCTCGGCGGCGATGGTGCGAAGCGCGTTCCCTGGCGTTCACCTGATCGAAAACGACGCGAACGTGGGCTTCAGCCGGGCCAATAACCAAGCCATCCGGCGGGCGCGAGGCCGGTACGTACTGCTTCTGAACCCCGACACGCTCGTCGAGCCGAACACGCTCGGTGTGCTCGCGGGCTTTCTGGACGATCATCCGGAGGCCGGTGCGGTGGGCGGGCAGATCCGAGGGCCGGACGGCACCTTCGCCCCGGAGAGCCGTCGCGCCTTCCCTACCCCGATGGTGGCGCTCTACCGGATGCTGGGCCTGAGCCGCCTCTTCCCGAACAGCCGCCGCTTCGCGCGCTACAATCTGAGCTTTTTGCCTCGCGACGAGGTGGCCGAGGTGGACGCCCTGAGCGGCGCCTGCATGATGGTGCGCCGCGCCGCCCTCCGCTTCTCACAGCAGACATGGAAGCGCGAAAACGGGAGCGCGCAAGAACGAGTGAACGGGAGCGCGGGAGAACGGGGGAAGGGACGAAAGGACGAAAGGAAGAGGGAAGGAAAAGAAGAGCAATCAGCACCGGCAAATCCCGAACTCATAACGCGAGACGCGCCAACGCGCCAACGCGCCAACCGAAGCGGTGCCGGATTGCTGGACGAGGACTTCTTCATGTACGGTGAGGACCTGGACTGGTGCTACCGCATCCAGCAGGCGGGCTGGAAGATTTACTACACACCGGAGACGCAGATCACGCACTTCAAGGGCGAGAGCACGCGGCGCGGCGACCGCGAGTACGTGCGGCTCTTCTACCGGGCTATGCTTCAGTTTGTCGACAAGCACTTTGCGGAGCGTTACGACCCGCTTTTCGTGCGCTTTCTGAAGGCCGGCATCCGTGTGCGCGCCGCGCTGGGCATGGGACGCCGCTGGCTGCGCGACCTGCTGCGGTGACGAACCCAGCCGCTTTCCGGGCGTATCTACCGGACGCCGTGCGCGCTTCCCTCCCCCGCACGGCTGGAAAGCAGTCGGTAATTCGCCCCAACGTGCACTTGCCCTGAAACGCATCGAACGTCATGGCTTCGTCCTCTAACGACAAACACTTGCTCGACTTCGAGAAACCGCTCGTGGAGCTGGAAGAGAAGCTCGACGAGATGCACGCCCTGGCCGCCGAGCAGGAAGACGTAGACCTGGATCAGGAGATCGAGGCGCTGGAAGGACGCGCCGAGCGGCTGCGGTCGAGCATCTACTCGAACCTCACGCGGTGGCAGCGCGTGCAGATCGCTCGCCACCCGCAGCGTCCCTACACGCTCGATTACGTAGGGGCGCTCACCGACGGCTTCGTGGAACTGCGCGGCGACCGCCTCTACGCCGACGACCGCGCCCTCGTGGGCGGCCTCGCCACGTTCCGGGGCAGCCGTTACGGCTACCGCGACCGCACCGTCATGCTGATGGGCCACCAGAAGGGCCGCGACACCAAAGAGCGCAAGCACCGCCGCTTCGGGATGCCCAACCCCGAAGGCTACCGGAAGGCCCGGCGGCTCATGAAAACGGCTGCCAAGTTCGGCAAGCCCGTCGTGACGCTGCTGGACACGCCCGGCGCGTATCCCGGCATGGAGGCCGAGGAGCGCGGCCAGGCCGAAGCCATCGCGCGCAACCTCTTCGAGATGGCGCGTCTGCCCGTTCCCATCGTCGTCATCGTGATCGGCGAAGGGGCCAGCGGCGGGGCGCTCGGCATCGGCGTGGGCGACCGCATCCTGATGATGGAGCACGCCTGGTACTCGGTGATCGCGCCCGAAAGCTGCTCCTCGATTCTGTGGCGCTCCTGGGATTACAAAGAAGAGGCCGCCCGCGCCCTCAAGCTCACCGCACCCGACCTCCAGGAGGTGCGCGTCATCGACCGGATCGTCAGCGAACCGACCGGCGGCGCGCACCGCGACCCGCCCGCCGCGTTCGAGGCCGTGGGGCACGCGCTCGGCAACGCCCTCGGCGCGCTCGAAGACAAATCGCCCGATCAGATCGTCAGCGAGCGCCTCGACAAGTTCGATCAGATGGGGGCGTACGAATCAACCGATCAATCCGCCGCTGGCAAGGCGATGGCGGAGGAGGTGTGATTTTTTCCTCCTCAAGAAACACGCTCATTCCTGATGCAAGTTCAAGCGGTCATTTGGAACGGACTGGGAAGCAAGCGAATGGCAATGGATGTAGAACGCTTCGAGGTGCATCTCGTATCGCTGGATCCCACGCGCGGCGGCGATCAAGCAAAACGCGCCCGTGCCTAATCGTCTCACCGGATGAAATGAACCGGCACATCCGCACCGTCGTCGTACTCCCCATGACGACGACGCAGAAGAATTACCCCACGCGCGCGCCATGCACCTCTCAGGCGACGACGGGGCAAGTCGTACTGGATCAGATTCGCACCGTCGACAAGACGTGCCTGGTGAAGCGCCTCAGACGTATCGACGCCGACACTGCTGAGAAGGTCGTGCGCAAGTTGCAGGAAATGGTTGCACTCTGAAGCCTTCATCGCCGTCTGCGGTCAGCCGTCCGGCGGCCTGCGCACATTCATCCCCGTCGGGTACTCCTCAATCTCCAGCACCTTCACGATCTCGAACGCCTGCGTGTCGATCACGACGACCGTGCCCACCGGCGGAAGCGCCTCGGTGCCCCGGTCGAACGGGTAGCGCGGCGTGTAACCGCCCTGACGGTTGTTGTTGGAGATGTAGAGATACCGCCCATCTCCGGGGAGCGCGCTGCCGTGCGGTTGGGCCAGGCCCGGCCCGCCAATGGTTCCGGCCGAGGTTAGCCCAGTTCCGCCGTTGGTCTCGCCGCGTGACAGGATCGTGACCCGGTTGGCGGCCTTGTTGCCGAAATACAACGCTTGCCCGTCTTCCGCAAACACCGGGTGCCACGGTGCTTCCGGCACGTCGATGGCTTCGGTCGGCGCAGGCTGCGCAGGATCGCTCAAGTCGAACCGCAACACCTGCGCCTTCGTCTCGCTCGTCAGGTACATCTCCTCGCCGCCCGGCGCGACGCCGAAGTGCACGTACTGCTGCTGCCGGCGCCGCTCGTCGTAGGTCACGGGCGTCAGCTCATTCTCACTATCGAGGTCGATGCTGACGAGGCCATCCTCAGTGAGGCTCGCCGCGTAGGCGTAGCGCCCGTTCGGGTGGAGGGCGACGCCGTGCGGGCGCTCAAACGGCGTGCTGATCACGTCGAGGGTCGTCATATCGGAAGGGCGGATGGCAGCAACAGTGGACGGCACGTCCGGCAGGCTCTTCGTGTGGCCCGCCACGAGCAGATCCCGCGACGGGTGCCGCGCCAGCATCCCTGGCGACTCGAACGGAGCGGTGCCCATGAGCGCATCCTCGCCCGCCAGCACGCGCTCCCGGCTGAACTTTGCCCGGAAGCGTCCTCGCCGACGAAGCCGTAGTCCGGGTCGGAGAGGTCGATGTGGCGCGCGACGACGTTGGCCGAGGGCGCGATCACAGAGATGACGCCCGCGCTCTGATTGCAGACGTACACGAGGTCGCGCGCCTCGGCGAAGGGCATCTCGCCCGCGTCGTTTTGCGCGCCCGCCTCGATCCAGCGCTGCAAAAACGCCGTTTCCTCGCCAGAGAGCGGTTGGCCGCCGGCAGCGCTTAGCAGGCTGTCGCGCGTGGCGAGCTGGTAGAGCACGCTGTGCTCGGCGTCGAACGGGATGACGACCGCGCCGTTCTCGGATCCCTCAAAGAGACGCTGCCACGAATCGAGGCGCAGGCCCGGTTCGGTCTCCAGCTCCGCAAAGTGTTCCTGCAGGAGCGGCTGGACGTGCTCGGTGAAGCTGACGTCGTCGATCTCGCCGTAGTCGGGCGCGTCGTCGACCGGCTCATCGGAGTCGCCGGCCAGGTCGCAGCCGCCGAGTACGGCGACGAGCGTGAGCGAAAGAAGGACGATCAGTCGTTTCATGGCATCGGGGCGTTATCCAAATTGCTCACTGAGGGGTTGCGCAGCAAATAACTACGGTACCTGCGGCCTCCATCGTTCTACGCGCAAAACGGCGTTTGGATCGGAGACGAAACCGTCCTTGCGACGCGGCCCCCGGAAAGTCGAAGCAGTTTGCGCACTTCGGACCGGGCTATTATATTAAGGTGCAGTTGCGAATCCGTCGCAGCTTTTTTTATTCAATCACGCGCCCGACATGGACGTTTTTCAGCAAATCATTGACAGGCTTTCGTACTACGTCTGGGAGTTCGGCATTCCAGCCGGCGACGGAGAAATTCCGCTCGTGGCGATCCTGCTGCTGGGAGCGGGGCTGTACCTGACGCTGCGCACCAGCTTTGCGCAGATCCGGCACTTCGCGCACGGGGTGGCCGTCACCAGCGGAACGTATGACGACCCCGACGACCCGGGCGACGTGACGCACTTCGCAGCGCTCTCGACGGCCCTTTCGGCGACGATCGGGACGGGCAACGTGGCGGGCGTGGCCCTGGCCATTCACTTCGGGGGGCCGGGGGCCCTCTTCTGGATGTGGGTGACGGCGGTGCTGGGGATGGCGACCAAGTTTAGCGAAGTCACCCTCGCGCAGTACTACCGCCA
>PXTQ01000083.1 GCA_003022505.1 Bacteroidetes bacterium QS_8_64_10 | reverse complement strand
AGAACGCCCGGCGTCTCCAGCGCACTCTCGACTCGGTGCTCGACATGGCGCGGCTGGAACGCGACGAGCTTGTTGTGGAAATGAAGGAGGTGGACGTGTTGGCGGAAGCACGGGAAACTGTCTCGCTCTACAAGCACACGGCCCGCCAACAGAGCCTTGATCTTTCGGTGGAGGGCTCGTCCACCCGCGCCCACCTGGATCCCGCCTGCCTGCATCGTATCCTGAACAACCTGGTAGGCAACGCGCTCAAGTTTACCGACGAAGGCCGCGTGACGGTGAGGGTCGAAGATGCGAACGAGCAGGTGCGGTTGCTGGTGCGCGACACGGGCGTCGGTATCGACGACGAGTTCTTGCCGCATCTCTTCGACGAGTTCCGGCAGGAGTCCGGCGGGCTGGACCGCGAGCACGGTGGCAGCGGGCTGGGCCTGGCGATCACGAAGCGTCTCGTGGAACTGATGAATGGAACGATCAGCGTGGAGAGCGAGGCGGATGCGGGCACGACGTTTACCGTCTCGTTTCCGCGCGAGCCGGAACGCCGCGACACCGAGCGCGCAACATCGGACGGTGGACCGACGGCATCACAACCGGAGCAACTCGCGTAACTTCATGGGAGCGAAGGTTTTTTGCCGACCCGCACGTGATAATCTCGGCAACGACGCTGCCTTTCAGTACGAGAGTATGGAGGGGGGGCGATCAGGAAAAGTACTGCGGTGTCAAATCTGATTTTTCAAGTTGAAGAACGCGACCAGAAAACACCGAAGTTGTCATTCCTGACCCCGATCAGGAATCTCCCTGGGTCTGGCAGTCAGACTGTCGGAGATTGTGCGCTTGGCAGCGCAGATCGGACACCCGCATCGAGTGCGGAATGACTTGCCAGCTTTTGTGTTTTCTGGTCGCTCGGCTCAATACGTAAAATGACAGTTGACACCGCAGTACCCACATACTCCCCAACCGTCGAGGTCGCCAGTGCCGTGAAAAGCGGGATGATCGTTCGGTAGCTGCCCGCGCGTCAGTAGAAACGCCCTACGCCCGCTTCGTCCGCATCGCGGAACGGGGCACGGTAGCGTCGCCGGCCTGCGCGGCTTCGTCTGGGGCGCGCTCGCGCTCGGAAGCGGGTTGTCGCCGACGCACCTCCTCGCGCCAGGCGCGGTTCAGGAAGCGAAAATCGCGGTCGGTTTCCTCGTCGGAGACGCCTCGCACGCACTGAAAGCCGTAGCGCACGGGCGAGACGCTGGCGCGCGGAGCGCTGCCGAGGTGCAAGAGCCTTGCCCGCATCAGCCCGCGCCGAAAATCACCGTGCAGTTGTCCTAAAACGCAGGCGCTGCCGCTCTCCAGCGTAAGCCCGCCCAGGTCGATGCGAGCGTGCCAGCCCGGATCGGCTTCATCCAGATAGGCCGCCCCGCGCCGGGCGCGCTCGCGGGCACATTCGCGCGATATAGAATGGTCTGCTCCGAAGATCCACCGCTGGAGGCGCTGAATGATCATTTTCATACTGGCCTGGGCGTGCAGTTCGCGTTGTCGTTCGTGTTCACGTACACGCTCCGGCGGGCTGTGGATCCGATGTCGTATTGCCGCAGTGCGTATTGGGTATCGCTGCCCCCTTCACGAAATACGCAATACGAAATACCGCACTGCCACCCGTTACGTTTATGCAGGCAAGGTTCACGTTTTTACGTCATCGTGCTCCGGCGAGACCGCCACGCGGACGCTGAGGCGCTTCGAGTGGTGCGGCAAAGAACTTGCAGCATGTGCGACGCGGGACTGTCCAGCGTTTATCCGTACAAAAGAAACACGCAGGCGAGTCAGCATGGCCAAAGAATTTAAGTTCGAAGGCATCGCACAGAGCGGCCAGTCCGTCCAAGGCACGCTCACGGCCTCCTCGAAGAGCGAGGCAAAGAAGAAAGTGGCCGAGCTGGCCGAGAAGAACAACTTCCGCTCGCAAGACCTGAAGCAGCGCCGCACGTTTCTGTACAAGGTCGAGCACCCCAACGGCGAGGTCGTCAAGGGCGAGCAGAAGGCCTACTCGAAAGAGGAACTGAAGTCCGCCCTCGAAAAGATGGGGCTGGAGGTCGTAAAGGTCCGGAAGAAGCTGTTCGACTTCCAGCGCACGCCGCCCAAAGACGACATCATTATGTTCGTCCGGCTCGCGGCCAACCTGCTCAAAGAGAAGATGCCCTTCGACGAGGTGCTGAACCTGCTCGTCGGCGACGTCTCCTCGAAGAGCCTGCGCCAGGTCATCCGCGACATCAACGCCGACCTGAAGGGCGGCATGGAGGCGAAGCAGGCCTTCATGAAGCACAAAGACCAGCTCGGCGACTTTACGGCCTACATGCTCGGCATCGCCTCGCAGAGCGGGAATATGGCCGAAATCTACGAGTCCACGGCGCGCTTTTTGGAGCGGCAGGACGAGTTCAAGAAGAGCGTGCGCAAGTCCATGATTACGCCTGCCATCACGGTGGTCGTGCTCATCGCCTGCTTCATCTGGTACGTGTGGTACATTTTTCCGGCCACGGCGGGTCTGTTCAAGGACTTCGACATTGAGCTGCCGCCCATGACGGCGGCCACGCTGGAGTTCAGCAACTGGATGGATGCCAATTACATGTGGGTCTTCGGCATCATCGGAGTCGTTATCATCGGTTTCGTAGCCTTCATCCGAACCGAGCGCGGCACCTTCCTGATGCACAAGCACATGATCCGACTTCCGGTCATCGGGAGCCTGCTGCACAAGCTCAACATCGAGATTTTCTGCCGCGTGTTCGCCATTCTGTATTCGGGTGCGGGAGACAACGTCAACGTCATCCGCATCGCTGCCGAGGCCTGCGGCAACAAGTACATGGAGCGCCAGATCAAGACCGTCACCATCCCCGCGATGGTGGCGAAAGGCACGGGCCTTGTCAAAGCCATGAAAGCCAGCGACGTGTTTACGCAGATGGCGATCGCGCGCTTCAAGTCGGGCGCGGAGACGGGCACCGTCAGGAACAGCGCGCGCCAGATGGCCGATTACTACGAGAAGGAGACGCGCATGAAGCTGGAGCAGACCGTCGAGTCGATCCAGACGGCGGTGGCTATTTTCATTACCATCGCCATTTGCTTCCTGACGGTGCTTTCCTCGGAAATCGCGCTCATCCAGCCCTCCTCGACCGACATGATGGGGATGTAGCGTTGGCGAGTCTGCGCGTTGGTGGGTTTGAGGGTTGCGCGTTTGGACGTTGCGCGTTGCGTGCGTGCGGGCGGGCGATGGATGCGGTAAAATCTGCCGTTCGAGTGCGTAAAAAGCACTCGTCTGGCTGGCGCGCTGGGGCATCCAGCTCGCGCGGGAGCACGAATCATATCTTACTGCCCGCGCCTTCGGGGCTGGACGGCGCAAGCAGCGCTGTCTGTCAGAACCGGAACAGTAGTTGCGTGCACAATAGACGGCAATCTTTTCCAGTTGCCGCGTGGGAAGGCAGAGATGTTGAGCTAAAAATATTCGGTTAGTGTCATGAGTGCTCTGGAAGACCTTTTCGGAAATTTCTCGTCCGGAAATGGTGATGACTCCGCCGCCGGCAGCAGCGGCGATGACGAGAAGCAGACGGATTGGGATGACGCCGCGCGGGAAAAGATCACTTCGCTCTTTGAGCAAGACGACGCGGCCACCCGGCAGAGCACGCCCGACCTGAAAGCGCTCCAGCACTCGCTGGAGGAGCAGCGGGAAGACGCGGCCGGTCAGGCCTCCTCCGCCTCTCCCGACCGCGACGAGGTCCAGGACGAGAGCGGCGACGACGGCGAGGGCGAAGACGATGCGGAGGATCACCTGGCGGCCCTCTACGAAACGGACTCCGGCAAAGAGGAGAAAGAAGACGTCGACTTCGAGGCGCTCCGCCGGGCCATGGCGACCAGCACCGACGAGGACGACGCGCCCGCCGCCGGGGACGACGCCTCCGCGCGACTCAACTGGCTCGTGGACTTTGTGGGCGAAGAGGACGCTCCGCCTCCCGCTGAAGATGGCAGCGACGAGCCAACCGAGTCGACGCCCGCCGATGAACCGAGCAAGGCGAACGACGAGGAGGCGGTCTCCCGGCGTGCTCTCGACGACATGGCCGGCATCTTTCACAACAAGGTGCTGATGGGCCTCTTGCAGCGCGACGCCGTCGACGTGACACAGGCCGTGCGCGCCGTCCGCCAGAAAAAGCGCCAACCGGATCGCCCGCTCTGGGACGTGCTGGCCAACCTTCCGGACGTAGACAGCCAGGAGGTGTTTGTCGAGGCCGCCAATGCTGAAGGCATCCGACACGCCGAGATTACCGAGAACCGCCCCACGACGGAGTTTTTGGAGACCGTGCTTGCGGTCCTTCCCACGCCGGTGCGCAAACAGTTCATGTACCTCGGTCTTCTTCCGTATGCCTTTGAGGTGGATGAGGAGGCCGTGCAGCAGCACCTCGTGGTGGCCTCGCACTATCCCACGCATCCGTACGTCAAGGATTTTGTCGAGGGCCTGGACGTGGAGGTGGAACTGCGCTACGCCCCGGAAGCGACGATCAGCGAGTGCATCGAGGACGTTCAGAAGGTGGAGGCCGTGGCGCAAGAGACGCAGGGCGACGGGCTATCCACCGGACCGCTCGGCGAACTTTTGCAGGCACGCCTCGCGGATGGTGAGACGAGCGAAACGGACGAGGACGACGACGTTTCCTCGGACGATGACGAGACCGTCGCGGCGCGGGCCGACGCTCCGGCAGACGATGAGCAGACGCCGGACGCGGCGGATTCCCATCCGGACAAGGAGCCGGAAACGCGCGACGAATCTGCGACGGACGCACCGGCAGCCCCCGCGCCTCCGGCGGAAGAGGACGAACATCCCCGCGATGACGACACTGATCGGCAACAGTTCGGTCCGGAAGCCCCTCCTCCAGACAAAGAGGCGGGCGATGCATCCGCGATTGAGAGCGACCCCGACGACGCCGAGGCGCTACTCGATGACGTGCTCGACACG
>PXTQ01000082.1 GCA_003022505.1 Bacteroidetes bacterium QS_8_64_10 | reverse complement strand
GAAGCGCTGCGACTGCGGCGACCAACTCGCGGCGGCCATGCAGCAAGTCGAGGAGGCGGGCCGGGGCATGGTCCTCTACATGAAGCAGGAGGGGCGCGGCATCGGGTTGCTCAACAAACTGCGCGCCTACAAGCTTCAGGAAGAAGGCATGGACACCGTGGAGGCGAATCAGGCGCTCGGCTTCGAGATGGACCAGCGCGACTACGGCATCGGTTGTCAGATCCTGCGCGACCTGAACGTGCGCAAGATGCGCCTCATGACCAACAACCCGACCAAGTACGTGGGCCTGGCGGGCTACGGCCTCGAAATCGAGGAGCGCGTGCCCATCGAGATCCCGCCCAACGATGTGAATCGTTCGTATCTGGAGACGAAGCGCGACCGCATGGGCCACCTCATCCTGAACGACATGAACCAGCACGACCGCGAGGCGCTCAAGCGCGTGCTGTGAGCGCGTTTTAGCTACCGTACACTTTTCCGTAGCCGTCGCCGCTCGGCGGTTGCGCGGCGGGCGCGGCTTCTTTCTCGCCGGCAAGCACGGCCTCCACGTCGCGCTTCACGACACGCCCCTGCGGCCCGCCGTCCGGTCATAGCATCAGGCTCATCGGCTCCTCCAGGTACTCACGCACGGTCGCCAAGAATTGCGCGCCGGTCGCGCCGTCCACGATGCGATGGTCGCAGGAGAGCGTCATCTTCATGCGCGTGCCGACGGCCAGCTCGCCCTCCTCCACCACCGGCGTCTCGCGCACCTCGCCAATCGCCAGAATACAAGCGTTCGGCGGATTGACGATGGCGGTGAAGTCCTCGATGCCGAACATGCCGAGGTTGCTCGTGGTGAACGTCGAGCCTTCCATCTCGTCGGGGGCGAGGTCGCGGTTGCGGGCGCGCTCGGCCTTCTCGCGCGTCTCCGCGGCGATCTGACCGAGGCCCTTCCGGTCGACGTTGCGGATGACGGGCGTGACGAGGCCCTCGTCGATGGCGACGGCCACGCCCACGTGCACGTCGTTGTAGAGGCGCAGCTCGCCCTCTTCTTCGAGGTAGGAGCCGTTGACGTACGGGTGCTCCTTCAGAGCCTGCGCGCACGCCTTCGTGATGAGGTCGTTGACCGAGATCTTGGCGCGTTCCTGCTCCTCCGTCAGTTCGTTGAGTTCCTGGCGGAAGGAAACGGCCTTCGCCATGTCGACGTCCACCGTCAAATAAAAGTGCGGCGCGGTGAACTTGCTTTGTCCCAGCCGAGCCGTCGCCGCTCGGCGGTTGCGCGGCGGGCGCGGCTTCTTTCTCGCCGGCAAGCACGGCCTCCACGTCGCGCTTCACGACACGCCCCTGCGGCCCGCTGCCGTCGATGGAGCCGAGGTCCAGCTCGTTTTCGCTTGCCATGCGACGCGCCAGCGGGGAGGCACGGAGGCGTCCGTTGCCACTGGGTCCGCCGCTCGCGGCGTCGGCGGTTTCTTCGTCCTGGGGCACCTCATCCTGCGCCTCGGCGTCCTCGTCAGCATCGGTGTCTTCGTCAGACGCAGCACGCTGCGTCTCTACATCTTCGCTTTCATCCTCATCTTTGTCGTCTGCTCCATCGTCGCTCGCCTCCGCCTCGGTGCCGGCGTCGGCCTCGCCGTTTTCGCCAACGATCTCGGAGACGTCTTCGCCTTCCTCGCCGATGACGGCGATGAGCTGACCGATGGGTACCGCCTCCCCCTCGTCGATCACTTTCTTGAGGAGCACGCCGTCCTCGTAGGCCTCCAGGTCCATCGTCGCCTTGTCGGTTTCGACCTGAGCGATCACCTGGCCCATTTCCACTTCGTCGCCTTCGTCCACTTGCCAGCCCACGAGCACGCCTTCTTCCATCGTGTCGCTGAGCTTCGGCATTTCTACGGCTTCGGCCATCTTTTTAAGTTTGTCAGGTTTGAAAGTTACAAGTTGCAGGTTGATGAAAGGCTGGCAGCGCGGTTGCAGCAAAAAACTTGCAACCTGCAAACCTGCCAACCTGAAACCTTATTCCACGTACATCACGCGCTTCGCTTCGGCCACGATCTCCTCGGCGGAGGGCATGTACTCGTCCATCAGGTTGGGGGCGTAGGGCGCGGGGGTGTCCGGCGCGGTAACGCGGGCGATGGGCGCGTCGAGAAAGTCGAACGCCTCGTCCTGAATCTGGTGGGTCACCTCAGAGGCGAAGCTGGCGAACGGGTTGCTCTCGTCAACGACGACGAGGCGGTTCGTCTTCTTCACCGAGCGCGCAATGGTTTCCAGATCCAGCGGCTTGATCGTGCGCGGGTCGATGACCTCGGCGTCGTACCCTTCTTCGTCGAGCGCCTCGGCGGCCTCCATGGCGACGTGGTAGCTCTTGGAGTGCGCCAGGATGGTTACGTCCTCGCCCTCACGCGCCACGCGCGCCGCGCCCATCGGAATGGTGTAGTCGTCCTCGTCCGAGACCTCGCCCTTCAGGCCGTACATCAGTTCGCTTTCCAGAAAAATGACCGGATCGTCGTTGCGGATCGCGGTCTTGAGCAGGCCCTTCGCGTCGTCGGGGTTCGAGGGCGAGACCACCTTGAGGCCGGGAAAGTTGGAGTACAGGCTCTCCGTCGAGTTGGAGTGCGTGGCCGCGAGTTGCCCCGCTGCACCGTTCGGCCCGCGAAAGACGATGGGGAGCTTGAACTGCCCGCCGCTCATGTAGCGAATGTTGGGCGCGTTGTTGACGACCTGATCGAAGGCCACGAACGAGAAGTTGAACGTCATGAACTCGATGATGGGGCGCAGCCCGTTCATGGCCGCGCCGAGGCCGAGGCCCGCGAAGCCGTTTTCGGAGATTGGCGTGTCGATGATACGCTCCGGGCCGAACTGGTCGAGCATGCCTTTGCTTACTTTGTAGGCGCCGTTGTATTCGGCCACCTCCTCGCCCATGAGAAATATGTCCTCATCGCGCTCCATCTCTTCGGTCATGGCGGCGCGGATGGCCTCGCGGAGTTGCAGTTCTGGCATTTTTCAGTGTCGGTATTTGCTTGTTCATGTCGGGGCGACGCGCCGCGTCGCCCGTACATCGAGAGAAAAAAACGCGCTAACGCGACTCAGCGCATCAAGAAGGGGTAGTCGTCCTCGGAGTACACGTCGTCGTAGATAGCCTCCTCGTCGGGCAGGTCGCTCTCCTCGGCGAACTCGATGGCGTCTTTCGTTTCTTGCTTCACTTCATCGTCAATCTCGTCGAGCGCGTCTTCGCTGGCGAGGTCCTCGTCCAGCATGTACTTGTGAAGCCGGGCGATGGCGTCCTGCTCCTGCTGCCCCTCCAGTTCGCCCTCGGCGCGGTACTTGGCGGGATCCGAGATGGAGTGGCCCTGATAGCGGTACGTCTTGAGTTCCAGGAGTGAAGGCTGCCCCTCGCGCGCCATCTCCACGTGGTCGCGCACCGCCTTGTTCACGCTGAACACGTCCATGCCGTTGGCGACGCCGCCGGGCATGTCATAACTGACAGCATGGCGATAGACCTTCGACTCAGCCATCGCGCGGTCGATGTGGGTGCCCATGCCGTACTGATTGTTTTCGCAGATGAGCACCACCGGCAGGTCGTACAGACCCGCGAGGTTGGCGGCCTCGTGAAACGCGCCCTGATTGACCGCACCGTCGCCGAAGAAGCAGAGGCAGATCTCGTCGTCGCCCCGGTACTTGTGCGCAAACGCGATGCCCGCGCCCAGCGGCACGCCCGCGCCCACAATGCCGTGCCCGCCAAACATGCGGCGCTCGGCGTCGAAGAAGTGCATCGAGCCGCCCTTGCCTTTCGAGACGCCCGTCTCTTTGCCGAATAGCTCGGCCATGCAGGCGTCCGGCTCCATGCCCATCGCCAGGGCCATGCCGTGATCGCGGTAGGCGGTGATGACGGTATCTTCGCCGAGGCCGATGGCCTGAATCGAACCGGTGGAGACGGCCTCTTGCCCGATGTAGAGGTGCAAAAAGCCGCTGATTTTTTGTCTTTGATACATCTGGCGGCAGCGCTCCTCGAAGCGGCGCTGAAGGAGCATGTTGCGGTATATTTCGATGAGATCGTCCTCCTCGAAGCCCAGGTCGTCGTGGGCGTAGCTGTTCGCCGGGTACGTGTTGAACTCGACCTCCAGGCTCGCCTCGCCGGGCACGTCGATAGGCTTACCCGCCGGCGACTCGTCATTCGCATCTTGCGGTTCTTCGTCGCTGTCGTCCTCGCCGGATGCTTCGCCCTGCGGCTTCTCGTCTTGTGCTTGCTCGGCGATGTCGTCGCTCTCAGCGTCAGGCTGGTCGTCGTCGGAGGCTTCGCCGTCGGGTTGACCATTGGCCATCGCGGCGGCGTCCGCGTCGTCCTGTTGCTTCTCGGCCTGCTCGTTCGATGCCTGTTCGTCGGCGGCATCTTGCGCGCGCTCATCCTGCTTGTCTTCTTTCCGCGTAGATGTTGCCATGACGCTTGAGATGGAGGTAATGGGCGGTTTCGAGATGCTTAACGCTGCTTCTTTCTATTCGACCGGCCATGCCTGGTTTCACAGTCTGGTGAATCAGGGCTATTTTCCTTTCTTGTGTGGGCTTTCGTACTGTGACAAAAACAAATGGGCTGCGCGAAAATTTGGTGCGTAAAGAGTTTGCGCAAGTTTTTTCTTTCTGAACTTTGGCAACCGACAAATGACACGAGCGCTCGCCGACTCGCTTGCCGACGCTCTCCTGCGCGAGCTGCCCCCGGAGCGCGCCTACGACCGCAAGGCGCTTCAGGAGGTGGCGCTGCCGGGACCGGTCGCGCACTTCCTGCGGCACGCTCTGGATGAGCAGGCCAGACGTGAGGTAGTGCGCCTGCGCGAGGCTCGAACCGGCTGGATCGATTACGATGCCCCGGACGTGCGGGAGGCGTTCGAGACGCTTGCGCAATCCGCTCAAAACCACGCGCGGATACCCGCCGGCGAGTGGGAGGCAGCCCTGCACCGCGCTACGCGAGAAACGGGCGCGTACCTCGTTCGCCCGCGCGCCGCGCTCCGGCGGTTCGTCTTTGCGGAGAATGATAGCGTGCCCGCCCGCCACGTCTTGCAGCGCATGAATTTCTTTTCGGCGTACTCGTACTTCGGGAGCGTGCTGCGCCAGTACGCGGAGCAACGCGAGATCGAGCGCATGAACGCTGACCGCTTTGCCGAGATGCTGCGCCACATTGACCAGCGCATGACAAGCGATCACACACCCGCCGAGTGGAGCCGTATGCTGAAGCCGCTGTTCGCGTTCGCGGGGCGCGCCCGGCGCGGTCCGAACGACGCCGCGCCCGCGCCGCTCCTGCGCGCGTTCTTCGAGGAAAAAGAGCGCGACGACCTGGCAGCGCGGCTACCCCGAGGCGAGGAGGCGCTGACGCGGGAGGACCTGCGCAGGCGGCTGGAGGCCGACAACGAAGCGCCTGCCGCCGGGCAGCAATCGGCTACCTCCGGCGAGCCTGACGATCAGACGCGGCAAAAAGCCGGTGACGGCGGCGACGACGAGGGACCGGTGCCGCTCTGGAAGCAGTTTCAGCCGGGGGAGCGCGGCGGCACGCCCGAAAAGAAGCGCGAGCAGTCCCCCGGTGCCGAGCGTCGTCGTTCCGGCGAGACGGAAGCGTCGGGCGAGGCCGTGCCGCGCTGGCAGCAGTTTCGCGGCGGTGGAGGTAGAGGCGGCAGCGAGAGCACGAGCGGCGGCAGCGAAGGAGCGTCGTCTTCATCGCGGCAACGGGAACCGTCGCCCTCGGATGCGCTAAGCGATCTGGAGCGCGAGGTGCTGGGCGAGCGCGGCGCGAAGAATCGCTCGTATTATCTCGACAACCTGTTCGGCGGCTCGCGCGAGAACTACCGCGCGACGCTTCGGGCGCTTCGCGGCGCGGAGAGCTGGTCGGAGGCGCAGCAGGTCGTGGCCCGCGAGGTGTTTCGCAAGCACCAGGTCGATATTTACGGCGACGCCGCTGTGTCTTTCACGGATGCCGTACAGCAGCGTTTTCGGTGATTGGGTGTTGGAGTGTTGAGGTGTTCGAGTGTTCAAGTATTCGCGTGTTTTAGCATGTTATCGACCTCCAAAATTGATAACGCATGCCTAAACACCGGAACACTCTAACACTGGTTCGAGCAATTACGCATACGTTTTTTTCGGAAAACCTTCGACGGAAATGGCTGACGACAACGCGCCCGATAACCTTCTCGACGACCTGGAGCGGCGGCGCAAGGAAGCCGAGATGGGCGGCGGCGAGGAGCGCATCCA
>PXTQ01000078.1 GCA_003022505.1 Bacteroidetes bacterium QS_8_64_10 | reverse complement strand
GAACGGTGATCTGGTCGCCCGGCTCGGCGTTGCGGAGTTGACGTGTGAGAACGAGCCTACCGTTACTCGAAAGATCAAAGGTGCCCAGCTTTTCGCTGGCCGCGAGGCCCTGACGCAAGAAAACCGTCGCCCGGCTTGCGCGGTAGCGGGCGTCCTGCGGGAAGCGACTGCGAAACTCCTCGTCCGGCTCAAAACTGAAATTTAAGCTCGCACGCCGCTTCGGAAGGTTGTCGCCGTTCTGGATGTCGCGCCCCGCGTTCCGGACGTTAATGTCCGGACGCGGCGGGCTGATGACGGAGAACTGCTTCTGGCCGAGGTACACGTCGTCGCTCTGGGTAGAATCGGCGAGGTATACGTCCACCGTGCTTTGCTTACCGCCGGGACTAAGCGCAATGGTTTGCCCCTCGGTCGATTGGCCGCCGTACTCCAGACGCAACGTGCGGTTTTCGAGGCCCGGCACGCGGATCCGGAGGCGGTTCAAGCAGCGCCGGTAGAGCGACTGCGCGTTTTCGCTGGTCGCCACGATCTCCGGGCGTCGCACCCGAAACTGCCCATTCACCGGAATGCGCGAGACCTCCCCGTCGACCTGCTGAAAACGGAAGGTGCCGTCGTACGAAACGGTCTTCTCGTCCTCCCCTTCCGACAAAAGCTCATTCGTCTGCATCTGAAAGGCTCACGCCCGACGCTCAAGAACGCCTTCGCCTGGAAAGGCTGGCCCAGCACCACCGTTTGCTGCCCCGTGACGACGGGATCGACGCTCTGCACGGCGTACGACTCCTCGCTCACGTCGAAGGTGCTGAAAGCATAAAGCAGGATCGGCATATACAGAGCCAGCATGATCTGATAGCGCAGATCCTTGATGCGATCCATCATAACAGCATCAGAGAGAGATTATGGTGTGTACGAAAAGATCTACAGATTTAAGCGCCCGGCTCGGCGGGAAGAAGATCGGAAGAGGAGACGATGAGGAGTCTGGCTTTGTGAACCTGTTCTTTTCTTCTTACCACCCCATCTTCGTTCACCTGTAGGCGGCATCGGGGACGATTGCCTGGATATTCTGGTAGTTCTTGTTAGCATCAGTAAAACGTGTCATTGCTTCCGCGAGCGTTGCTCGTGCTTATGCTCGGCCTGACCGTTGGAATGCGCCGAGGAGCTGGGATCAGAGCCGGGATCGTTGAACTTCCGGAAGCGAGCCGCCATGCGGTCGAGGTCTTTGCGAGCCGCTTCCACGGACTCCCCCGCGCCGCGCATCTCGCTGCCGAGCGCCTCGGCGTTGTCGGCCAGGTTGCCGTCGGTAACGCGCTCCAGCTCGGCGCGCATGGCCTGGACGGCGCTTCGGGCCGGCTCCATCTCTCCGCTCATCTCGTGCACCTCGTCGCTGAGTTGCTTCATGCCCGTTCCGAGCCGTTCGGCATCGTGCTCAAGCTCACCAGCCTGCGTCTTGCCGAGCGCCGCGCGCAGGTTCTGCACGACGGCCTGCACCTGCTCCATGTCGTTGCCCGCCTCGCCGAGCTGCCAGCTGAGCCGCTGCACGTTGCCCGCCAGTTTTTCCGTTTCCTCGGTAAGTTGCCCGCCGCCGGCGGCCTCCATCTCCGTCTTCATGGTCTCCGCAGCAGAACGCACGTTTCTCATCTCCTCACGCATGGAGCGCATCTCGCGGCCAAACGCCTTGACCTCCTCGCCGAGCGCCGTCATCAGTTCATCGAGTTGCTCGCTGGCTTTCTCATCCATCATCTGCCGCAGCTGCGCCGCCGCCGGCTCGTTGCTGACGGAAACGGCCTCGTTCTCATCGTCTGCGCGACTATCGTCGTCCCCTTTGACAAGGAAGGCGCTGATAAGCTCGAGCGCTCCCATGATCAGGAAGGCTCCGGCCTCCCCCATAAACCCGGCCTTCATGAACACCTCATACCCAATCCCAAACAAGGAACCGCCGGTGATTTTGAAGAACACGCCGAGGATCGCCAGTGCGCCGCAAATGCCGATAAAGAAGCCCAGCACATGCGTGACACGAGACATGGTTGGTGTGCTGTCAGTCTTAGCCATAGCTACTTATCCAATCTGGTTGGAAGAAAAGCAAATGAAGTGAATTAGTTGCCGTTTGTCGTATCCGGCTGAGCGTTTTGATTAGCGTTCGCAACGCTCATGGCGCAACGAATCCCAATGTACGGAGAAGCCTCCGTCATCTCCTGGGCCTCGCGCACGCCGACGCCGATGTAGAACGCATCCGAAGCCCAGGAGCCGCCGCGAACGACCCGGCGCGTCTCTTCGGAGCTTTCGTAGAGTGGGTTGAAGTCCGAGAGGTTGGAATACGAGGGCGTGAAGGCGTCTCGCACCCATTCCGCCACGTTGCCACTCACGTTATAAAGCCCCCAGGCGTTGGGTGGGAAAGCGTCCACGGGAGCCGTGAAAGCGTACCCATCCGCCGCGTAGCCGCCGCGCCCCGGATTGTAGTTCGCCAGGTATTTACCCTCTTCGTTGCGCGGCTCAAAGCCCGGCCACGGGTAGATACCCCCCACGCGACCGGCGCGTGCGGCGTACTCCCATTCCGCTTCCGTAGGCAAGCGCTTGTCCTGCGCCTCGCAATAGCTCCGCGCCTGCTCGTGGGTGACACCGATCACCGGGTAGTCGCTGTAAGCCGATCCTCGGAAGTATTCTTGCCAGTTGGAACGGCTGCCCGTTTCTTCCCAGACTGTGGAGTCCGGCAGCATGTCTTGGCGTTCCGAGGAGGACAGCTCATCGAGAAACGCCCGGTACTCGGCATTTGACACTTCGTATTTTTCCATGTAGAACGAACTGACAGTAATACGCTTGCGCCCAGCTTGCTGCAACTGAAGCGGATTTTCGTCCGTCAATCCCATGAGGAACGTACCGTCGGGAATGCGCACCATCTCATCTTTCTCGTCGAGAGGCGCGTTAGCGTCACCGTCGTTGGGAGCAGCAGGCGCGGGATCCGCTTCGCCGCCCTGCCGGGCCGGAGGTCCGCCGCCGTCGACGGTGGGGACGCGCTCCGCTTCGCCGCCCTGCTGCTGAGCAGGCGGTTCTCTTTCACCGGTAGGTGCACGTTCTGCCTCACTACCTTGCCGGCCCGGAGGGGTCGGGTTGCCAAAAGAAGGCGTCTCGCCTTCGCTCTCGTCGCCTTCCGACTCGATACTGTCGGCACTGGCGGTTGTAACCAACGGCTCATCACTCGTCGGCTCGGACCGGTCGGCCATAAAACCACCCAGATTGAAAGAAACCCCCAGTCGAGGAGCGACGCTCGATCCCAGATTCGTGTCGCCCATCAGATCCTGCGACAGGTTCCACTGCCGGGCAAGCGCGCCGTGCACTGAAACGGTATTGTTCATCTCGTACTCCAGGCCTACTCCCAACGATACGATTGACCGTTCGTCGGCCTGCCTGTTCGCAAAAACCCGTTCTACCTCGACAAAGCCGTAGGGACTCATCCGATCCAGACGGAAAGGATGCGCCTGCAAAGCCCCCCCCGCCGAGAGGGCCTGCTGATAGCTTACGCTACCTTGAAGGCGAAACAGGTTTGTGTACCAGAGTTGCGCCCCCACCTGCACCGAAGATTGGATACTCCCGGCCTGTCCCGGAGCGGTATTTCTCAGGAGAGGCGTCTTTCCTTCCACGAAAAGAGTTTGGCCTGAAGCTGCCGGCACGAGCACGAACATTCCCAGCGCCGCGAGCAGAATGAATGTAACGTATTTACTTGCTTTCATGATCAGATGCTTGAACTTGACTTCTAACGCGACATCGCCCACGCGCTCTAAGGCAGCGTAAAACGATATCCCAGGTTGACAAATGAAAGATAATCGTTGCTGCTACCCGCATCCGCCGAGCCATCCAGATAGTCGGTCGACGTAGTCCGAAAACCAATATGAATGCGGTTTTGGATAATAAGCCCGACCATGACCGCCCCTACAAAGCGCGTTCCCCTCTTGTCATTTTCTCGCAATGAACTTTCGGAGAATCGATAGTAGTTCGGAACGAGCAACATGGGTCCTCCCCCCACAAACACGCGCACTAAGTCAGAGGGTAAAACCGGGAGGTCATAACTGGCCGTAAGATTCAGCCCCACAGCGTTGTTTGCAAAATCAATGTTGGAAGATTTCCCCGTAAACCGATCGTAAGTCAGCATAACCCCTGCACCGAATTCCCTGAAGCGGCGCTCTCCTTTTACCGTAAGGTTCAAGTTGGTGAGACCCAGAAACTTGATCGGGTTATTGTTGACGTTCTGGTCGAGATCGCCTTGATAAAAGTTAATTCCCGCTCCAACCGTAACGGCGTCAACGAGAGGTCGGCCCGCTGAATTCTGCGCTCGAGCGCGACCCGTCGTCAGCACGGCAATTGCTACAGTGAATAAAAGACATCCACAAAGGCATTGCGCATACTCCTTAATACGAAATAAAAGCGTTTTTGTAGGCAAAGGCAAAAACGAACCGGGTGAACTCTTATCATCCATTCTATACCACCAAAGGGACCTGCAAATATCTCACCAACTGATTGTTGATCCCTTTCACTCAGTTGCTAAATGGGCCGAAGCCACTCGGTGTCAGCGGCACACGGACTGATATCTTCCCGGCACGTACTGGTTTTGAAGCGAGAAGCCATCACTGCCCCCAAGCGGTAAAAAGCAAGCAGCACGCGCTGGGAAATGGAAAGATGTGTAACGTAAGAACGAAGTTGCAGGATCAAACCTCCTGATTTCCCTTTACTGCAAAATTCTGGTTACGTGTAAGTTCCGTATCTCTATTCCAACGGGAGCTGAAATGGGTCGAAACAGATACGTACTGTGTCAAAGAAAAAGCACGCCCCGAATTTCATAAGATGCAATGCGCGGCGATCCGGCGCTTCATTTCCTCGTGCAACAATTGCATATACGTGCAAATCGTTCACAAGCTTCTCCTGATACCGTTTTGCTTACTTGATGTCGCAATGCTTTTACCATCGCTGTCACCGTGACATTGACATTTTTAATCGGTATGATTGGCTGCGACTTACGGACATCCAGCTAACTCGTTGAAGTCGCACGAATCAGCGCCCCCAGCTTTCGCGGTCCAGCGTGCGGTCGTAGGCGCGGGCGGAGAGGCCCAGCCGCTGAATCGCTTTCTTGAGGAGCTGCCGCCCCGCTTTGTCAAGGTCGCAGTGCGTTTGCACCTGGCGCGTGGTCATCTGCGCGTTGCCGTGCACGCCGCGCTCCTCCGCAAAGCGCTCGCCCTGCAGGCGCCGCGCCGCGACGACGCGCTCGCGCACCTTGGCCGACGGCTCGCCACCGCGCTCGCGGCTCAGCTCGTCGAACGGCACGGGCGTCACCTCGACGTGCAGGTCGATGCGGTCCAGGAGCGGCCCGCTGATGCGCGAGAGGTAGCGCTGCACCTGCGCCGGGGAGCAGACGCACTCGCGCTTCGGGTCGTTCAAATGACCGCACGGGCACGGATTCATGGAGGCCACCAGCATAAAGCGCGCCGGATAGTCCGCCGTGTAGCTCGCGCGGCTAATGGTAATGCGCCCCTCTTCGATGGGCTGGCGCATGACCTCCAGGACGCTGCGTTTGAACTCCGGCAGCTCATCCAAAAACAGCACGCCGTTGTGCGCCATCGAGATTTCGCCGGGCATCGGCTTCGTGCCGCCGCCACACAATCCTACATCTGAGATTGTGTGGTGGGGACTTCGGAACGGCCTGCGCGTCACGAGGCCGTCGCTGCTGAGCTTGCCGCCGACGGAATGGATCTTGGTCGTCTCCAGCGCCTCGGCGTGCGAGAGGGGCGGCAATACGCCCGGCAGGCGGCGCGCGAGCATCGTCTTACCCGCGCCGGGCGGCCCTACCATGAGCGCGTTGTGCCCGCCGGCGGCGGCCACCTCCAGGGCGCGCTTAACGTTTTTCTGCCCGCGCACGTCGCTGAAGTCGCGGATGGTTTGCTCTTCACCCGGCGCGCCGTTTCGGGAAGCGCGCTCGTACGGCGCGGGTCCGTTGCCCGCAAACAGGCCGTGTGCCTCCTCGATGGTGGAGACCGGATACACGTCCAGACCGTCGACCACTGCCGCTTCGGGCGCGTTCTCGTCGGGCACGACCACGGCCTTGTAGCCTTCCTCGCGGGCGCGCATTGCCATCGGCAGCACGCCGTTTACGGAGCGCACCGCGCCGTCGAGGGCCAACTCGCCCGTCACGAAGGTGCCGCTCAGGCGCTCGCGGTCCAGGTTCTCGTCGCGCGCCGCCATCAGGCCGAGCGCAATGGGAAGGTCGAAGGCGGCCTTCTCTTTGGTCAGGTCCGCCGGGGCCATGTTGACGGTGATGCGCCCGCGCGGTCTTGGCAGCCCCCGGTTTTCGAGTGCCGCCCAGATGCGGTCGCGGCTCTCCCGCACCGCGCCCTGCGGCAGGCCCACGACGGTGTATTTGGGCATCCCGCCCTCAATGTGTGTTTCAATCTCGACCGGCAGGGCCTCAACGCCCACCGTGGTGCTGCTCCAGACGCGGCTTAGCATAATCGCTCCGAATCGGTTCGTGCGTGATCTTGCGCTGTTGCGGTGTATAGGTTTGAAGGTGTGGATGGTGTGAAAGGGCGTAGGTTCTCCCTTTCACACCATCCACACCTCCATACATTCACACCTACATACCCAGATCCAGCGGATCTGGAACCGGGCTTCACTTTTGTTAGACACACGAAGGAGCGATTTATAACGTCAGCCGACTGGCGAGCGACGATTGGCGATCTGCGAATTGCGAGTTTGGAGTTTCGATTGCGCTGCGGGAAACGGAGCGTCAGGCCTGAAGCGTCTCGCGCAGCACCTCCAGGTTGAGCGCATCGTCGAACAGCGCACGCACCGGAACGGCGAACCCCTCCACGACGCGGCTCTCGATCTCACCGCTGCCCGATTTTTTATGATAAGCTCGTAGCCATCCCCCTCCAGCGCAAACTGCTCGACGGTCTTCGCCTCCGGATCTACGATCCAGTACTCGCGGACGCCGTGCGCGGCGTAGTCCTCGAGCTTGACGCCCCGGTCGTTTTGCTCCATCGAGGACGAAAGCACTTCGACGGCGAGATCCGGCGCAGGAAATTTCCACTGGTCCGCCTCGAAGGCTTCTGCCTGCGCCTCGGCGAAGAAGTTGAGGTCCGGCTCGTAGTCGTTGCGCGTGAGCGCGACAAGCGCCTTTTCCCCGTTCGCTTTTCGCCTGGGAGGCATTGCCTGACAGATACCTTCCCGTAGCTTCTTCTACCCATCGACTTTAGCAATACATGTGCGGAGCAGTACCCTCCCCACCGACTTCGGTTATCAGTCTTCGGATCAGCAGAAAGGACGACGCATCGCTGCTTGCGAGGCGCCGCCCCCAGCGGTGGTAATGGTGAGGGTCGTGCCGCCTGCGCCGTGAATGCCGCCGCCGCTCACACCGTCGACGCTGTTCGTCACGTCTACGTCGATGAACGTAAGCTCACAACCGTTTATTTTCTTGTTCCCTCGCTACGCTTCCCGCCCCTGCGCCTCGCGCTCCTCCGCACGATCGTCCGTTTCTTCGAGCCGCGCCAGCGACGCCTCCAGCTCGTCGGTCGTGATGACCACGTCTTCGTTTTGCGGATCGACCTGGCCGAACGAGAGCACGCCCGTCGGGCAGCTCTGCACGCAGGCCGAGCAGCGCACGCACTGCGGGTCGTCCATCGCGTCGCCGCGCTGGGCGTAATGCATCACGTCGATTCCCTGGTGGCAGACGCTCGTGCAGACGTTGCAGGAGATGCATTTCTTCTTGTCGGCCAGGATGCGGAAGCGCGAGAACTTGGCGTAGATGTGCATGAGCGCGGCGAGCGGGCAGAAGAAGCGGCACCAGAAGCGACCGCTCAGCCAGAAGTACACGCCGTACCCGACCATGCCCGCCAGCACCACGTCTACCATCCAGCTGTAATTGAGCTTGAGGCCGAGATACTTGCCGTACATCCCGGCATCGAACAGCATGTCGAACGTGCTGCCGGGCCATATCCAGCCGGCAATCCGAAAGAACAACAGCAGAAACACCAGTCCCAGAATTACCTGCCCCGCGAGGTTCAGCTTGTTAGCGGCCTCACCGTGCGGCATCTTGTCGCGGTGCTGGTCGCCGAGTGTCTCCGCAAGCGCGCCGCAGGAGCAGATCCAACCGCAGTACGCGCCCTTGCCCCAGTAGTAGATCATGCCGGGAATCAAGACAAATGTCTGCACAAAACAAATAGCCAGCCACCACCACAGCGGTTCGCTGGTAAACACGTTGTACACCGAGAGCGGCCAGGCCAATATAAAACCATACGCCCGCCAGTACTCGCGCCCGTGCGTAGCCCACTCGCTGGCCGGAAACAGGCCATCGAGCATCGCCTGCGGCAACAAACCGTGCTTGCCAAGATACGGCAGGATGATCTCCGGCAAAAGGAACAGCGGGAGCACCTGGATGGCGGCGAGCGTCACGGTCTGCCATCGCACGTAGGGCGTCTTGCGTCGCCGAATGCGCTTCCAGCCGAAGACGACGACGATGACCGAGTACGCCAGCGTGTAGTAGAAGCCCGGCGAACTCGCGGAGGTGAGCGTGATGCCCGCCAGCGAGTCGTTGGGGACCGATGCGGCCCACTCGGAGAGCCAGAAGGGAAACGTGCCCGCCGTCTTCGCCCAATCGTAGAGCATCCCGCTCCCGTTCTTCCAACTGAAGACGGCCCACATGAACACGAAAAACGTAGCAAACGCGCTGATGCGGGACCAGTTGAGACCGCGCAGCCAGTCCGTGCCGGACAGCGCTTCGCGCCACGAATCCGGCGTTTCGCCCCAGTCGTTGCGCAGCGCGATACCGGAGCGCCGGAAGAAGCCCAGCGGCGGCTCCCGCCCGATCATCAGGTAGACCTCACTCGCCGTAACGGTTTCCTCGCCGCCAGGCATCGTGAGATTGGCCTTTTCTTTCCGTATTTCCGTGACTTCGCTTTCACGGATGATGCGAAGCTGGTCATTGTCTTCCAGTTCCAGCAGTCGCTCCGTGTTTTCGGGCTTAGGCCGCGTGAACGTCTCGCCGCGATAGGATAACACGACGCGCGCGCCGGCTTCAGCCAGTCCGATGGCGGCCTCGGCGGCGCTGTCGCCTCCGCCCACGACGAGCGTGTCCTCATCGGCGTGCGCGCCCGGATCGGCCAGGCGGTGGTGCACGTGGTCGCGCTCCTCACCGGGCACGTCGAGCTGCCGGAAGTTGCCACTCCGCCCGATGGCGACGATGACGCGCTGCCCTCGCACGAAGCCGCCGTCCTCGAGCTTAACCGCGAGCGTGCCGTCCGAGGCGCGGCGCACGCGCTCCGCCGTGCCCTCACGTCGCGTTACGTCCTCGGCCTGCGCCTCCAGCTCCTCGACCAGCGGCTCTTTCTTGTCCGCCGTCACCTGCACGTCGCCCGCCGGCTGCATCTTCTCCGGATAGCGGTAGATCGGCTTGCCGCGCTGGAAGTCCTTGATTGTGGCGAAGGAGCGACTCGCCTCGACGACCACATAGCTCAGCCCCTGCGCCTCGGCCTCGCGCGCGGCAGCCATGCCGGAGGCCCCGCCGCCCAAGATAACCACGTCGTACGGGCTGTCATCATCCGCCGGCGCTTCCGGCTGCGGATCGAGGTCATCGGCGACGTGGCGCACGGCCTTCGCGCCGCTGTCGAGCGAGAACTTCAAGAGCGGCACGCCCGCCAGGTCGCCCACCACGTAGACGCCCTCCATGCTCGACCGGTAGTGCGCGTCCACGCGCGGCAGGCGCTCCACCTCGCCGCCCGGATACTGAAGGTGCAGCCAGTTCGCGTATTGTTTCAGGTATCCGAGCATAGAGTTGCATCAACTGATTCGCCGAGCGGGATTGTTACGTATTGACGCGGAAAGCCCGATGTTGCTTACGGTTTGCATTTGCGCGTTGTTTTTGTGTTTGCGCGTTTGTGAGGTGCTCTCCCGAATGCGACAAAGAGAGCGCAAGCGACGCGCCCGGCTCTTCCTTCGATAAGCACCTGGCCGAGATCCGGCTCGCGGCGAAAACGGGAAGGCGACGATGCATCTGCGCCCGGTTTCCGACAGCGACCGGGCGGGCGTAACGCTCGCGCTTGACCTGTGAAAGGATGAGTGGACGAAAGAACGAATGGACGAAAATGTACCTCGCTAAAATACTTCTCCCCCTGAGAAGAAACCACGCTCAGGCGTTCTCTTACGCACCGAGCGCCGCCAGAAAGCGCATCAGGTCTTCGCCCGGCGGCCCATCGCCCACCGGCACGCGGTGGGCAGCGCCAAGCGGCCAAACCGGACGCCCCAACTCCAGACGATCCGCAAGCTGCTCGCGCGCGCTGACCTGATAGATCGTGTCGCCGCGCTCCCGAATCCAGCGCTCCACCTGCGCCGGACCGTCGTACTCGGCCCAGCGCAGGTGGCCCGGCAACTGCGCCTCCGGCTCGCCCTTGCTCATCAAAAAGACCAGCCCGTCGGCGTAGGCGTGCGCCTGATCGCGGGCTTCCAGCATCGCGCGCTGCATGGCGAGCGCGCCGGGCGTGTCGTCGTGTGCCGGGAAGACGCCCCGAAACTGCGCCATCGCCTCCAGATACGGATCGGGCGAGAGATCCTGTGGTGCCCATACGACGCGCACGCTCGCCGCGCCGTACCCGTCGTAGAGCCAGGCGTCTTCGGCCAGCCCCTCGCGCTCGTCCTCGGATTCCGAACCGTCGAGCACGGCCACCGACCCATCCCGCGCATGCAACCAGCGCCGCGACGCCGGGAGGTCGTGCTCCTCGCACCGCGCTGCCGTATCGCCCCCGCGCTCCGGTCCGACGAGCGCCCCGGCCTGCTCGAAAACGGTGTTCTCGTCCGTGAAGTGCACGTGCAGCTCCGGCGCTCGCTCTTTGAAGTCGGCTGCGAACGCCGGGAGCAGGTGCGGCGAGTCGTCGGGCGCGGCGATCACGCAGCGATGCCCCGCAAGCAGGACGGCCAGCAGGGCGCGAAAGCCGCCGCCGAGCGGCGCTTCCTCGCCCGCGCAGAGCACGCCGGTGGTAAGCGGCTCCGGGGCGCTCTGCCTCCACGCCGCGAGGCGATCTTCGGTGCAGCCGTGCATCGCCTGATTGACAGCGAAGGCCAGCGCTTCTTCCGTGAAGCGGTTGGGAGCGTCGAGAGTCTTTTGCACGGCCTGCTCGCGCGGCGGGTGCTCCGGGTCACGCCAGGCCCGCGCCGTCTCCGCAATCGCCGCGATGCGGTTTTCCACCTTCTCCCTTTTCCCCGTTCCTTCTTCGCCATTCGCCCCTTCACCCTCCATCATCGTCTTTCTTTGCACTCGTCAAAAAAAGCGCACACAGATAAAAGCAGGATAATCTTTCGTTAGCCCCCCTTCGCATCAGTTACCCGCCTTGATCGTGCAGCCGAACGCCTTCGTGTGCGCCTTCGGCACGCTCTCACCCGCGACGACCGCGTTCAGAGCGTTCTTCAGATACGCATTGCTGACGTTGCCGGGATCGCCGGGACTGTCGTCAATCGTGCCCACGTAGGCCAGCGTCCGGTCGCCGTCGAACAGAAACACGTGCGGCGTGCGCGCGGCCCCTAACGCCTCCGCCAGCTTCGCGTTTTTGTCCATCAGGTAAGGAATCTCGTAGCCCGCCGACTCTGCCCGCTTGCGGCTGCCGGACTTCGACTCCTTCGGAAAGGCAGAGCCGTCATTGCTGTTGACGAGCACGAAGGAAACGCTCTGATCCGAGAACGAGGACGCCAGCTCCATCAGGCGACCCTCGTATTTGTCCACCCACGGGCAGCGGTTGCTCCAGAACACGACCGCCGTGCCCTGCTCCCCCGCGAGGTCAGACAGGCTCGCCGATCCGCCCGTCGCCTTGTCGAGCCTCACGTCTTGGGCGGGCATCTGCGAGCCGGGCGGCAGCTCCTGCGCACGGGCCGGGGAAAAGGCCAACGCGCCGATCAGGGCCAACGCCAAGAGCGAAGAAAATCGCTTTGCAAAGAGCGTAGTCATGGCAATTTAGGTTGACTGGTTTCAGGTTGCAAGTTCGCAAGTTACCGCTTCACAGCGACACGAACGCTTCGTCCGAACGAGATTCCTTCGATACAATCTCTATTTTGCGCCTTTTGCCAAAATATCGGTCACACGGTCGCGCACTTTTTTATACGTCACGGCGCCTCGCCAGAACGCTCGCTGCTTGCCGTCCGGTCCGTACACGAACGTCGCCGGCAAACCGCCTTTCCATTTCTTGGAGAACGCATTCACGAAGGCGCGTGATCCGCCGGATTTCAGGTACGAGACGCCCTGCGCGTTCTGCTCCTGCAGGTAGCGCAGGACGGCCGGCTCTCGCTCCGGC
>PXTQ01000077.1 GCA_003022505.1 Bacteroidetes bacterium QS_8_64_10 | reverse complement strand
CGCGAAGATAGATAGCCAAATAATTCGATAGTGAATTAGTATTGGACTATCCGGGATCCGTCTGATTCGCGCTTTGAGAGTGGCAGCTACAAGTCGAAAGCCGGTCCGCTTCGACAGCCGTCCTGGTCAAGATCAGCGAGGTGCTCGCGAACGCCGGCTGTCCGAGCTGGAGCACAATACTGGATAACAAGTGTTATTTTGTTACCGTAGACGATACAGCGGGAGTTTACGCCCGGAGCGTCGGCACGCCGGCGTCGGACAGGTGGTCATCGAGCTGATCGCGCGTGAGGCCGCGCTTGGGCAGATTCAGGCGGCGTCCCACGTAGCCGAGCAGGGCGCGCTGGAGCGCAGCAAAGAAGCGGCGCTGGTCGCTGTCGTCCACGAGCCGGCGCGCTTCTTTGAGGCGCTGCCGGGCAGCGGGGCGCGCCTCGCGGCGACGCGCGTGAGCCGGGTTGCTGGCGAGACGTTCTCGGCGGCGACGGTAGCCCAGCACGCCAAGCAACGCGAGCAGCGGTAGGCCCAGCGCGGCGTACGCCCACGGATTGCGGTACAGCGGCTTGCTGCTCGCCTGCACCTGCGCACTCGGCTCCGTCATCAGCCCAGCGATGTCGTGCGCGGGAAGCGCGGTCCGGGCGGAGTCAGCTTCGGCGGAGGCGGGCACCCCCTTGACGCGCACGTCGGGCAGTTCTTTTTGGAGCGTTTCGTAGCGTTCTTCGGCGGGATCGAAATACGTGAAGCGCACCGCAGGCAACTCGAACGTGCCCGCTTCGTCGGGCACCAGCACGTACCGGAACGTTTTACGTCCTTGCAGCCGGTCGCCCGTGCGCTCCAGCTTCGTCGATACGTCCGGGTCGTAGGTGTCGAAGGCGTCGGGCCAGTCTACCGGTAGCGGCGGCAGGGGGGAGAGGTTGCCGGCCCCGTTCACGCGCACGGTCACTTCCACCGGCTCGCCGGTTTCCACGGCGCGTTGATCCACGCTCGCCTGCATCCGAAAGGAGCCGACGGCTCCGTGAAATGACGCGGGGGCGGAACCGGGCAATGGGCGCACGCGGATCGGGACGGGTGGGGAGGCGATCTCCTTCTCCTCGTACTCGCCGTCCAGCGAAAAGAAGCGGTCGAACAGGTTGCGCGAGCGCTTCGGGACGTGCACCTCCGTTTCGATGCGGAGCGGATCGACCTGAAGCGACCCGGCGCGCGTGGGGAAGACAGCGGCGCGTTTGAGCACGATGGACTTGTAGCGTTCTCCCTGGAATGTCGTCATGCGAGGCACTGGGCGCGAGTTGACCTCCAGCTCTTCGCGCCAGAAGCCTTCGGCGTCCCACGAACCGGCCATGCGGCTGCGGCGCACGCGATAGTCGGGGTGGTAGTAGAGGCGATACGTAAGCGTGGCCTGCTCGCCGCGAAAGACGCTTCGGGTGCTCGGCTCCGCGCGAATAAAGAGCGCGTCCTCGTCGGGAGCGTTGCTGCGTCGGGAGCGGTTGGAGGCCGACGATGATCGCCGCGCCGTCACGCGGATTGGGATGGGATCGGTGCGGTAGGAGCGGCCATCGACGCGAATGCGCGCCCGGCCGATGCGCGCGTCTCCGGTGCGCTCGGGGCGATACGTCCACCGGAAGGTGATGCTGCGATTTACGTTGCCGTTCTGGTATGACATCTGACCTGATTTCGATGGCATAGGTCACTTGCTCGTTGACCGCCACGGTCGTCTCTTTGACGTACGCCTGGATCGAGACCGTCTGCGCACGGACGTCAGTGGCGGCAAAGATTCCCGCGAGCAGCGCGATCAGAGCGAACGCCACCGCGCGAGATAATGGTCGATATGCGCGCCCGTGTACCATCACCAGTCTTTCTCTACGGGGCGACGCGCTTCGTCGGGATGCTGGACCTCACGCAAAAGCTTCTTCTCCTGATTTTCGAGCGCCTGTAAGATGCGGAGCGCCTGGTTCTTGCTGATCTGCTTCGGCCTGCGCTTCTTCTTCCGAGCGGTGCGCTTCTTTTGCTGCGGGGGCTGCTTGTTCTTCTGCGGCTTTTGCTTTTGACCGTTCTTGCTCTTCTGCTTCTTCTTTTTCTTGCCGCTCTTTTGCTTCTTCTGCTGGTTGCTCTTTTCCTTCCTGCGATTCTGTTTCTTATTCTTTTTCTGCTTTTTCTTTTTACCTTTCTTGTTTTTCTTTTGCTTCTTTTTGCCGCTCTTTTTTCGCTTTTTGGATTGTTGCTTTAGTTTTTTGCGGAGCGCGAGCAATTCCGGATCGTCCGGATATTTTTGCAGTCCTTCGCGCACCGTCTTTTTCGCTTTCTCGTACTCACCGCCTATGTAAGACTGCGCACCCTCGTGGAAAAAGGCCGAACTGCCGCCGGGGGCCTGCGGTTGCGCCGCGGCGGGCGCGGCCCACAGCAGGAGCAGTCCAGTGAGGAGCGCGAGCGGGAGCGCCGAGTTATGTTTTCGCGGAAGGGGTGTTTGCATCGGGAGCGGGAGGCGGCTGAGAAGGTTGAGATTGAGGCTCGTCAATGTTGGCTACGTCTTCGAGGCGTTTCATAAACGACCGAAAGGCGCGCACGGTTCGATCAACGCGCAAACCTTGTTCCAGAAGCTGGTGCGCCGCCCGGTATTTCTTGCGCGCGACCATCTCGTCAGCCTGTTTCTTGAGCTCACGAGCGTATTTCGACGGCTTGATGTCCTCGCGCGGTTTCTGCTGCTGATTCTGCTTTTTCTTTTGCGATTCAGGCAGGTTGCGCTTGACGAACTCGTAGTTGAACTTCGCGTCCCGGTGGTTGGGGGCGCTCATCAGCGCCGACCGGTAGCGCGTGAGCGCCGTCTGCGCGCTGTCCTGGCGTTGCGCGGCGTTGCCGCCGTTGTAGAGGGCGCGGACGAGTGCCCGTTCGTTGCGTGCGGTGGCGGCGGCCTGCTCGAAGGCGGAGCGGGCGTCGCGGTAGTTTTGCTGCCGGTAGCGCGTCGCGCCGGTGTTGTTGAACAGCTTCGAGCGCATCGGTCCCTGGTAGTCGCCGGGCAGCTTGCGCAGCCCGTTCCGGTAGGCCGTGGCCGCCTCGTCGTAGCTGCTGTCGGCGTAGGCGTCGTTGCCGCTTCGCCCCTCCGACGCGCCGGGCGTTTCGCATCCGACGAGCAGGGCGAGGCAGGGTAAGACCACACTCAAAAGTATGCTTTTTTTAATCATGCAAATAAAGAGTTGAAATGAGTGATCTTTCCATATACCACATATGCTTTATAAGCAATTATTTTTTTGAAGTCAGCGGCGACGGATCCGTCACCGCTGGCAGCCTAAATTGAATCGTTCTCTCATACTTACTCACCCAAACACACAAACACTCATGTTCGGCGGCGCGCGTCGATCAGGCCCGCACCCAGAAGCAAAAGCAGTCCCGCGCCCAGCGGCCACTGGTAGCGCTCGGAGTATTCCTCAAACATCTGCTTGCCAAACGTGGTCTGATTCAGCCGGGTCAGCGCGTCCGCGAAGCTCGATAGCTCGCTTGACGTGCGGGCGATGCGGTAGTAATCGTCGCGGCCCGCGAGCGACCGCAGCGCACCCGGTTGCAGGCGCGTCTGCACGATCTCACCACTCCGGTTGCGCTTGTAGCCGGACTGCTTGCCGCTCTTCGGGATGGGAGCGCCCTCCGTCTCGCCCACGCCGGCGGCGAACAGCTTCACGTTCTGATTTTGCGCGCGCTGCACGATCTGTTGCAGCCCCTCCTCGTGGTTCTCGCCGTCGCTGACGAAAAGCACCGCCTTCGAGCGCGCTTCCTCACCCTTGCGGTTGGCGGAGTCGAACGCCGCAAGCGACTTGCGGAGCGCCGCCTTGAAGTTGGTGCCGGGCGTCGGCAGCATGTCGGGGGAGGCCACGTCCAGAAACAGCCGCACGGCGCTGTAATCGCTGGTAAGCGGGCACTGGATGAAGGCGTCGCCCGCGAAGATGACCAGCCCCACGCGGTCGCCCGACAGCCGGTTCAGCAGTTCCGAAATCTCGCGCTTGGCGCGTTCGAGGCGGCTCGGCGCTACGTCTTCGGCGCGCATCGAGGCGGACACGTCGAGCGTAACGATTAGATCGACTCCCTTGCGCTCGACCTCGCGCACGGTCTTGCCGAAGCGCGGCCCGGCGAGGGCCAGCGCCAGAAGCGCCACGCCGAGCGTGGTGAGGCTCGCCTTCCAGATGCGCCGCTTCCGGCTCACACCTTCGGCCAGGCGCTGCACGAGGTCGGATTGGCCGAAGCGCCGAAACGCCTCGCGCCGCTGCCACGCCGCCCACCCGAAGAGCGCGAGCGCAACGGGCACGGCCAGCAGGCTCCAGAAATACGTCGGGTGCAGCCAGTCCATGGTTCGGGTTAGCAGGTTACAGGTTGACAAGTAGAACGCCAGGAAACAGAAAACCTGAAACTTGCAAACTTGAAACCTGCAACTTGATTTACGGGAAGCGTCGCAGGAGGGTCGTCGAGAGGAGTACGTCCAGGAGGGCGAGGATAAGTGCGGGCCAGAGGAAACGCGCGTAGCGCTCCGTGTAATTCGTGTAGACCTTCTCCTGGATTTTTGTCTTTTCGAGTTCGCTTATTTCTTCGTAGACCTTACGCAACGCCTCTTTGTCGGTGGCGCGGAAGTAGCGCCCGCCCGTGATGTTGGCGACCTCCTTGAGCATCTCTTCGTTGATTTCGACGTTCATCATGCGGCGCTGCTTGCCGCCGAACGGACTGTCCACGACGAACGGCGCTTTGCCGCGCGTGCCCACGCCAATCGGATAGACGCGCACGCCCATCGTTTCGGCCACCTCGGCGGCGGTCACGGGGTCCACCTCGCCCCGGTTGTTCTGGCCGTCCGTAAGCAGAATAATGACCTTGCTCTCGGCCTCGGTGTCCTTGAGGCGGTTTGTCGCCATCGCCAGCGCCGTGCCGATGGCCGTGCCGTCCTCGATCATGCCGATCTCGACCTCGCGGATCATGTCCATTAAAAAGCTATAATCGAGCGTGATGGGGGCCTGCGTGTAGGCGTTGGCGGCGAAAACGACGAGGCCCACGCGGTCGGAGAGGCGGTTGCGTACGAACTCCGCCGCCACGTCGCGGGCGGCTTCGAAGCGGTTCGGGTCGAAGTCCTGCGCGCGCATCGACGTGGAGGTGTCCAGCGCCATGATAATGTCGATGCCTTCGGTGAACTGCTCGCGCGTGGTGTCTTGCTCGCGGGGCCGGGCGAGCGCCCGCCGCGCAGCCGCGCCGTGAGCGACGAGCCGGCCTCGCGGGCGGAGGCGACGCTGCTAAAGCGCAGGCCGCTGCCGGTGCGTGAGCGACTGCGCCACCAGTGCCAGAGGCCGTAGAGCGGCACGAGGGCCAGCAGCCAGAGCCATTCGGGTTGGGCGAAGTTGAATTGCACGGGGTCGTCTCACTGTACGTTGTTCTTGCCAACGAATCGTCGCCTCTTCGCTCGTGGAAATGTGATGCATATTGCGTGTCGCATAAGGCTGCCAGGCCAGCTCCTTCGTGCCTTTGGTCGGCGGGAAGTGCCATTCAGAAAGCACACTGCTTTGAATCCCATTCTCATCCGTTCTGACAAGCCCCCTTACGCAATACGTCGCATCGCCTCAACGAGTGCCGGGAGCGTCTCGCCGGCCTTGCCGAGCACCACCTCGTCGACAGCGTCGGCGATGGCGCTGCGCTCGACGTTGACCTCGGCGACGTACGCGCCGTGTTCTTTGGCGGTGACGGGCAGGCCCGCCGCCGGGTAGACGACGGCGCTGGTGCCCACGCTCAGGAACACGTCGGCGTCGGAAGCGGCGGCCCCGGCGCGCTCCATCGCGCCCTCCGGCAGCCGCTCCCCGAACCACACTACGTCGGGCCGGATGAGGCCGTCGCATTCGGGGCAACGCGCGGCGTCGCCCTCGGCCAGCGCGTCGAGGTCGCCGGGCCGGGCCTCACGCTCGCACTCCATGCAGTAGCTGCGCGTAAGGTTGCCGTGCAGCTCCACGACGGTCTCGCTCCCGGCGCGCTGGTGCAGGTTGTCCACGTTCTGCGTGACGACAGTGCAGGTCGGGACCAGATCGCCCAGCGCAGCGAGCGCTTCGTGGCCGTCATTGGGCGTCTTCTCGGTGGCGATGTCGCGGCGATGGTCGTACCAGCCCTGCACGAGCTGCGGGTTGTCGAGAAACGCCTCCACGTTGGCGAGTTCCTTCGGGTCGAACTGCTCCCACAGGCCGTCCTCGTCGCGGAACGTCGGGATGCCGCTCTCGGCGCTCACGCCCGCTCCCGTCAGCACAGCTACGTGCTCGGCGCGGGCGAGACGCCGGGGCAGTTCGTCGCTGAATGGTTGAGCGGTCATTGCTGAAAGAGTTTGTGAGTCGAAGAGTCTATGAGAAGCTGTTGGGCAAATCGCTCAAGGGCTGTGCGTGCATCCTTTACTTCGTCAGTCGCCTTCGGCTCGTGTCCGCGTGACCGCCTCCCGCTCGGGTCGACCCATAGCACGGCTATGCGCCTCGCAAGTCGTGGCCTGTCACGCGAAAATTCTGCTACGCTCGCTTTCTTTCCGCTTACCAAACAGCTTCTGAACTGAGCATCCTGACTGATATTCGCAGACTCTTAGGCTTATAAAACACAACGCATTACGTCGTCGGTTCGTTCGCACGGGCGGCAGGTTGCTGCTCATCGTCGCGGCGGCGCTGCCGCTCGCGTTCGCGCTGCCGTTCACGCTCACGCTGCCGCTCCTCGACGTCGCCGAGCACCTCCCTGGTCGTCGCAAGCAGCTTCTTGCTGATCTCAGCAGACGGGCGGCGGTTGGCGAACTTCACCTGATCGGCTTTTTCCAGCACGCGGCGGAGTTGGTCGCGCGCGTTACCGGGCATTCGCCCGCGCCCGACCTGATCGTCGAGGAGCTGCATCAACTCGCCGGTCGTCGATTCGGGCGCGGCCACGTCGAGGCGTCGTTTCAGATACGTGCGCGCGATGTCGGCGAGTTCCACGTAGAAGGGCTTGCGCTCGTCGGGGGCGTTCCAGTCGGTGGTTTGCTCCAGCTTGCGGAGGCGGCGCTTCGCTGATTCGTGGGGCGGCACGGGCGGCCTGGGGGCAGACCCTTCGGACTCCGGCTCTTCGTCCGCTTGTTGCCGGCGACGCCACAAATAATATCCCAGCGCGGCGAGCAAGAGCGGTGCGAGAAGGACCGTCGGCCAGAACCACCACGGGCGCGGGAACGAGGCGAGCGGCGCAAGGTCGCGGATGCCGGAGGCCCCTTCGGGCACGAGCGATTGCACGGGCACGCTCGCCAGCGAACTCAGCACGAGCGACGTGTCGCGCGATCCGGCCAGGCGAACGGGCAGCGGCGGGACGTACGCCGTGTCGAGGGCGAAGGTCGTCACCTCGTAACGGGCGCGATCGCGTTGCGAGCCGCCCTCGGACTCGGTGGTCACGTCGGTGCGAGCGATCACGACAAGGTCGCCGAGGAGCGTATCGCCGCGCGCCGGGTCGGGGAACAGCGCCCGGAGCGAGTCGGCGTGGCGGGCTTCGAGCGTCAGCGTAAAGCGCTCTCCAACGGTCACGCTGTCGGCGGAGACGCGGGCGCTCGCCGTGGGTTGCGCTCGCGCTGGAACGGCGAGTGCCGCCAACATTGTCGCCACGATCCACAGAGTGAGAGCGGGAGTCTGGAAGAAAGGGGAAAGGAAAGAACGGAGGAGGGAAAGAGCATGCTCGCGCGACGTCATGTTTCGTTCACTCGTCCGCTCGTCCATTCGTCTTCGGTTCTGTTTTTTTTTGAACGTGCAACCGATGCTCGTTATTTTAGCTCAAAACGTAAAACGACGAACGCAGGGGCGACTTCTGATGATAGGTCCTAACACGGGCAGTCTTACGCATTACGCAATACGCATCACGCTCGTTCGGATGAGACAGAAGGTTGAGACAAGCGCCTTCGGATACGTTTGCCAGGCACGCATACCTGAAACCAATTACGCTCGCCGGTTGCGCTGCCGGAAGAAGCGAATGAGCGGTTCGACGTAACCCTCGTCGGTGCGGATGGGCACGGTATCGACGCGGGCGCGGCGGAGGAGCGCCTTCGTGTCGGCGCGTTGCTGGTGGGCGTGCTCGGCGTAGCGCTCGCGCGCCTCGCTGCTGCGCGTGTCGAGCGTGACGGTCTCGCCCGTCTCCGCGTCTACGAAATCCACGAGGCCCACCGGCGGCAGTTCCTCCTCGCGCGGGTCCTGCAGGTGCACGGCCACGAGGTCGTGACGGCGGCCCGCACCGCGCAGCGTCTTCTCGTAGCCCGCATCAAAAAAATCGCTGATGAGCACCACCACAGCCCGGCGTCGCACGAGGCGCATCAGATGATCGAGCGCGCCCTGAATGTCGGTGCCGCGCGAATCCGGCTCGTAGGCAAACAGGTCGCGCACCATGCGGAGGACGTGGCGGCGACCCTTCTTGGGCGGCACGAACAGCTCTACCTCGTCCGAAAACAAAAGCAGGCCCACCTTGTCGTTGTTCTGCACGGCGCTGAAGGCGATGACGGCGCACACCTCGGCGGCCACCTCACGCTTGAACTTGCCCTGCGTGCCGAAGTTGCCGGACCCCGACACGTCCACGAGCAGCATTACGGTTTGCTCACGCTCCTCTTCGTAGACCTTGACGTACGTGTCGTTGGTGCGCGCGGAGACGTTCCAGTCGATGTTGCGGATCTCGTCGCCGAACTGGTAGGGGCGCACCTCGCTGAACTCGATGCCCTGTCCCTTAAACGCCGTATGATATTCACCGCCGAAGACGTTTTGCACGAGACCCTTCGTGCGCACCTCGATCTGCCGTATTTTCTTGAACAGTTCGTCGGGTATCATGGAGACGTTTAAATCGCGTACCTGCGTTCAGGAGGCTGCATTCACCGCTGCGCGTTCCGATACGGCTTCGCCCAGTGCTTCTTTGAGCGCTTCGGGTGCAAGGTCCAGTTTCATCGCCTCGTCTTCCGGGGTGCCTTCAGGCTTGACGCGAATCGGCCACGTGCCCCCCCGGCTCCACCCGAAGCGCTCCGGGTCCCGCAACGGCTCGAAACAACCGGACAGGAGCGAACGCTTCTATCGTTGCACCGTTTCACTCTTTCAACTCATCGCCTGTGCCATGCGAAGCGCGCCGACGGCGGGCGGATGCTCCGGCTCGCGGATCGTCCAGCCGGGCAGCTTCTCGCGGACGGCCTTGCGGTAGGCGTCCACGTACGGTGCTTCGTTGGTGAGGCCGCCGAGTGGGGCGAGCTGCGGTTCGAGAGAGACGCTCGTGCGATCCGTAATCCAGCGCACCTGTTGGACCAGCCGACGGGTTTCCTCGGCGAGCAGCCGCCGGGCCACGTCGTCGCTCGCTTCAGCCGCCTTGATGACGAGCGGCGCCATCTGTTGCATGGGCCAATCGTCGTGGTGAAGCAGGTTGATGAGATCGAGCGTAGAGCCGACGTCGTGCTGTTCAGAGAAGAGCGCCTGGAGCCGCGTGTCCGGTCCGCCGTCGTGAGCGGCGGCCACGGCGCGCAGGCCGCGGCGTCCTAACGAGAGACCGCTGCCGTCGTCGCCGAGCAAATAGCCCCAGCCGCCGGCGCGTTCCAGCTTGCCGCCTCTCGTGCGCGCCAGAACGAGCGACCCCGTGCCCGAAATGGTGATCGCGCCGCTCTCGCCCGAAAAGGCGGCCTCCAGCGCAATCTCGCCGTCGTGCACGACGTGCAGGTGAGACGGTGCGTCGTCGCCGAGCGCCGCGCGCAGGACCTCCGCCAGTTGCCGTCGCTCATCGGGCCGGCCCGCCCCCGCTACGCCCACGCAGACGGCATTGAGCGAGCGTTCGGGCGCTGCGCGCAAGAATTCGTGGAGTAGGTCGGTGAGCACATCTGCTGCTTCTTGCGTCGTCATGCGCCGCATGTGCGCCGACGGTCCCGCCAGGCGAGCGCGCTCCTCGGAAGACGGTGAAGCGGCCAGCAGTTCGGTCTTGGAGCCGCCGCTGTCAAGGCCGACGTGCCAGGAAGTGTTCATAAGCGATTGAGTTAGGAGAAGGCGCTTTCCCGACCGTTTTGTCGAGGGTAAACGGGCGTATTGCGTAATGCGTAAGGACGCACGGCGGATCGCAGACCACAGACCGCAATTCTCAAATCGAGATACATAGCCCTGATAATGAGAAGCCGCCGTCTGCGGTCTACGAAGCTGGACGGTCAGGTTGCGAGGGCGGGGAGAGAGTAGTCGTGCGCTTGGGCGCGGCGAAGGGACGCAGGGGAGCCGGCGACTTCGGGCGGTCGGAGATCAGGTAGCGGCCCATGAAGCGGGAGAGAGCGTGCGTCTGCTTTTGCACCCGGAGCGTGCGCCAGTCAGAGGTGCGCGCCAGTTCGAGCGGGGCGTAGCGCGTGCCGCCGATAAAGCCGGAATGCTTGCCGCCGAGCGAGTCCACCGACCAGACGGGAAAGAGACGCCGGTCCGGGTTCGTGCGCTCCCAGCGCCACTGGCTCAGGTCGCTTCCGAACTCGGCGGTCAGGCTGTCTACCACGCGGGCGAGGATCCGGTAGCGCCGGACGTGTCGGCGGTACGAGGCGGTCGACGTGTCCGGGCGCGTGATGGCGCGCGACAGGGTGTCGGAAGAAGCCGTGTCGGTAGCGGCGGTGACGGGAGCGGTGGTCACCGGACGGGAAACCTGGAGCTGCCGCGTCGTGTCGGGGTTGAGCAGCGCGCCGGGCAGCTGGCCCGTGCTGTCGCGGTAGGCCGCCGCCCACCTGTCGTAGATGGAGGCGGCGATGCTGGACGATTGATAGGCGTAGTTCCAGTTGCGCAGGTACGACGAGGCGGACTGCACGCGGTTGGAGAAGCGCCGCCGTACGGTGTCCAGCGAGGCGGCCAGGCGGGGCGCATTCCGGGCGGCCCAGGCGCTGAAGCATTCTTCGGTCAGTGGGAAGGGAGCGGGCGGCGTGTCGGCCAGCCGGGGTTGGGGGAGGGCGGTCTGATCTTCACGTTCGGCGCGGCGCGCGAGGGTGTCGAGCGACCGGGCCAGCGGGCGCACCCAGGGCGTGTTGCCGGCCACGAGGCCGCCGTCGCTAAGCGAGACGCGCTCGCCGGGGCTGCCGAGGACCTGCCAGCTGCCGTCGCTGCTGAGCGCGAGACCGTCGCCGCGCTGAAGCCGGAACGAGCCGCCCGCGCCCTCTGCCAGCGCCTGCCAGGCGGCCAGATCGGTGCCGGTCTCGAGGCCGGGCCAGCGCACAAGCCATCCGCGTCGACCTCCCGACAGCGTGTCGGTTTGAGCGGTGTCCGCAAAAGCCGGAGGCGAGCGGGTGACGCGCCCGAGCGGGAGCACGTCGCCGCGACGCCGGATGCGCAACAGGTGCTCGATGCTGTCGCCGGCGGCGAGGCGTTCGTAGGAGACGGGCCGCCCCGACGTGTCGGGCCAGGCCCCACGTTCCACCCGAATCTGACTTTGCGGCAAGATCGTCCAGGCCCGATCAGGAGACTGCCCGGCCCAAAGGAACGGCATGCCGGGGACGCTCGCGCCCATCCGGTACGTGCTGTCGGGCTGCTGAAAGGCGACCTCCTGAAACACCGGCAGCGCCGAGGCTCCGTGCACGAGGCGGCGATGCAGGCGCGTACCCGCCGAGGGGGGCTGGCGCGAAGACGGCCTCGTCACGATCTCGGCAGAGAGCGAGCACGACCGCTACGCCGCGCTCGGCTACGTGCACGGTCGCGCTCGCCCCTGGCCGATGATGCTGTGGCGGCAGGCCGCGCTGGGACGTCTCGGCGAATGGTTCGGCCCCTCCGCCCTCGAGGTGGACAGCCTGTCGCGCAAACTCGGGTTCGCCGCGCTCGCCCAACGAACGTACGACGGGCTTTCTGCTGAGCAAAAGGCTTCGCTCCGCGCCTACACGTCCGGCCTGAACGCCGCGCTGGACGGCCCGGCCCCGCAGCTCGATCAGGAAATCACGCTTTTGGACGTGCAGCCCGCCTCCTGGAAGCCGTGGCACACCCTGGCGCTGGAACGCCTCTTCGCCTGGCTCTCCGCCGCGCCGCCGCCCGCCGACAGCCTGCGCAACGCCAGTCCGCAGGTGCGCGCCTTCTTCCGGGCCGACCGCGACCTGCGGAAGCTTCTGCACCTGCACAACTTTCAGCAGAGCGCGGCCTGGGCGGTGCGCGACTCGGCGGGTACGCGCCTG
>PXTQ01000076.1 GCA_003022505.1 Bacteroidetes bacterium QS_8_64_10 | reverse complement strand
CCGAGAAGCTGGAACGCAAGCGCGAGCAGCTGCGGACGAAGGAGTGATAGCACCGACTCGCCCCTACTCACAAACGTGGCAATCCGCACCATGCTGGCGAAGGACACCCCGTTCGTGGTCGTAGACACCGAGACGACCGGCGGCAAGGCCGAAACGAACCGCGTCATCGAGCTGGCCGCCGTGCGTTTCGAGGGCGGCGAAGTCACGGACCGCTTCTCCCAGCTCGTCAACCCGGAGCGCTCCGTCCCGCGCCGCATCACGCAGATCACGGGCATCACCACGGGGATGCTCTACGAGGAGCCGCCGATGGCGGAGGTGATGCCGCAGTTTCTCGACTTTCTGGGCGAGGACGTGCTCGTGGCCCACAACATGCGCTTCGACAAAGGCTTCTTGGACGCCGAACTGGAGCGCCTGGATCGTCCCGCGCTCTCCTGCGACACGCTCTGCACGCTCCGCCTGGCGCGGCGTCTCCTGCGCGAGCTGCCCTCGAAGGGCCTCAGCCGCCTCATCGAGCACTACGACCTCGACGCTCCGAACCGGCACCGCGCCCTCGGCGACGCCGAAAATGCCGCCCGTGTGCTGGATCGCCTGCTCGAGCGCCTCGCCCGCAAGCACGACGTGGAGACGCTCCACGACGTGCTCGCCTTTCAGCACAAGACGTATCGCAAGACGAAGCGCCCTCCGAAGCGACTGAAGAAGCTCCGCGAGCAGGCCGGCGATCTGCCGGAGCGTCCCGGCGTGTACTGCTTCAAGAAGAAGAACGGCTCGCGCCTCTACATCGGCAAGGCCAAAAACCTGCGCGAGCGGGTGCGGTCGCACCTCATGAGCCTCGGCTCGAAGGCCAAGCGCATGCGCAAGCTCGTCAAGCACGCCCGCCGCGTGACCGTCGCGGAAACGAACACGGAGCTGGAGGCGCTGCTTCTGGAGTCGCGCCGCATCAAAGAGCACAAGCCGCGCTTCAACCGGGCGCAGCGGCGCTACCGGAATCGCCCGTTTCTGCGTCTGGGCACGCACGAGGAGTTCCCGCGCCTCACCACCACGGCTTATCTGAAAGACGACGGCGCGGAGTATTTCGGGCCGGTGGGTGGGCGTCGCGCTGCCGACTTCGTGGCCGATGTGATCCGCCGCACGTTCAAGCTGCGCGACTGCGACGACGACACGCTGCGCGAGGGCCGCCGCTGTTTGTATGCCGAGATGGGGCGCTGCCGCGCGCCCTGCGAAAACGGCGAGGCCGCCTGCTACGACGAGGAGGTCCGCCGCGTTCGGAAGTTTTTGACGGGCCGCGACGACACGGTGCTGGACTTTCTGGAACGGCGGATGCGCGCCGCCGCCGACGGTCTGGAGTTTGAGAAGGCGCAGTACTTCCGCGACGCCCATCGCCGCCTGAAGCGCCTGCTTGGCCGGCAACGCCAGGTGGCGGCCTCCGTGCTCGATCATCACGCCGTCGTCGTGCAGCCGAACGAAACCGAAACGCACTTGCTCGCCGTGCGCTTTGGGCGGCTGGCCGAGACGTTCAGTCTCGCTTGCAACCCTGCCGCGTCGGAGCGAGAGCGGGTGCGCGAGCGGCTGCAAGCGTGCTTCGCGGGCGATGCGGCGGCGGAGCGCCCGGAGCGCTATCACAAAGAGGAGGTCGAGGAGGTGCGCCTGCTGGTGCAGTGGATGTACGAGCAGCGCGATTCTATCAATCAAGTGCAACGCCGTGACTACGACGATGCCGGCTCCTTCGCGGACGCGGTGCTGAACGTGGCTGAGGGGCTATGAGTCTACGAGGCTAAGAATCTACGAGTCTACGAATCACAGCTTCACAGCCTTTTCGCGTCACGTCGCCGGTGACGATGGCGCGGCTGTTGGGACCGAGGCGCGTCAGGAACATCTTCATCTGCTGCGTGGTGGCGTTCTGCGCCTCATCCAGGATGACGAACGACGACGAGAGGGTGCGCCCGCGCATGTAGGCCAGCGGCACGATCTCGATGACGTGCTGCTCCATGTGCGCCTCCAGCTTGTCGGGCGGCAGCATGTCATACAAAGCGTCGTAGAGCGGGCGCAGGTAGGGATCCACCTTCTCGCGGAAGTCGCCGGGCAGAAAGCCCAGCTCCTCGCCGGCCTCCACCGCCGGGCGGCACAGCGAGATGCGCTTCACCTGATGCGAGCGCAGCGCGGCCACCGCGAGCGCCACCGCCGTGTACGTCTTGCCTGTGCCCGCCGGCCCGATGGCGAAGCAAATGTCCTGCTCACGCGCGGTTTCCACGAGCCGGTGCTGGTTCGGCGTTCGGGCGCGCACCTCCTCGCCCTCCGGCGTAAACAGAATCACGTCGCGTTTTTCGTGCCGGAACGGCGCGGGCGCTTCGCCGTTCTCCGACTTCACGAGATCCAGCACCGTCTCCACATCTTCCTCGGTGAGATTGCCGTTGCGGTTTAAGACGAGCGTCAACTCGTCGAAGACGCGCTCGATCTGATCCAGCGCCTGATCGTCGCCCTCCAGATGCACTTTATTGCCGCGTGCGGTGAAGTGCGTGTCCGGAAAAGCATCCTCAACTTTGCGAAGGTACGTGTCGTTGAAACCAAAAAGCAGGAGCGGATCGGCCCCGTCAATCGTGAGCTGTTTCTCGGTCAAAGGGAAAGGTGAGTGGTTGTGAATAGAAGCGTTCTTATGAGCTGCGCCTTCTGACGCCGAAAGAACCGCAGCAGACTCGTTCGGCTCTTTTCGCGCTCTTACGGACCTTCCCGGCATTAGTGCCCTTTTCAGGTTGGCAAGTTACAAGTTGGCAAGTTGCAAGTTACAGCTTGAATTGAGTCACGCCGAACTTGCAACCTGCAACCTTCTTCGCGCTCTCGGCGTGCTCTGCGGTTAACACTGTTGCGACATGGAACTTCGGTTTGTCAAAATGGAGGGGACGGGCAACGACTTCGTCGTGATCGACAACCGGGGCTGCGGCTTCGGCGGCGACCGGCTCGCAGCGCTGGCGCGGCAGGTGTGCCCTCGGCGCACGGGCGTTGGGGCGGACGGCCTGCTGGTCTTTGACGACGCGGACGAGGCCGACTACCGGATGCGCTACCTGAACCGCGACGGCTCGACGGCCACGATGTGCGGCAACGGCGCGCGCTGCCTGGCGCTCTACGCGCGTCACGAGGCTGGTCTTTGCCGCGAGGAGCTGTGCTTTCAGTCGGACGCGGGTGCGTTTCGCGCGCTGGCACCGGGTGATCCGAACGAGGACGTGCGTCTCTACGTCGATCCGCCGCGACGCTTCGAGCGAGACGTGGCGTTGCGCGCGGCGGGCGACGAAACAGCCGATTGGGGGGCGTTTCACTACATCTGGCCGGGGGTCGAGCACGTCGTTTGCTTCGTCGACGACGCGGAAAGCGCGCCGGTCGAGCGCATCGGCCGCACCGTGCGATGCGACCCCGCGCTGGAGCCGGCGGGGGCCAACGTCAACTTCGTGGAGACCTTGCCGGACGGCGGCGGCCTGCGAGTGCGCACCTACGAGAAGGGCGTGGAGGCCGAGACGCCGGCCTGCGGCACGGGCGCGCTTGCGGCGGCGTGCGTGGCGCGGCTGCTGGGCGTCGTGCGGGCATGGCCCGTGGCCGTCGAGCAACCGGGCGGGCGTCTGAACGTCGGCGGTGAGGTGCGCGGCGGCGAGATCACGGAGCTGTACCTGGAAGGCCCGGCGCGCTTCGTCTTTCGCGGCGAGGTGGCGATTGACGGTTGACGAATTACGAGTGGCGATCAAGGAAGAACCAATCGAAACTCGTCACTGTTGAAACTGCGCGCGGTTGTCGCGGATCTCCGTCTGTTCCTTGAGGCCGGCGATCCATTCTTGGCGCAACTCGCGCTGGCGCTGGCGCTTCAGCTGCTGCTGGAGCTGCTTGCGCTTCGCGTCGGTAAGCGGCGGCGGTTCCTCAACGCCCGTCACCTTCAGGACGTACGCAGCGTTTTCGCCTTCGAGCACGCCGGAGGTCTGGCCCTGCTTGAGCGCCATCGCCGTGCCCACGAACTTGGGCGCGCGCCCAAGCCCCTGAATCGTCGGCTCGGCCATCGTCACGCCCGTGGCGGTCTGTATGGACGCGCCCACCGCCTGCGGCAGGCCCGCAAAGTTCGTCTGTTGCAGGGCGCGCCGCAGGCGGCTCGTCTGCACCTTGCGCTTCTTCTTGAGCAGCACGCGCGGGCGCACCTCCGATTTTACCTTGCTGAACGGGCGGTAGCCCGCCTCGGTGATTTCGTTGACGTGCGCCACCAGGTACTTGTCACCCAGATCGATGACCTCGCTCGTCGCCCCCGCCTCCGACCCGCTCAAAAAGTTGGTCAGGTCACTGCTCCGCCCGATGCCCGGCAGCTTCTTCTGGCCCTTCTCGGCCTGCATCTGCTGCACCTTCAGGTTCAGGCGCTTGGCTTCTTTCTTGAAGTTGCCGGACTCATTCGTAAAGTACGACAGGTCCTCCAGCTTCGAGCGCAGGTTCTGCAAGGTGGACGGATTGGGCCGCACCCCGCGCGCCAGGTCTGCGATCTTGACCTCCTGGCTCGCGCGTTCTTCCACCTTGATCAGGTGATAGCCGAAGCGCGTCTTGACGGGACCGACCACCTTGCCGATGTCGGCGTTGAAGGCTGCCTTCTCGAAGGCCGGCACCATGCGCCCTTCGCTGAACCAGCCGAGGTCGCCGCCCTGGCTGGCCGTGCCGTCGTCGGAGTAGCGGCGGGCCAGTTCGGCGAACGTGGCCTCGCCCTGCTGGAGCTGCTGCTTCAGCTCCTGCGCTCGCCGGCGCTTCTGCGCGGCGTTGCCGTCGCTGGTGCGCAGCAGGATGTGGCGCGCCTTGACGGACGGCGACTCGGCCTCGCGCGCGTCCGTGATCTTGACGAGGTGCACCTGATTGCCCGCCGCGAGCGGCCCGACGATGCGTCCCGGCTCGGGATTCTGGAAGACGGCCTCGGCCACGGCGTCCAAGAGATCGTTGCGCCCGCGCCAGTTGCCGGAATACGGCTGCGCCGAGGCGTTGCGCGCCAAAAACAGCGAATCGTTCTCGGCGTTGGCAAACTGATCGCGCATCTCCCGCAGGTTCTTCCGGGCTTCCATCGTGTCCTGGCGCGTCGCCTCTTTCGAAAGCGTCACGTAGCTCACCTGATACGATCTCTTGCGCTTGTAATCCTCTTTGTTCGTCTCGTAATAGTCGCGCAGGTCCTGTTCGGACACCTGCACCGAATCGCTGGACACCTGCGCGTAGGGCAGCGCCACGTACTGCGCGCTTACCTTTTTGTTTTTGCGCCGGTACGTCTCCTTAACGTCTTGCTGCGAGACGTGGGCCGCGGCGTTCATGAGACTCATCAGCTTCTGGTTGCGGCGCTGGCTGCGCACCTGCTTCTCGATCTGAATCCACTGCGGGCGCATCTTCGGGTTGTCCATGGCGTTTTGCAGGAGCGCCCGGTCCACGCCGCCCTCGCCGTCGCTGAAGGCCTGCTGAATGATGCGCGGCGGGTTGTCGCCCGTGATGAGGTCGTACACCTCCTGATCGCTGACCGTAATGCCGAGGCGGTCCATTTCCTGCTTGCGCAGTTCGTTTTCGACCATGAAGTTGTAGACCTGCTCGCGGATCATGTCGCGCCGTTGCGGGGAGATGCGCTCGCCCGTCTTCCGCTCAATTCGCTGCACGCGGTTGTTGACCGCCTCCTGGTACTCCTGTATCGTGACGGCGCTCTCGCCCACCGTGATGGCGTCGCGCCCAGAGCGGTTGACGTTCTCGAAGGTGCCCGCGTCCTGCAAGACCCAGATGACCCCGAAGGCAATGACGAGAATCCAGAGGATCACTCCGGTACTCTCGCGCATTTTCGACATCGTGCCCATAACGAAAAAGTGGCTGTTTGAGATTGAGAAAAAGATTGTCTAAGTGAGAATAGCCCTATACCGCGCTTCCGTTACAAAGTTCTGGGGGAGGCAGGTCGTTCACGTTCTTCAAGTCTCTCACGTTTTTCAAGTCTGTATGTCTGTCACATCCGGCACGTCATCTGAAAACCGCTCAACCAGCGACCGGAGAACCAACAACCGAAAACTGCGGACCGTCCAACCGGTAAGCAGAAACCGCAAACCAACGAACCAGCCAACCCGAACCCGTGCGTATCTGGCGTCCCGTCATCACAGGCTTTCAGGCGATCATCGTGCTCGTCTTGGCGGTGGGAGCGTCCGTCATCGGAGCGGCAACGTTGCCGGGCGGTGCGTGGTGGGGTCTGCTGCCCGCCGTGGTGGGCATTGCGCTCCTCGCGCGCAAGCCGCTTCGACGCTGGCGCGTCGCTCGCCGGACGTTCCCGCAGGAGCGGTGCGACTGGCTCGCCGACCGCGTTCCGTTCTACGCCCAGCTCGGTGAGAGCGAGCGACGCCGCTTTGAGCGCGACGTGCAGTTCTTCCTGAGCGAGCAGCGCTTCGAGGGGGTCAAGGGGGCGTCCCTGACCGACGAGCTGCGCCTCAGCGTCGCCGCCGGAGCCGCGCTTCTGCTGCACGGCCGCCCCGACTGGGAGTGGCCGACGCGCCGCACCATCCTCGTCTACCCGGACCGCTTCGACGACACCTACCACGAGAGCGCCTTCGCCAGCCTCGACGGCATGATCCACGCGCAGGGACCGATCATTTTCTCCAAGAAGGCCATCGAAAAGAGCTGGTCGGACGCCCACGACGGCGACAACGTGGTGCTGCACGAGATGGCGCACGTCTTCGACACGCTCCGCGAGGGCGCTTCCGGCACGCCCTCGTTTCTGAACCCGAGGTCGGCGGAATCGTGGCGCGGCATCGTGCAGGAGGAAATGGAGAAGGCCTCGCGCGGCTCGTCGCTGCTGCGCCCGTACGCGGCAAGCAGTCCCGGCGAACTGTTCGCCGTGGCCGTCGAGAACTTCTTTGAAAAGCCCGGCGCGCTCGCAGATCGCCACTCGGAACTGTACGAGGCGCTGTCGGCGTTCTTCAACCTAGACCCGCGTCCGGTGGAGGAAGGTATGGATGTGTGAAATCGCAAGGATAGGGGCTACCAAGGTCTAATGCTGACAACTCTCGCAGACCAAACAGTTCCTGCGGCGTCTTACTGAACCAGTACGCCCTGCCCTC
>PXTQ01000075.1 GCA_003022505.1 Bacteroidetes bacterium QS_8_64_10 | reverse complement strand
GTATTACCTCCCGCCGTATCGAATCGCCTGCAAACGTCGCTCGTCGCTGTGCTCATCTCGTCGTTCGCTGCGATCCCGGCGAGCGCCCAAGAGGTGCCGCAGACGCCCCCCGCCCTGAAAAGCACACTCGATAAGATCATCGAGACGGAGGCCTTCGAGAATTCGCTCTGGGGCATCCACGTGACGGACGCCGCCACCGGGCGCACGCTCTACAGCCGCAACCGCCAGAAGAGCTTCATTCCCGCCTCCAACGTCAAGCTCTACGTGACGGCCACGGCGCTCTCGATGCTCGGCCCCGACTACCGGTATCTCACGCGGCTCTACGCGCAGAACCGGCCCACATCCGGCGGACAGCTGCGCGGCAACCTCGTGGTGCGCGGCAGCGGCGATCCTACGATTGGCAAGCGCTTCCGGCCCGGCGACGACCGCACCGCACTGTTTCGGGAGTGGCGCGACTCCCTCGCCGCCGCCGGCATCCGGCACATGCGGGGCGACATCATCGGCGACGACGACGTGTTCGACGACGTGCCGTTCGGCGAGGGCTGGAGCTGGCAAGACCTGACCTGGTGGTACGCCGCCGAGATCAGCGGCCTCTCTTTCAACGACAACGCCGTAGACCTGACCGTGACGCCGCGCCGTCCCGACATGCCCGCCACGCTGAGCTGGAAGCCGTTCAACACAAAGTACGTCGAGTTTACGAATCAAACGCGCACCGTACCGGCCTCCGCCGATTACGACGAAAGCTACGACAAAAAATGGGGCACGAATCATTTCACTGTCAGCAGCCTACTTCCCGTAGACGACGGCGACAAGGAAGCACTCAGCGTTACGAATCCGACCCGGTACTTCGCATTCGTCTTTCGGGAAAGCCTCGTGCGCGGCGGCTTTGCGGGGCGGGGCGAAGCCGTGGACGTAGACGAGCTCTCGTTCAAACCTGATTATGCGAGCGACAGCCTGCGTCGCATCGCCGGGCACCGCTCGCCCCCGCTCAACCGTATCGTTCAGGTCACGAACCGGCGCAGTCAGAACTTTTACGCCGAGCAGCTCCTGAAGACCATCGCCGCCGAAGAGCCGCTCCAGCCGGACGATCCGCTCTATGAGGACGAACTGGAGCCGGGATCCTCGGCGATGGGCTGGCAGGCGGCCCTTCCCTTTCTGGCGACAACCGGCATCGACACCAGCCGCATCAACCTGGTGGACGGCTCCGGCCTTTCGCGCAAGAACCTTGTGACGCCGCAGATGACCGCGCAGCTCTTGCGCTACATGCAGAGCGACGCACCGGGCGATTCGGTGCGCTCGGCCTTCTACCAGTCGCTCGCCCAGCCCGGTATCGAGGGCACCCTGCGGAACCGCTTCGAGCGCGGCCCGGCGGCGGCCACGGTGCGCGCCAAGACGGGCACGCTTAGCCATGTCAGCGCCCTCAGCGGCTACGTCGAGGATCAGCGCGGACGCCCGCTCGTGTTTTCCATTATGGTAAACCATCACACCACCGACGCCGACAAGGTGCGCGAGGCGCAGGATCGCATCGTCAACCGCCTGGCGCGATATCCGAATTAGCTGGCTTTCTGGTTGGTGGTCGGGAAGGCAGGGCAATCGCGTTTAATTTTCTGTATCGCCCTACGTGATGGATGGGCTGTTCTCGTCAGAACATGTTGAATGGAAGGTAGCGTCAAGGCGCGCCTTGACGCTACTATGGGGTGAAAATATGGTCGCACAATTCGATTGCCCCGGGTTGGACGATCTACGTTTGCATTTTACAATGTCAAGTTCCTCTGCCGGCTTGCCCCCAAGCCCCCAAGCACCCACACTCATTTAACGCAGGATTCGCCCTCTCCCGTTGAACCGCGCGCATCTCCGTTCGTCAGATAGGTTCACGTATTCCGAAATTATCTCTTTTACTTTCTTCCCTTGCAACACTCTGACGCGAGCGGCGAGCAGATTCACAGCACGACGGTGGTGGGCGTGCGTCACGACGGCGAGGTGGCGTTAGGCTCCGACGGGCAGGCGACCATGGACGAAACGGTCGTCAAGCACAGCGCCGAGAAGGTGCGCACGCTTCACGAAGGGCAGATCCTCGCCGGCTTCGCGGGCGCCACCGCAGACGCCTTCACGCTGTTTGAGCGCTTCGAGGAAAAGCTGGGGCAGTACGGCGGCAACCTCCAGCGCTCTGCCGTCGAGTTGGCGAAAGACTGGCGCACGGACCGCTACCTGCACCGACTGGAAGCCCTCCTGGCGGTCGCCTCCGACGAGCACCTGCTGCTTATCAGCGGCAACGGCGACGTGATCGAGCCGGACGACGAGATCATCGCCATCGGCTCCGGCTCCGCCTACGCTAAGGCCGCCACCCGCGCTCTCCTCCGCCACGGCCACGGCGACCTCTCCGCGCGGCAGATCGTCGAAGACGCGCTCGACATCGCCGCCGACATCTGCATCTATACCAACCACTACACGAGCATTCTGGAAATAGATGCTTCGTAGCGATGAACGAGGAATCTCCTGATCAGCAACAAGCCGCCGGCGGAGCCTCGCCGGAACGCGCTGACGAGCGCGCCGCCGTCTTCGTCGATTACCAGAACCTCCACGTTCTGCTCGCCCGGCAACTCGGCGGAAGCGCGCATCCAGCTGACTACGTCGAGGCCATGCTCGACGAACTCCAGCGCTATCTCGCCGACCGCGACTACAAGCAGACGGCCCTCATCAACGCCTACGCCGACTTTTCGCAGCTGAGCGGCGACGGGCAGGCCATCCAGCAGTCGCTCTACCTGATCGGAGCCGAGCCGCACTTTGCGCCCTCGACGCTTCAAGGCAACGCCTCCGAGATTCAACTCTGCATCGACGCCGTGAACGTGCTGCACGACCGCCCCGACATCCGCTCGTTCGCGTTGCTTACCGGCGACCGCTCGTATTTGCCGCTCGTGCAGCAATGCAAGCGCAACGGACATGAGACGTTCGTCGCCGCGCTTCACCCGCCCGCACAGGATGATTTCCCGAACGACGAGGAGGACTTCTTCCTCGACGCGCGCAACCTGCTGACGAGCGACCTGCGCCGCCAGCTGGAGCAATCCTCTTCGCAACAGCCACAACAGCGCCGCCGCAGCACCCCGCAAACGCGCGAGGACGCTTCGTACGAGCGCGTCCACGATCCGAAGATCCGCCGCACGCTGGAAATCATCGAGGAGTACTTCGGACAGTACGACGAGGTGTACCTGACGCCGCTCTTGCGCAAGCTCTCCGAGTTGCTTGGCGCGAGCGCCGATCCGAAGTCGATTATCAGCAGCCTGGAAGCGGCGGGCGCGATCTGGCTGGAAAAGCGACGCGGCACGCCCCACGACTACACCGTGCTGCTGGTTGATGAAGAGCACCCGGACGTCGAGGAGGTGCACGCCGAGTTCTACGACACGTCCGCCTCCGGCGACGACGCGCCGACGCCCCCTGCCGACCAGGAAGACGACAACCCCTCGTACGGGGATTTCAACGAAAGCAACTACGCGGCGGAGCTTGACCGCTATGAGGACGATGAGGCGGTTCCGTCGTCCGTGCCGCGCTCGCCACAGGAGAAACCGGACGCGCCGTCGTCGTAGCGGTGCCCGTTTCGTGCGTTCGTGTGCTCGCGTGGAGCGTAGGTCGGCGCAACGTAAGCGCCTGAGCAAAAATTATCCGGTATCTCGTTCGACGAACGACGGTTGACGAATTCTGGGCGTTTACGCGGACGAATTCTGGGCGTTTACGCGGTCGTCGGCCGTCCGTGGTCCATCGTCCGGGGCCGCAGACGTTTTGCGGACCCACTCATGCTGCATCTTACGACCTACGATCTACGGTGGAGGGCTTATTGCGTGTTGTTAGAGGAAACGAGCGTAGCGACTAACGGAGCCAAAGGCGTAGTAAACGCCTACATAGCAGGTCCCCCCCCCGCTTTCTGCCTGACTGAATCGTCAGTTTCATTCGTCCACGAACCCACCCTCTGCTGATGCAAGAAGAACTGACCCCGCGCCAGATCGTCGAAGAGCTGGACAAGTACATCATCGGCCAGGACGACGCCAAGAAAAACGTCTCTATCGCGCTGCGCAACCGCTGGCGTCGCCGCCACGCGCCCGAAGAGATGCGCGAGGAGATCATGCCGAACAACATCATCATGATCGGTCCGACGGGCGTAGGCAAGACGGAGATCGCCCGCCGCCTCGCCCGCCTCGCCGACGCGCCCTTCATCAAGGTGGAAGCCAGCAAGTTCACCGAGGTCGGCTACGTGGGCCGCGACGTGGAATCGATCATCCGCGACCTCTCCGACCGCGCCGTCAACATGGTGGAGGACGAGCACCGCGAGGACGTGCAGGACCGCGCCCGCGAGCTGGCCGAGGAGCGCATCCTGGACGAGCTAGTGCCCCCCGCCGAGGAGCAGCAATCCGCCTCCACCACGAGCGGCCCCGGCTTCGTCATTCACACGCAGGATGATCCCGACGAAGCCGACGCCGGCGACGCCGCAAGCGACGAGCACGCCCCACGCGAGCGCACTCGTCAGAAGTTCCGTGAGAAAATTAAGGCGGGCGAGCTGGACGACCGCGAGATCGAGATCGAGGTCAGCTCCGATCCGCAAAACTCGATGCTCCAGGTGTTCGGCCCGATGGGGATGGAAGAGATGGGCATGAATCTGCAAGAGATGCTGGGCAACCTGGACGGCGGCGGGCAGAAAAAGACGCGCCGCGTGACCGTCGACGAGGCGCGCGAGCTGCTGACCAAAGAGGAGGCGCAGAAGCTCATCGACTCCGACAAGGTGCAGGAGGAAGCCATCGAGCGCATCGAACAGGCGGGCATCGTGTTCGTCGATGAGATCGACAAGGTGGCGGCGCGCTCCTCCGGCGGATCCGGCGGCGGAGGCGGCGGCGGGCAGAGCGCCGACGTGTCGCGCCAGGGCGTGCAGCGCGACCTGCTGCCCATCGTGGAGGGCGCGACGGTGAACACCAAGTACGGCATCGTCGAGACCGACCACATTCTCTTTATCGCCAGCGGCGCGTTCCACATCTCCAAGCCCAGCGAGCTGATTCCGGAGTTTCAGGGCCGCTTCCCGATCCGCGTGGAACTCAACAACCTCGACGAGGAGGATTTCTACAACATCCTGAAGCAGCCCAAAAACGCGCTTCTCAAGCAGTACCGCGCGCTTCTGGCCTCCGAGGACGTCGACATCGAGTTTACCGACGCCGCCGTGCGCGAGATTGCGCACACGGCCGCCGAGGTCAACATGGAGGTCGAAAACATCGGTGCGCGGCGGCTGCACACCATCATGACGACGCTGCTGGAAGATATTCTCTTCGAGGTGCCGGACGAAAAACACGACGATTCGGTTCTGGTGGACGCCGACATGGTGGAGGACAAGCTCAGCTCCATCGCGCAAAACCGCGACCTGAGCCAGTACATTCTTTAGCGTTTCCGCGTTTCGGGTTGGCGCGTTGCGCGTTCTCGCGTTCAACAGTTAACGTATAACGGTCCGCGTGTCTGCTGCGTCACCTCGTGCTACGTTCCTCGATCCCGCCGACGAAGCCGTGCGTCGGGACTGGGCCGACCTGCTGGAGCGCTCGGAGCAGGCTACGCCGTTCTCGACGCTGGCGTACGCCGAAGCCGTCCGCGACGTGCTGGGTCTGGACTACCGGCTCGCGGGCGTCTACGACAACGATAGCGACGGCGAGCGCCTAATCGGCGGTGTGCTTTGCTACGAGAAGCCGCTCGGCCCGTACCGCCGCGTCGTCGTGCCGCCACTCACGGCGTACACGTCGTTTTTGTTCGATCCGCCGCTCCGCGAGACGGACATCAACCACCGGCGCTCGCCGCTCGATGCGCTCATCGAGTTGCTGGAGGAGCACTACCACGCGCTCTCCTTCTTGCTGCATCCGTCGCTATCGGACGTGCGCGCTTTCCAGTGGGCCGGTTGGCAGGTCACGCCGCGCTACACGCAGCGCCTCCCTTTGGATACGAGCACCGAGGTTCATGCCGGCTGGTCGAGCAGCACGCGCCGCGCGTTTCGCAAGCACGACTCGTCTTTTCCGGTCGAAACGCGAGCCTCCGAGCGCACCGCGCGTCAGGCTGCGGACTTGTGCGCTGCAAGCTACGCGCGTCATGATGATACGCCCCCGCTTCCCCCCGAACGAATGGCCGCTTTCGCTCGCCGTTTGCAAGAAACCGGCCTCGTGCGTTTCTTCAGGGTGAGGAACCAGAAAGTGAATGAGATTGAGGGGGCATTGGCAGCTTTGCACGATGAAGACGCCGCCTACTACTGGCTCGTCGGGAGTCGTCCAGGACCCGCTATGACCGTACTGCTGGGCGCGGCTCTCCGTGATCTCGTGGGCGACGGGCTGAGCCAATTCGACTTCGTGGGCGCCAATACGCCCTCCATCACCGAATTCAAGCGACGGTTCGGGCCGGAGCTAATCTCTTACTTTCGCGTCGAACACGCTACCCGTCCCGAAATGCACCTTCTGGACACTGTCCGTCGACTTCGCTAATCGGATTCAATCGGCGTGATCAACTGGAAAGACTTCTGGGATGAAAAGGCTCGCCACGCCGATCCGCATCAGCAGGTAGGTCGTTCTCTTAATGAGGCCGCTCCCGAAGCCAGGCTCGATGCCATCGCAGACGACATCGCCCGCAAACTTTCTCTCCAAGAAACCGACACGCTGCTGGACGTATGTTGCGGCAACGGCGTTCTCACGCGCCACCTGGCCTCACGTTGCCGCCATGTCACGGGCGTCGATCTTTCTCCCGTGCAAGTGGGAAACGCCCGCTCCGACCAGCCCGCAAATGTGACGTTTCGGGAAGGGAACGCCATGCGCCTCGAAGCTTCCGTCCGCGAGGCATTCGACAAGATTCTGTGCTACTTTTCCTTTCAGTATTTCGACACGTACCAGAAAGGACGCCGCGTAGTCCACGCGATGAACGAGCGCCTGCTACTGGTCGCGCTTCCGGCACTTCCTTGCGCGGATGCGCGGTACCAACCGAATGGGTAAGTTCTGGCACCGGGAGGAGTTAGCCCGCATTTGCGACGAGATGGAAGCGGACGGTACGCTGCTCTCGCAACCGGATTCTTTTCTCCACGCGCACTATCGATTCGACTACCTCATCCAAAAGAAGCCAGCGGCCTAATGCGCCGCACTCGCTCGTAGCAGCACATCCCCGTCATGACGCTCCGCTCTACGCTGCGCCGCCTCCTGCGCGCCTTCAAAACGGGCTGGCTCATCGCGGGCGTCACGCTGGCGCTCATCTTGATGGTAGAAGCCGGTAGCTGGCTCGTCCTCGCGGCTGCCGGCTGGACGGAGTTGCCGCCCGACCCGCGCGCTCAGGCCGACGTCTACGACGGCGCTTCCTGGCCCCGTGCGTATTTTCAGGAGCTTCGATCCATCTATGTAGGATGGAAACCCTACGTGCACTGGCGGCGCGGCCCCTTCGAGGGAACCTACATCAACATCGATTCGCTGGGCCGACGGCGCACAACCTATCCCGGTCGCCCCACCCCGGACTCGGCTGCGCTGGACGTGTTCGTGTTCGGCGGCTCGACGCTCTGGGGCACGGGCGCGCGCGACAGCCGCACGATTCCGTCTCTGCTCGGTCGCTATCTGACTGAACGAGGTCGTAGTGCGCGCGTGACGAACTTTGGCGAGAGCGGATTTCTCAGCTCGCAGGAAGTCGTGTCACTCGTGCGCCAGCTCCGGCGCGGCAACGTACCCGACGTGGTCATATTCTACGACGGCGTCAACGACGTCTCCTCCGGCTACATGCACGAGGATCCGGCTACGCCGCACAACGCCTGGAACCGCCGGCGCGAGTTCAATCTGACGAAAACCCACCGCTACGGCGACCTGGCCTGGAACTTCGCCCTGAACACGCTGCGCGTCTCGAACACCGCGGCCCTGGTCCAGCGCATCATCCCAGACGAGATGCACCCGGACGTTGAGGAAAATACGACTACCGCTGAATTCGACACGACGCGCACCCGGAAACAGGCGAAGCGCGTGGTGCGAACGTACCGCGCCAACATGCGACTCGTGCGAGGACTGGGACGGGCCTACGGATTTTCCACGCTGTTCTACTGGCAACCTGTCAGCTTCGAGCATAAACCGCTCACGGACTACGAGCAACGCAAGGCACGCGAGATTGAAGAACCCCTGCGCGATTTGTACCATCGCACCTACGCTCTCGCAGATCGCAAGCTTTCCCCTTTGCCCGCTTTTCATGACATTAGCGCGCTGTTTCAGGGCGTCGAACAACCACTCTACATCGACTACGCGCACCTTGCCGCGCCCGGCAACCGCCGCGTCTCCTTCCGAAGGCTCTCCGCAGCTATGATCGAACGCGTTCGCCTGTGGTTGCGTCGCTACCTGGCCGCCGGCAGCTTCCGACGCGCCGTGGCGACGGTCGCCACGGGATCGGGCGCGGCAATGGCGCTAACGTATCTGGCCCAGCCCGTGCTGACGCGGCTCTATACGCAGGCAGCCTTCGGCACCCTGGACGTGCTCGTGTCGGTCGTCGTGTTGCTCATACCGCTGGCGACGTTGCGCTTCGATCCCGCCGTCTTGCTGCCAGACGATGAACGTGACGCGGCGAGCATCGTCGCGCTGGCGCTCACGCTGGCGTGTGGGGCCGCCGTGTTCTTCAGCGGAGCGACACTTGCGGTCCGGCCCTGGCTTTCGCAATGGGGCTATGGCACGATCAGCAACTGGCTTTTCTTCCTGCCGCCGGCGCTGCTCGCCGTACTTAGTGACAAGCTGGCACGCTACTGGCTGACGCGCCGGAAACAGTTCTCGCTACTGTCGGTCGGCCGCGCGGGCCGGGCCGCCGTGGCGCAGGGAAGCCGCATTCTGTTCGCCGTCTTCTTGACGGTAGGGGCGGGCGGACTGCTCGGCGGCTATCTGCTTGGATTGATCGCCGCCGCGCTCTTCTACGTGATCATGATTGCCCTGCGTGACGGCCTGCAGCTGTTTTACCGCGCTTTTCGCTGGTCACGCCTCCGGCGCGTGGCGCGTCGGTACCGGCGCTTCCCGTTTTTCACGATGCCGTCGGTTCTGCTAAACACATTGGCTTCACGTCTTCCCTTCTTGCTGTTGCTGTTTTTCTTCAACGAAGCGACCGTGGGTCGATACGGGCGGGCCTCCCTTGCGCTGGCTGCTCCACTCGGCCTGCTGGGACAGTCGGTAGGCAACGTGTTTTTCGCCCACAGTGCGGAGGCTGCTCGTGAGGGCGCGCTTCGACCGCTCGCGCATCGTGTGCACGCACGGCTGGCAGAGGTGTCTCTGTTTCCCACGCTGGCGCTGATGCTGGCCGGCCCAGACGTGTTCGCCGTGGTGCTCGGCAAAAGCTGGCGGCTCGCCGGCGAGTACCTGCGCTTCATCGGCCCCTGGATTATGCTCTCCTCCATCGTCTCGCCGCTGACGGTGCTGTTCGACGTGCTGGAGCGCCAGCGACTGGATCTCATGATGAGCGCCGTGCTTTTCGTTTTGCAGACGACGGCGCTGGCAGCCGGAGGCATGACGGGCAACGTGCACACCGCCCTACTCGCTCTCGGAGTGGCTGGGGTAGCGGGACGTCTCCTTCACGGCGCGGCGCTCTTGCGCATCAGTCGAGTGCCCGTGCAACTGGGCCTGCGTCCCTACGGGCGCGCTGTCCGGATCAGCGTTCCCTTCCTCCTTCCCGTTGCGCTGGTCACGTGGCTGGACGTTTCCCCCATCTGGACCACGGGAGTCGTACTGCTATGCGGCGCGGGTTTCGCCTGGCGCCTCCTGCCCAAACTGATCGAGACGCCGCATCAGAACGAGCAGTAACCGGCACGACTCGCTGCCGCGCACCTACCGGTACTCGTGCTCGATTTGCTTCATGCGCCGCTGCTCTTCCCTCTCCTTGATGGCGCGGCGCTTGTCGTGCTTTTTGCGGCCCTTCGCCAGCCCGATCTGCACCTTCGCTTTGCCGTCGCGGAAGTAGATCTTGAGCGGCGCGATGGTGACGCCCGGCTCCTCGGCATTGCGCGCCCAGCGCCGGATCTCGCGCTTGTGCAACAGCAGCTTGCGGTCGCGGCGCGGGTCGTGGTTCAGGTGCTCGTCGGCCTGCTGATACGGCGCGATGTGGGCGTTGTAGAGGTACATCTCACCGCCCTCCTCGCCGCAGAAAGCGTCCCGCAGGTTGGCATTCCCGGCACGTAGCGACTTAACCTCCGTGCCTACGAGCCGAAGGCCGGCTTCGAGGGTATCCTCGATGTCGTAGTCGTAACGAGCCTTGCGATTGTGTATCGTCGGGGCGTCGTTCATTCAAATGGTTGTTGGTTTCCTGTTTGTGGTTGGCGTTTCAGCGTGAGCATACTGTCGCATTTGTGGATCGAGTAGCCCAACAGGTCAAAAGGTCGAGGTACGCACTCAAATCCCACGGATTGGG
>PXTQ01000074.1 GCA_003022505.1 Bacteroidetes bacterium QS_8_64_10 | reverse complement strand
CGAGCCGGTCCCGATCTACGGCGAGGGCGAAAACGTACGCGACTGGCTGCACGTGGAGGACCACTGCGCGGCCATCGAGCGCATCCTGCTGGACGGGCGTAGTGGCGAAACCTACTGCATCGGCGGCGACGCGGAGCGCACCAATCTCGAACTCGTGCAACTGCTGCTGGATCTTGTGGACGACGAGACGGGACGCGAGCAGGGCGCCTCACGCGATCTCATTACGTTTGTAGAGGACCGCCTCGGCCATGATTTTAGATATGCGATGGACTTCTCGAAGCTGCGCGGCGAACTGGACTGGTCGCCGAGCTATACTTTAGAGGACGGCCTGCGCCAGACGGTGCGCTGGTATCTGGAGCACGAGGACTGGCTGGAAAGCGTCATCGACGAGTCGTATCAGGACTACTACGAGCGACAGTACGGGTCGTAAGTTGGCGCGTTTGAGCGTTTTTCTTTTACCGCAAAGTACGCTGAGAGCGCAAAGAGATGGAAAAATCGAAAATCGACTGGACCGACGGCCCCATCGAGGGCTGCCGTATCAAGCAGCTGGACGTGCACACCGACGAGCGCGGCTGGCTGGCGGAGGTCTTCCGCCACGACGAGCTTGACGACGACTTGCACCCGGCGATGGGCTACGTCTCACTCACCGAGGTGGGCGTGGCGCGCGGCCCGCACGCCCACCGCGAGCAGACCGACCTGTTCGTGTTCGCAAGCGGCGCGTTCCGGCTCTACCTGTGGGACGCCCGCGAGGACTCCGCCACCTACGGGCACCGGCAGACGCACGACGTAGGCGCGGAGACGCCCACCCGCGCCGTCGTCCCGCCGGGCGTGGTGCACGGCTACCGCAACACCGGCGACGCGCCCGGCCTGATCGTGAATTGCCCGAACCGTCTCTACGCGGGCGAGAATCGCGCCGAACCCGTCGATGAGATCCGCTACGAGGAGCGCACGAGCGATCATCCGTTCGTGATGGATTGATCTGTACGCCGGTCGCGTCCGGCACGTCTTTCAAGTACGACGTGCCGAAAAGTCGAAAGTCGCACGTCGAAAGATGGGAAAACTGCGAGTCGCCCCCACGCTTCGACAAGCTTGTACTTTACGATGTCAAACCCGGCCAGCTAATTGTTCAGACCTTCAGGCAAACCGCTGCAAGGTGCGCTCCACGCGCCCGGCGTAGCTCCTTCCGAAGTGGTTCAGGTGGTTGATGAGGTGATAGAGGTTGTAGACGGCGCGGCGATCCTCGTAGCCCGGCTCCAACGACCAGGCCGCGCGGTACGCCTCGTAAAACGACTTGCGGAAGCCGCCGAACAATTCCGTCATCGCCAGGTCCGTCTCGCGGTGACCGTAGTAGGTGGCCGGGTCGAAGAGCGCCGGCTCGCCGTTGGCCGCCATCATGAAGTTACCGCTCCACAGGTCGCCGTGTAGCGTCGAGGCCGGCGGCTCCTCCGGCAATAGTTCGTCGAGGCGGGCGAGCACCTTGTCGAGCGCGTCGTCCCAGTCCGCGTTCCAGTGCCCGCGCTCGCGCGCCATCTCCGCCTGCGGGAGCAGCCGTTCCTTGCGAAAGAAAACCGGCCAGCGCTCGTGGTCGTCGTTGCGCTGCGGCAGCTCGCCAATGAAGTTATCCTGCTCGAAGCCGTACGGGCGCTCCTCCTCCGGGCGATGAAGGGCAGCCAGCTCTTCGCCAAACTCTTGCCAGAAATCGCGCGGCTGCTGCCCCGTTTCGATCCATTCCGTAAGCAGAAAGCCCGGTTCGCCGTCAGCGTCTTGCGCCGCCAGCACCTCCGGCACGACCAGCGCGCTGCCGGCCTCACGAAGCGCGCGCAGGCCCGCCGCTTCCGCCTCGAACGTCTGCCCCGCTTCTTCCTCCGCCCATTTCAGAAAGTACGGGCCTTCGCTCGTCACGAGCCGACCGGCGTTAGCAATGCACCCGCCGCCCACCGGCTCGTGCTCTTGAATCGTTCCGTTAACGCGATCAGCAAGCGTTTCGTGCACATCATCCGGCAACATACTCGAAAACAAATTGGATACAGAAAGAGCGCGTACGACAATTGAGCCTTCTTCTGCAACCGCTTACCCTTTTCACGCCCTCGCTCTTCCGTCCGCTCGCAAATCGTGTTCTTCGACAAGACGATCCAGCAATTCGTGCGACGTGCGCTCCACGATGTCGTACACGTTGCGAAAGCCCTCCGCGCCGCCGCCGTACGGATCGGGCACCTGGAACGTGCCGGGATCGGGGTCGAACTCGCGGAAGAGCCGCACCTTGCCGTTGTACTCGTCTCTGGCGTCGAGCCGGAGCACGTCGCTCAAGTTACTTTTGTCCATCACGAAGATGTGATCGTAATACGGCAGATCGGACGCCGCGAATTGCTGCGCCGTGTGGTCCTGCAGCGAGAGATCTTGCTCGCGGGCCATCTGTCGCATCCGAGGGTCCGCCTGCTCGCCGACGTGGTAGTTGCCCGTGCCGGAGGACGCGATCTCGAAGTGGTCCGCCAGGCCGCGCTCCTGCACCGCATCTCGGAAGACGCCCTCGGCCAACGGGCTGCGGCAGATGTTGCCTAGGCACACGAACATGATTTTGATCGGCATTGTCGCGTTTGCGTGTTTGCGCGTTGTCGCGTTGGTTAGTGGCAGGCTTACAGGCTGATCGGGTGCAGGTTCAGCGCGCCGGGCCGGTCGGTTTCGCTGGAAGTTACGGTTTCGCCTCCACTCCCAGCCACGGTCGGCTGTCGCTCCTTCGGACCTGTTCGAATCCCACTGGATGGCAGAAAAAATTGTAGCCGCGTATGGAATGCGCGACTTCCGACCTTCGACCTGCGACCTTTCCGCACGGCTTGCCCACCTCCTCGCTTTCGCTTACCTTGCGAAAGCACGCTCTTTTCCGCAATTTCGCCTTCCGATGTCCACGCTCTTCTCCGAAACGACTCACGAATCGCGCGGCGCAGGGGTGCTCTCGGTAAGCGACCTGACGAGCCGGCTGCGCGACCTCGTTGAAGACCGCGTGGGCGATGTGCGCGTGGAGGGCGAGCTGGTTGATTTCACGCGCGCGGCCTCCGGGCACTGCTATTTTAAGCTCCAGGACGACGACGCAAAGATCAGCTGCGTGATGTGGTGCTGGCAGGCCGAACGGCTCGCGTTTACGCCCGAAGACGGGATGCTGCTGCACGCCGAGGGCGAGGTCTCGCTCTACGAAAAACGCGGCGACCTCCAGATCAAGGTGGAGGCGCTGGAAGTGGCCGGCGAGGGCGCACTGCAAAAAGCCTTCGAGCGGCTGAAGCGCAAGCTGTCCGGCGAGGGTCTCTTCGACGACGACCACAAAAAGCCGCTGCCACGCTTTCCGAAGGTCGTGGGTGTGGTCACGTCGGGATCGGGCGCGGCGCTGCATGATATTTGCTCCGGCATCGAGCGCCGCTTTCCCGCCGCGCGCCTGCTGCTGCGCCCCGTGAGCGTGCAGGGCGACGGCGCGGGCGAGCAGATCGCCGAGGCCGTGCGGTTTTTTGGCGAGCGCACCGCCGATCCGCCCGTGGACGTGCTCGTCGTGGGACGCGGGGGCGGCTCCGTCGAGGCGCTCTGGGCCTTCAACGAAGAGCCGGTGGCGCGCGCTCTCTTCGACTGCGAAATCCCGGTCGTGAGCGCCGTAGGCCACGAAACGGACTACTCGATCAGCGACTTCGTCTGCGACCGCCGCGCCGCCACGCCCACGATGGCCGCCGAGCTGGTCGTGCCCGCCCGCCGCGACCTGCTTGCGCGCATCCGCGAAAACCGACAGCGCTTGTATCAACAGATCCAGCGCCGCGTGTTGGACGCGCAGCAGCACCTCGACCACCTGCGCAGCGCCTACGGCTTCCGCCGGCCCGCTGCCCTGGCGAGCGACGCCCGCGACCGCCTCGATGCGCTTCGCAAGCGCCTCCAGCGCGCCGCAGGACAGCAAATGGCTCGGCAGCGCGAGCGCCTTTCGAGCGCGGAGAGCCGCCTTCACCTGCTGGACCCGCGCCGCCCGCTCGATCAGGGCTACGCCAAGGTCGAACGCGACGGATCCGCCGTGCCGGACGCCGATCAGCTTGCAGCGGGGGACGACGTGCGCCTGCGCTTTCGGGACGGCGAGCGCCGCGCGCGGATCGAATCGTAGCCTCACCCGTTGCAGGCACAAATTCGGCAAGTGCCAGTGCAAAAGTTTACCGGCCTTTTTAACTCGCCTTCCTTTGTGGCTCGCTGTGCTTTTTGAGTGGATGCGAGAATGAGAGGACGAACCTGGGTGGACCCGTCTGGCGCCTCCGTTCCTCCTTTCGTCCTTTCCTTCTTTTCTCAAAACAAAATGACACCGCGTAACGTCAGCCGCCTGACATCAGATAACTTCTGTACGAGCACTTACACTAACACTTTGCCACCGCCCGCGTTCGCCCGCAATGGATACCGTCGAGTTGACGCTCAAGCTGACCCCGCGTGACCGGCTGGATCTGATTGACGTGCACGAGCGGCTTTTGGATAAGCACGGCGACCTGCTGGAGCCGTACGCGAAGGCGCTGTACTGTTCGTATCACACCACGGCGGGCTATCTGGAGCAGGGCCTCTGCTCGCGCCTCGGCCACAGCCGCGAATCGCTGGAAGCCTACATGTCATCGTTCCGCACGCTCTTCCCGCCGGACGCCGACTACGAGCACGACAAGCTGCACCTGCGCACCGAGCTGAGCGAGGAACAACGCGAGAACGAGCCGCTCAACGCCGACTCGCATCTTACGTTTATTGGCTCCGGGCTGGAAAACTGCGTCACCTACGACAATCAGCCCGACACGCCCGTCTACTTCATCGACCTGGACGGCGTCTACCAGGAGACCACGCGCGAGCGCAAAACAACCGTCGTGGGCTACAACCGCGAGAAGCTGGTGGGCCAAGAAACGCTCGCCGTGCCGATGTCGTCGCACCGCGTCGATTCGGTGAATCTGATGGACGAGCGCCTGGGCTTTTCCGACCGCCTCCGCGAGCTGTGTGAGCGCTACGAGATCGCCAAAGGCCGCATCGACGTGTCGCTTCAACCCGACGAGAGTAGCGCCGCCCTCACCGTCAACGAGTACGAAACGTTGCTCATGCAGCACGACCTGGCGGAGGTGTTGCGCAACCCGATTCGCTTCATGGCGCGCAAGGGCAAGAACATGCTCCGCGACCCGCGCGCCGTGCGCAGCAAGGCCAAAAACTACGCGAAGTACGATCTCGTGCGCTTTACGAACCGCGTGATCGACGCTCTCGGCATGAACGAGTCGCTGGTCGAGCGCGTGATCGACAAGTTCATCGCGGCGGGGGCCTCGCGGCGTCTCCGCATGAAGCGCTCCGTGAGCCTGATGGTCAACAACACCGACGAGCG
>PXTQ01000073.1:5385-8521 GCA_003022505.1 Bacteroidetes bacterium QS_8_64_10 | reverse complement strand
CCCGAGGCCGACGCCGAGGTGCTGGCCGTCGCCGCGGACCTCCTCACCGAACTCGGCCTCACGAGCGAGGACTTCGACTTCCGCGTCTCGCACCGCGACATCCTCGGCAGCCTCCTCGAGAGCTTCGACGCCGACGTCGACGTCCCCGCCGCCATCCGGGCCGTCGACAAGCGCGCCAAGGTCGAGCCCGACGAGTACGACCGCCTCCGAAACGCCTCTACGCGCGAGGAGCAACTCGAGCGCTTTCGGGCCTTCTGGGAGAAGCGCGACCCCACGCCCTCCACCGAGCGCAACGAACGTATGGAGGAATACTACTTTCGCATCGCCAGCGCCAACGACGAGTACGGCACGCTGCGAGACGGCTGGCGCACGGATCGCGGCCACGTGCGCGTCTTATTCGGCAAGCCGGATTACGTCGAGCGTCATCCGTACAATTACAACTCCAAGCCGTATCAAATCTGGTATTACTACCGTGTCGGGCGGCGCTTCATCTTCGTCGATGAGACGGGCATGGGCCAATACGAATTGCTCGTGCCGATCTGGGACGAGCGCACGCGCATCCGGTGATTTGACGGTCGAATGGCGATTGGCGAGCTGCGAATCGCGTCCTCAAAAAAACAAACCATCATTCGACAATCGAAAATCGCACCTCGAACATCGTCTTTATGGGCACGCCGGAGTTTGCGGTGCCCCGGACCGGCGGCGCGGGCGCGGGCAATCGCTCTCGCCCACCGCCGTCAAACAGGCCGCGCAAGAGCTGGGCGTTGCGCGCATCCTCCAGCCCGAATCCGTCCACGACGACGCCTTCGCCGAGCAGATCGCTGCGCTCGATCCCGATGTGATCGCGGTCGTGGCGTTCAAGATTCTGCCGCCCGCCGTCTACGAACGCGCCGGGCGCGGCGCGTTCAACCTGCACGCCTCGCTGCTGCCGCGCTACCGGGGCGCAGCCCCCATCAACCGATCCGTGATGGACGGCGCTTCGGAGACGGGCGTGACCACGTTCTTGCTGGAGCCGACCGTAGACACCGGCGCGATCCTGGTGCGGAAGCGCCTCGGCATCGGCCCGGACGAGACCGCCGGCAGCGTGCACGACCGCCTCGCCGAACTGGGCGCAGAGGCCGTCGTGGAGACGGTGCGCCAACTGGAAACGGGAACTGCCGATCCGCAGCCGCAAGACGATGCCGAAGCCACGCCCGCCCCCAAGCTGAGCAAAGACGAGGGGCACATCCCGTGGCACGAGCCGGCGCGGGTCGTGCACGATCACGTTCGGGGCCTGTCGCCGTATCCGGGCGCTTTTGCAATGCACGACGGCACGCGCCTCAAGGCGTATCGCAGCCGCGTGGCCGAGACGGGCGCGACGGGCGAGCCGGGTGAGGTGCTGGACGCCTCGAAGCGCCTCGTGGTGGCCTGCGGTGAGGGCGCGGTGATGCTCACGGAGGTGCAGCAGCCAGGCAAGAAGCGGATGGATGCCGCCGACTTCCTGAACGGCTACGACCTCGCGCCGGGCGACGTGCTATCGTGAAGGTCTGAAAGTGTGGAGGTGTGGAGACAAAACATACGCACCTTCCACACATCCACCTGCCGGCGAAGCCGGCCTCACGCCGCCTCCGCGCGCTCCATGCGGAACGGTGCGGCAAGATCGTGCAGCGTCTCGAACGTCAGCGCCTGCGGGCCGTCGCTGAGCGCCTCCTCCGGCTTCGGGTGCGTCTCCACCATCAGCCCGTCCGCGCCCGCCGCGAGCGCCGCCTTCGCCAGCGCGGGCACCCAGCGGCGCTCCCCGCTCGCGTGCGACGGGTCCACGACGACGGGCAGGTGCGTGCGCTCCTTGAGCACCGGCACCGATGACACGTCGAGCGTGAAGCGCGTGGCCTCCCCGAACGTGCGAATGCCGCGTTCGCAGAGCAGCACCTCCGGGTTGCCGTGATGCAGGATGTACTCCGCCGCCCCGAGCCACTCGTCGAGCGTTGCCGTGAGGCCGCGTTTGAGCATCACGGGACGGTCGGCGCGGCCCACCGCCTTCAGCAGCGAGAAGTTTTGCATGTTGCGCGCCCCAATTTGCAGCACGTCGGCCCGGCGCGCGACCACCGGCACGTCCTGCGGTTTGAGCACCTCGGTGATGATGGGCAGGTCGTGAGCGCGGCCCGCCTCCACGAGCACGTCCAGGCCTTCGTGGCCGAGGCCCTGGAACGAGTGCGGCGAGGTGCGCGGCTTGAAACAGCCGCCCCGCAGCAGGTGCCCGCCGGCCCGCTGCACCGTCTCGGCGCAGGCGAACGTCTGCTCCTGCGTCTCGACCGAGCACGGCCCGGCGATCAGGACGGGCGCAGGGCCGCCAATCGTAGCGCTGCCGACGCGGATGACCGTATCCTCCGGGTGATGATCGCGCGCGGCGAGCCGGTACGGGCGATCCGACTTTGTATCGAGCGGCACGGGTCCCGACGCCGCCTCGCGCTTCTCCTCGCCTTCGGGCTGACGCCCTTCCTCAATGCGGCGCTCTTGGCGGCGCACGGAGTGATCAAAGATTTGCTCGTAGAGCGCCGTGACGAGCGACGGCGAGAGGCCGGCGTCCTCGGCCCGGTGCTGGAGGCGATCAACGACCTCCTGCTCGCGTTCCGGGTCGCGCGTCGGGTGCGAGCCGTCAGACTTCAGTTCGGCGATGTCGTCGATGACGTGCTGCCGCTCGGCGAGCGCGTCGATCAGACGCTGGTCGATGTCGTCGAGTTGCTGGCGGGCTTGTTGCAGATTGCGGGGCATGGTGGTTCTGGTTCGTGATGGTGAGCAAGAAAAAGAAGCTCACCCGTCTCTTCGAACCCGCCGGGCAATAAGAAAGCCCGTCGGATCCGGGGAGCCGACGGGCAAGAAGGTGTAATGTAAGACCTGGCAGTCAGTACCCATCGGCTGGCGTATACGCAAAATAGGCGTAAAAGTACGCAAACGGATAACCCTGCCGCGCAAAAAGAAGACGCGCGTTGGACGCCGTTCCGGCGAGAGCCGCTATGTCAGACGAGGGGTTGTCATTCATTGTTGAGCGCAGAGTAATGAACGGCAGAAGCAATGTCAAGTGCTTTCGGATGTGAAAGTGTGATGAGGTTTTGAAGTTGAGTATGTCTAGTGCAGCTTCAACCGGTAATTTGGATGA
>PXTQ01000073.1:0-5360 GCA_003022505.1 Bacteroidetes bacterium QS_8_64_10 | reverse complement strand
CCGAGCACACCGCACGCCCCATCCCCCACACCCCCACGCGCCCGTTCCCGATCGGAAGGAGGCGTTGGCGTGCTTGCCCTGACTATGTGGTCGTCGTCCAACTGACACGTTGAAATTGCATTATGTAACATAGGAAACGCAGCGGAGTTGATCCGGCGGATCGCCCCCGCTTAGCGTAGACGCTGAAAACACCGGTAGAAATGCTTCGGCTGTAGGCTCGCGCGATTATCCGAGGGATACCGATGTCCGCCTCACCTCGACGTAGCGACCGGAAGCTTTCATGGAGGCGGCGACGAGACCCTCGGAGAAGGCGCTTCTCCTTCTTCTCGCTGAACTCGCGTACGCGACTCGCTCTTACAGCAAGTTGCAGGTTCAGAGCGCGGCCTGCTCCGCCTGCGGCGCGCTCTCGTCGTAAAACGCCGTGTCCTCGTCGGCGTGCTCGCGGAGGGTCGGTGCCGGCTCGAAGCGGTCGCCGTAGGCCTTTTTCAGGCGTTCCAGGCGCATCACGACCGTCGCGGCGTCCTGCGTGTCAACGTGGCGGAACGGGCCGCCTCGGAACGGCGGGAAGCCCAGCCCGAACACCGCGCCCACGTCGCCGTCACGGGCCGAGCGGAGCACGCCGTCTTCGAGGCAGCGCACCGCCTCGTTGACCATCGTGAGGGCCAGGCGCTGCTGGATCAGTTCGGCGTTGATGCGCGTGCGGTCGCTCCCGCCGAAGAAGCGGTACGCGCTTTTGTTCACGTCCTGCTTCTCCGGCCGCTTGCCCTCCTGCGGTTCGTACTCGTAGAAACCCCGCTCGGTTTTTTGCCCCAGCAGGTCGTGCTCGACGAGCTTGTCGGCGGCGGCGCTCGTCGTAACGTTGCGCTCCTCAAACAATTTGCTCAAGACGTCCGTGATCTTCGAGGCCGTGTCGAGGCCCACCAGGTCCAGCAGTTCGTACGGCCCCATCGGGAAGCCGAACTGCTCCAGCGCCTCGTCCACCTGGTCAATTTTTGCGCCTTCCTCCAGAAGCAGCATGGCCTCGTTCATGAAGAGCGCCAGGATGCGTGTTGTGTAGAAGCCCGGTCCGTCGTTTACCACGATGAGCGTCTTGCCCTGCCGGAGACCCACCTCGCACGCCGTCGCCAGCGCCTCCTCGGAGGTTGCGTCGGTGCGAATGACTTCCATCAGCGGGATGCTGGGCACCGGCGAGAAGTAGTGCATCCCCAGCACGCGCTCCGGGCGGGGAAGCGGCTCGGCGATCTGGGTGATGGGGAGGGCCGAGGTGTTGCTGGCAATGATCGCGTCGTCGGGCAGTTCTTCAGTCAATTCTTTCAGCACGCCGTGTTTAATGTCGAGGTCTTCGGGCACGGCCTCTATGACGAGATCGGCGCTCCCGAACGGCGCGTAGTCCGCGACGGGCACGACGCGCTCGGCGATCACGTCGCGCTCGAAGTGCGAGTGGATGCCTTTCTCAACGTCGCGCGTCAGGTTTTGCCAGACGGTCTCGCGGGCGTCGGCGGCTCGTTCGATGTCTTGATCTTTGAGGAGCACGTCCATGTCGTCCTCCGCGCTGATCTGCGCGATGCCCGCGCCCATCAGCCCGCCGCCCAGCACGCCCATCCGGCGCACGTCGCGCGCCTTGGCGTCGTCGAACGGATTCTTCTCGGCTTCCTGCTTGGCGAAAAACAAAAAGACCAGCTGCTTCGATTCCTCTGTCGCCGACAGCTCGCCGAACGCTTCGGCCTCCGCCTCGAAGCCCGCTTCCAGGCCCTTTTCCAGACCGGTGCGCACGCATCTCAGGATGCGAAACGGTGCGGGGTAGTTGCCCTTCGTGTCGTTGAATACGCGACTCTCGGCGCGGTTGTAAATGAGGCGGCGGCTCACCGTGTTGCTTTCCAGCAGGCGTTCGCTCACCCTCTTCGGCCCTCGGTCCAGTTCGATCTCGCCGTTGGCCAGTTCGCGGGCGGCCTCTTTTGCCGCGTGCAGCAGCCCGTCGCGGTGCGTGAGCACGTCTACCAGCCCGATGCGCTCGGCCTTCGACGGGTACGTGCTTTTGCCCGTCAGCAGCATCGGGAGGGCCTGCTGAAGCCCCACGAGGCGCGGCAGGAACTGCGTGCCGCCGCCGCCGGGCACGAGACCGAGGTTGACCTCCGGCAGCGCCATGCGCGTCGGGTCCTCGTCGGTGGCGATGCGGTAGTCGGCGGCGAGGGCCAGCTCCAACCCGCCGCCCAGCGCCGGCCCGTGGATCGCCGCCACGATGGGTAGGTCCGTCCGCCGAACGCGCCGCAGCACGCCGTGCCCCTTACGGCTCAACTGCTCGGTCTCGTGCGGCTTCTCCATCGTCTGAAGCGCCTTTACGTCCGCCCCCGCCACGAAGCTGTCTTCTTTGCGGCTGGCAATGACGACCGCTCGCGCGTTGCTGTCGGCGATGGCGTCGAACGCCTTGTCGTAGGCGTCCAGCGCCTCGGACGAAATCGTGTTGACGGGGCGATCTTTCTGGTCGAGCCAGAGGATGGCGAGGTCGTCGCCTGTGTATTCGAGTTCGAGGTAGTCGTTTTTCATGCGTCTGGGCGTTGAGGCGTTGCGGGTTAGCGCGTTTTCGTGTTTGGGCGAAGATCGGAAGGTCGCACGTCTATAAAGCCGGTCGAGTCCATCGGGTCAGCACGTCCGCGCGTCGAAGGTCGAGCCTGAAAGACTTGAAAGGACATGCCGACGTGCGACTTGCGACCGTATCAGCGCTGAAAATGGCGGAGCAGTCAAATGAAAAAGAGGTCGTGGGATGACAGCAAACCTCACGCAACACGCTCGCAAAGGGAATCGGGAACGCATCGGGAAGACCGCGCCTCAAGCTACGAAGCCCCCTCGTGCCGCTCCAAAAGCATCGCGTGGCCCTGCCCGCCGGCGGCGCACGCCGCGACGAGCGCAAACCGCGCGTCCTCGGCGCGGAGGCGGTGCGCAGCGGTCGTCACGAGGCGCACGCCCGTCGCCCCGAACGGATGGCCCAGCGAGAGCGAGCCGCCCCAACTGTTTAATTTTCCCATCGGAAGCTCGTCCGAGGGCGCGGTGCCGTTCAGCTTCTCGCTGCGGAAGGTCGAGTCCTCCAGCGCGCGGAGCACCGCCAGCACCTGCCCGGCGAACGCCTCGTGCAGCTCGATCACGTCGATGTCGGCAAACGAAAGTCCGGCCCGGCTCATGATCTGCGGCATGGCGTAGGCCGGCCCCAGCAGCAACTCCTCCTTCGGATTCTGCGCCACGAACGTATAGTCGCGCACGACCGCCTGCGGCTTCAGGTCCAACTCGTTTGCCTTCGCCTCCGACGTAACCAGCGACGCCGACGCGCCGTCCGTCAGAAACGAGGCATTGCCCGCTGTGACGGTGCCGTAGGGTTTGACGAACGACGGCGAGAGCTTGGATAGTTTTTCTAAGCTCGTGTCCGGACGAACGCCGTTGTCCTCCGTGATCGGGCCGAAGTCGGGCGGAGAGGCCGCCGGTACGATCTCGTCTTGCAGGTGCCCGGCCTCGCGCGCCTCCACGGCCTTCTCGTGCGAGCGGAGCGCGTACTCATCCTGCGCCTCGCGCGAGACGTCGAACTTGGCGGCCAGCTTGTCGGCGCTCTCGCCCATCGTCTCGCCCGTCGAGTATTCCGAAATCGACGGGATTTCGGGCACCAGATCCGAAGGCCGGAGGTCGCGAAGCAGCTTCACGTACTCACCCGGCGAGCTGTACTTGCGGGCCTCGAACAGCTTCTTGCGGATCTTCTTTTTGAACTGAACGGGAATGTCGGACAGGCTCTCGGTGCCGCTTGCTACGACCGCCCCGGCCTGCCCGGTGCGGATGAGGTCGGCGGCGGAGGCGAGCGCCTGATTCGACGAGATGCAGGCCATCGTGACCGTGAAGGCGGGCACCGACGTCGGGAAGCCCGCGCCGAGGGCCGCCTCGCGCGCCACGTTGCTCGTCTGCACGTTCTGCACGACGGTGCCCATCACCACGCGGTCGGCCTCTTCCGGCGGGAGGCCGGTGCGCACGAGCAAGCCTTTGAGCGCCATGCGGCCCAGGTCGTAGGACTTCAGGTCCACGTAGCCGGTGCCGGAGCGCAAAAACGGGATGCGGCAGCCGTCTACGAAGACGGGCGTACGTTCGGGCGGGAGGTCGTCGGGCATAGCGGTGCGTTTGTGGATTGGCGCGTTTGCGAGTTGTTACGAACGGGGGAGGGGATGAATGGAGAAAAGGAAGAGGGGAGGCAGGTTCAGTTAGGAAAGATCGTGATCGACGTCGTAGCTAATGTCAGGCTCGCGGAGCGTGGAAGGACCGCACCACTTGGCAGGCGATGCCATCATCTTAACCAACCCGCCGCGAACCTTGCGGTATTCGCTTCGGATCGTTCTATCTTCGGCCAACTCTTGGACAACTCGAAGATGCGCATCGCGCAGTCGTACCCGCTTTGATAAGCGCGCAAATCCTCGAAGTCTCGTATAGTTCCCATCTTCCACACCTCCGCCCATCCATTCTTCTACTCACATGCAGCCCCGGCAACAAACAGCAGAGCCTTACGTTTGGCGAAACCAGTCAAGTCAGTTCGATCACGTAAACCGCGTACGAACGGTTATGAAAACAAGGTCCCTCGGCCCCACCGATCTCAACGTGAGCGTAACGGGTTTCGGCGCGATGCACCTCTCGCTTGCGGGTCGGCCCGACGAGCGCGACGCGCTCGCCGTGATTCACCGCGTGCTGGACCTCGGCGTGACGCTCATCGACACGGCGGACAGTTACTGCACCGGCCCCGACGACATGCACCACAACGAGCGGCTCGTGGCGAAGGCGCTCGGCACCTACGACGGCGACGCGAGCGACGTGACCGTTGCCACGAAGGGCGGCCTCACGCGGCCCGGCGGGCGCTGGCACCGCGACAGCGACCCGGAGCGCCTGCGCCGCACGATCCGTGAGAGCTACGAGGCGCTGGGCGGCGAGCGGCCTATCGCGCTCTGGCAGCACCACGCCCCCGATCCCGACGTGCCTTTGCGCGAGGCGCTGGGTCCGGCGCAAGCGGCCGTCGAAGACGGAATGATCCGGCACGTGGGCCTCTCCAATTACAGCGTGGAGCAGATCGAGGAGGCGCGGGCTGTCGTGGACGTGGTGAGCGTGCAGAACCAGTACAGCCCGTGGCACCGCCGCCCCGAAGAAAGCGGCGTGCTCGATTACTGCGAGGAGCACGGGCTGGCGTTCTTGCCGTACAGTCCGCTGGGCGGACGCAGCCGCGCCAACGACCTCGGTGACTACGAGGTGCTCGCGGAGATGGCCGAGGCGAAGAACATCTCGCCGCAACGGCTCGTTCTGGCCTGGCTCATGGCGCGCTCGCCCGCCGTCGTGCCCATTCCGGG
>PXTQ01000081.1:1702-7208 GCA_003022505.1 Bacteroidetes bacterium QS_8_64_10 | reverse complement strand
GTCGGCTCGTCGAACAGATACAGCACATCGCCCTTCGTGCGCCCGCCCAGGTGCTCGGCGAGCTTCACGCGCTGCGCCTCCCCGCCCGACAGCGTGGTGGAGGGCTGCCCCAGCGTCAGGTAGCCGAGGCCGATGTCTTGCAAAACGGTCAGGCGGTTCGCCACGCGCACCTCGTCGGCGAAAAACTCGGCGGCCTCATCGATAGTCATGTTCAAAATATCGTCTACGTTTTTGCCGTCGTAGCGCACCTGGAGCACCTCTTTCTTGTAGCGCGTGCCGCCGCAGGCTTCACATTCGAGGTATAGATCGGCCAGAAACTGCATCTCGACCTCCACGGCGCCCTGCCCCTCGCACTCCTCGCAGCGCCCGCACTTCGTGTTAAACGAAAACGTGCCCGCGTCGTAGCCGCGAATCTGACTCTGCCGCGTGCTTGCCAGCAGCGCGCGGATGCCGTCGAAGGCGTTGGTATAGGTGGCCGGGTTGGAGCGCGGGGAGCGCCCGACGGCGCTCTGATCGACCATCTCCGCGCGGTCGATGCGCTCGTGGCCCGTGACGGTGTCGTGGGCGCCGAGGTCGCCGTCGCTCTCGCCCGTCTTGAGGCGGCGCAGGCCCTCGTACAGCGTGTTGTGAACGAGCGTCGATTTGCCGCTCCCGCTGACGCCCGTGACGCACGTGATCGCGCCGAGCGGGAACTCGACGTCCAGGTTCTTGAGGTTGTGCTCGCGGGCGTTCTCGACGGTGATCGTCTCGTCGAAGCAGGCCGCGCGGCGCTCGTCGGGCACAGCGATCTCCTCGCGCCCGCTCAGGTACGCGCCCGTCAGCGAGTCGTCGTCTTCGAGCAAGTGCTCGACGCCGCCCTGAAACATAATTTCGCCGCCGCCCGCGCCGGAGCCGGGGCCGAGGTCGATCACCTCGTCGGCGCGCTCAATCATGGCGGGTTCGTGCTCTACGACGAGCACCGTGTTGCCCTTGTCGCGCAGGTTCTCCAGGATCGTGACGAGGCGGTCGTTGTCGCGCGGGTGCAGCCCGACGCTCGGTTCGTCGAGCACGTAGAGCGACCCCATGAGCGAGGACCCCAGCAGCGTCGCCAGGTTGATGCGCTGGGCCTCGCCGCCGGAGAGCGTCTGCGCCAGGCGGTCGAGCGTGAGATAATCCAGCCCCCCCTCCACGAGGTAACGCAGCCGACGCCGGATTTCACTCAGGACGCGCCCGGCTACTTGCGTTTCGTATTCCGACAGGGTGAGTTCGTCAAAATAATCGCGCGCCTCCTCCGTCGTCATCGCCGCCACCTCGCCGATGTGCCGCTGCCGCTCGCCTTCGCCGACTTTCACGTGGAGCGCCTCGTCGCGCAGGCGATGCCCGTCGCAGTCGGGGCAGGGCGAGTAGCCCCGGAAGCGCGCCCGGAAGATCCGGTAATGCATCTTGTACGACTTGCTGTCGAGATAGTCAAAGAAGCCGTGGATGCCGATGTAATCGCCCTTGCCGTCCCACACGATGTCTTTTTCCCAGTCCTCCAGCTCGCGGTAGGGCGCGTCGATGTCGAGGCTTTCGGCTTCGGCCACCTTCACGAGATCGCCGAAATGCGTGCTCCACTTGTCGGTGCGGAAGGGCGCGATGGCCCCGTCGCGGATCGACATGCTCTCGTTCGGGACCACCAGCTTCTCGTCGATGCCGGGCATCCGCCCGAAGCCCTCGCAGGTGGGGCACGCCCCGTACGGGCTGTTGAACGAAAACAGATGCGGCGTCGGCTCCTCGAAGACGATGCCGTCGCGCTCGAAGCGGTTGCTGAATTGGTGTTGGGGGGTGAGGCGTGCCTCACCTCTACGGGCGGGAACGGCCGTGCAGCGCCCGTCGCCTTCGGTGAAGGCCTGCTCCACCGAATCGGCGATGCGCGTCTGGTTGTCGGCGTCGCCGGCGCGCACGATCAGCCGGTCCACGAGCGCGAGCAGCCGATCCTGCCCGTAATTTTTGGCTTTGTCGGGCGGGGTGTCGTTGAGGTCCAGCACCTCGGCTTCCTCGCCGCGCTCGGCCTGTTTTTCAGTCGGCAGAAGGAGAACGCGGAAGAAGCCTTTCTCGCGGAGCGCCGTCAGCTGGTCGCGCAGCGCGAGATCGCGCTTTTCGGGAATCGGGAAGCAGAGGTAAAACCGCGCGCCGTCGTCCAGCCGCGCGTGCAACGCCTCGGCCACGGAGCGAGGCGAATCTTTGGTGACGGCCTCGCCGCTTTCGGGCGAGATCGTCGTGCCGATGCGGGCAAACAGCAGGCGCAGGTGATCGTAGATTTCCGTCTGCGTGGCGACGGTGGAGCGCGGATTGCGGCCCGGCGCGTTCTGCTCGATGGCGATGGCCGGGGCGAGGCCCGAGATGAGGTCCACGTCCGGCTTGTCCATGCGATCCAGAAACTGCCGCGCGTAGGCGCTCAAGGATTCGACGTAGCGGCGCTGCCCCTCGGCGTAGATCGTGTCGAAGGCGAGCGAGGACTTGCCGCTGCCGCTCGGTCCGGTTACGAAGACGAGCTGCTGCCGGTCGATCTCCAGGTCCAGCTCCTTGAGGTTGTGCTGGCGCGCCCCCCGAATGACGATCTGCTGCTTGGCGGCCTCGCGCACGTCGTCGGAGCCGCGCGTGGCGACGGCGCTGGAGGCAGCGGCGGGCGCGGAACGGGTAGCGGTGGGCATGTCGGGTCGGGGATTGGCTGGTTCGGGGGGACGATCATCTCGGATCGCCGGTACGTTTCGGGAGGTGCGGTTGTTGGGGCGATTCGCCGAATCGCCCTTGCTGGAGCCAAGCGCTCACTTCCTCGATGCATTGTATCGGCAGGCGGTGCGGTTGGTGCCGCGATTCTGTGAAACGTTCTGGTGTTCGCGCGCCGTGCCTTTCGGTTTGCGCTCTCAAGCATCATCACATCCTCATCGCGTGGCGCCATGAGCGCGACGAAAGGCGCCCCAACGCTCGGTTCGAGCTGCGCCCCGGAACGAGAAGAGGAGAGGAAAATCGCCCGCTGAAAACTGTCTGGTTGTTGATCCGTCAATCCCTCGCCGCTGGCAGCCTCAATTAGACAATCCTGCTTGCACCGTCAAACGTGATGGAGGGCCGTTTTCGATAGAAAATATCTAACGGAAGGTAGCGACAAGGTGCGCCCTGTCGCTACTATGGGGTATAAGATTGATCTCACAATTTTTAATGCGATTGCCCTGCCGCCGGGCGCTCGCGTTTTCTTTTCTCGCCCGATCCGCCGTCGGCAGACTTGCTCGACCGCAGGCTCGCCCAGATGGACGCGCCGATCATCACGACGATGATGCCCACCGACAGGAGCGGCGGCACGTGGAAAAACTCTTTCGTGAGCAGCTTGAAGCTCGCAAACGCCAGCACCGCCGCCAGCCCGTAATGCAGGTACACAAACTCGTTGATGATGTCTTCCAGGAGCAGATACAGCGAGCGCAGCCCCAGGATGGCGAAGATGTTGGCGCTGTAGATCGCGAACTCCTTCGTTGTCACCGAGAGCGCCGCCGCCACCGAGTCGATGGCGAACATAATATCCGACAATTCGATAGCAATGAGCGCCATAAACAGGGCCGTGCCCACACGCTTGCCGTTTTCGTGGGTGAAAAACGCCCCGCCGTGCGACTCCTCGCTAAGCCACGAGCGCCCGTCGAGCCAATTTACAATCGCGCTTTCGGTCTCTTCGGTCGGATCCTCGCGGTAGGCGCGCCAGGCGGCCCACAGAAGCAGCGCGCCAAAGACGTACACGATCCAGCTAATCGTTTCGATGGCGGCCACGCCGGCGTAGATGAAGATAAACCGGAAGACGAGCGCTCCGAGTATGCCCCAGTAGAGTATCTTGTGATGGTGCTCTTGCGGAATGTCGAGGCCGTGGAAAATAATAAAAAACACGAACAGGTTGTCCATGCTCAGGCTCTTTTCGAGGGCGTAGACGGCGATGTACTCCTTCGCTGCCTGCCCGTCCATGAACCACCACACCGCGCCCGTAAACGCCAGCCCCAGCGCAATCCAGATGGCTGTCCAGATGGCCGCGCTCGTGCGCGACTCCGCCCCCTCGCCCCGGTGCGCCAGCAGATCCACGATGAGCATGACGACGACGATCGCGCCGAAAACGAGCCAGCCCGTCACGCCGAGCGGGTCTTCGCTTTGCGGGAGGCTTGCGGCGAGGTTGGCGGTGAGCAGCATGGCGAAAACAGAAAAAGATGAGAGAGCAAACTGCTTCTTGATAATGCGAAGCGGGTGATACATGCAAGCGATTCGCGCGGTGACTTGCGCCTGACCGCCGCGTTCCTCTTTTTTTACGTTGGCTCAGTAAGCGCCGGATCGTCGCAGCCAACCGTGGCTGGGCGCGTGGGGGCGAAGCCGCAACGTCCAGCGATAAGCCTGTAACCAGCAACCTGTAACGTGAAATACGACCCGATCAAAGACCGGCTGGGTGCGCTCGCCGAGAAGCATCCCGCGCTTCAGCGCCTGCTCTACGGCCTGCTGGACCTGCTCTTTTTGCGCGCCTGGTATGTGCGCCGCGCCACGCGCCGCCTCCTGAGCGCGTACCCGCCGGGCCGCACGATCCGCGTGCTGGATGCGGGCACGGGCTTCGGGCAGTACGCTTACTTCGTGGCGCGCTCGTTTCCAAACGCCGAGGTGCGCGCCGTGGACGTGAAGGGCGACTACCTGGCCCGCGCCGAGCAGTTTGCCCGGCAGACGCCGCAGAGCGCGCAGCTCACCTTCGCGCAAGACGACCTCACGGACCTCGAATCCGACGGCCCGTTCGATTTTATTTTGAGCGTGGACGTGATGGAGCACATCCCGGACGATGAGGCGGTGTTTCAAAACTTCGCGCGGGTGCTCCGACCCGGCGGGCGGGTGCTCATCAACACGCCGTCCGACAAGGGCGGCTCCGGCGTCACCGAGGCGGACGACGAGAGCTTCATCGAGGAGCACGCCCGCGCCGGCTACAACCGCGCGGAGCTGGAGGCGAAGCTGCGACGGGCGGGCCTGGAGCCGGAGACGTGCGAGTACACCTACGGCCCGTACGGGTCGGCGGCCTGGAAGCTGCTCATCAAGCGCCCGATGCTGATGCTCAACGGCGGCTGGGCCGCGAAGCTGCTCGCGCCCCTGTACTACGCCGCCGCGCTGCCGGTGGGCCTGCTCCTGAACGCGCTCGACGTGCGACGCGACAACGCCGAGGGCACGGGCCTGCTGACCGTGGCGCGCAAACCGGAGTGAGCGTTGGCTGATCCGTGAGTGAAGTGCTCAGCTTTTTGCTCCTGCCTCCCTCGAAAAGACCAAAGCCAAGCTGAATGTGTTTGAGAATGGGTGAGATGGGAAGGGGGTGCGTTTGCCGAGCCTCTCTGTCTCGCTCGCCATTCGTCGGTCGTCGCTATCGGCGGAAACGTCTAAAGTATTTTCACTGGCTACCGGACAGTTTTTAACCTGATTGGGCCGAAAAATCCCCTGTTTGTCATTCCGCACCCCGATGCGGAATCTCCATCAGAAACCGAGAAGCCGA
>PXTQ01000081.1:0-1681 GCA_003022505.1 Bacteroidetes bacterium QS_8_64_10 | reverse complement strand
CACCCCGATGCGGAATCTCCATCAGAAACCGAGAAGCCGAATTGTTGGAGATACTGAATCAAGTTCAGCATGACAATCTCTTTTGGGGATTTTTCGGCCCGTGAAAGACGCTCACGGAAAAGTGTACGGTAGCTAAGTATTTTCACTGGCCTACATAATGATCATGCTTCGCCCCCTCCGTAACGCGCCGCGCTACCTGCTCGTAGCGCTCGTGCGCGTCTACCAGCTCGTCGTGTCGCCACATGTGCCGCGCTCGTGCCGGTACACGCCCACGTGCTCGGAGTACGCCCGGCAGGCGCTTCAAAAGTACGGCGCGATCAAGGGAAGCGTTCTGGCATTGCACCGCCTCGTGCGCTGCGGGCCGTGGGGCGGGCACGGTCACGATCCGCCGCGCTGGTATGGGGAGTAGATGGAAGGTATGGAAGGTAGGACAAACGCGATGCTGATTATCGCTCTTCTTTAGATATTTTCTCACGCATCGGTAACAAATCCGCAACGGTTGTTTTCCGCTTTCATCTTCTGGCATCTTCTGGGGCGTTGATGAGTATGTTGCGCGGCTGCACGAAAGCGTACGAGACTCGTGTGCAACCATGCAACGCGCAACCTTGACAACCCGAAACGCAAAAACGTTATGGCAGAAGAGACAGCAACGCAGACCGTTCGGCTCCAGGTGGCGAAAGCCCGAAAGCAAGACGCCGGTAAGGGGGCGGTGCGGTTGAGCAAAGAGGCGCTTCGGGAACTGGGCATCCAGCCGGAGCGCATCATCGAGCTTAAAGGCAAGCGCAAGACGGTGGCGGTGGCGGCGCCGCCCTACGCCGAGGATCAGGGCCGGAACACCGCGCGGCTCGACGGCTTGCAGCGCTCCAACGCGGGCGTCTCCATCGGCGATCACGTCGAGATTCGACCCGCCGAGGTGCAACCCGCCGAGACGGTAACCATCGCGCCGGCGCAAAAAAATATGCGCCTGCCAGGCTCCGGGGGGGAGCTTTTGCGCACGCTCTACCAGCGCCCACTTACGACCGGCGACCTGATCTCCACGTCGGTCTACCAGCAGCGTCCCGGCATGGATCGCGGGCAGTTTCCCGAAGATATCTTCCGCTCGTTTTTCCAGCAGCGCACCTTCGGGTTGCAAGAGATTCGGCTCGTGGTGACGAATACGAGTCCGAGCGGCATCGTGCAAGTGACCGAGGACACCGAGATGGAGTCGCCTCCCGAACACTCGGAGCCGCGTGAGGGCGACGCGCAAACGGGCGTCACGTACGACGACGTGGGCGGTCTGGGCGACACCATCCCGCGGGTGCGCGAGATGATCGAGCTGCCGCTGAAGCACCCGGAGTTGTTCGGTCGCCTCGGCATCGACCTGCCGAAGGGTGTGCTCTTGCACGGCCCGCCCGGCACCGGCAAGAGGCTGCTGGCGAAGGCCGTAGCTGCCGAGTCGGACGCCCGTTTCTTTTCGATTGCCGGCCCCGAAGTCATGGGGCGCTACTACGGCCAGTCCGAAAAGCAGCTGCGCGAGGTCTTCGAGGAAGCGCAGCAAGACGCTCCGTCGATTATTTTCATCGACGAACTTGATGACTCCATATCCTCGAAGCCTGACGAGGCCACCGGCGAAGCTGAGCGGCGCGTGGAGGAGCAGCTCCTGTCGCTGATGGACGGGATGGAGGCGCGCGAGAACGTCATC
>PXTQ01000080.1:4803-12984 GCA_003022505.1 Bacteroidetes bacterium QS_8_64_10 | reverse complement strand
GGTGACGGATTCGCTCTCCGGCGACCCGCTCGCCGGGGCCAACGTACGGCTCGAAGACACCTCCACGGGGGCGCCCACCGATCCGGACGGCAGCTACGAGATCGACGGCATCGCGCCGGGGCGCTACGCGGTTGTCGTCTCGTACCTGAGCTACCGATCCAAGCGCCGCACCGTGACGCTGGAGGCGGGCGAGCGCCGGCGGCTCGACGTTGCGCTTGCCCCGCAAAATATGGAGATAGAAGAGATTACGGTGCAGGACGAACGCGCCGAGGCGGAAGGGCGCAACGTGGGCGTGGCCGAGCTTTCGGCGCGGGAGATCAAAAACCTGCCCACCGTGCTGGAGCCGGACGTGTTTCGTGCCTTGCAACTGCTTCCCGGCGTCAAGAGCAGCAGCGACTTCTCCAGCGGCCTCTACATTCGCGGCGGCTCGCCGGATCAGACGCTCATCCTGCTGGACGAGACGCCGGTGTACAGCCCCTCGCACTTCTTCGGCTTCTTCTCGCTGTTCAACCCGGACGCCATCGGCAACGTGCGGCTCTACAAGGGCGGGTTTCCGGCGGAATACGGCGGGCGCATCGGCTCGGTGGTGGATCTGCAAAATAAATCCGGCAGCCGCAACGAGACGAGCGGGAAGCTCAGCCTGGGGCTTTTGGCCTCGCGCGCCTCCGCGCAAGGACCGCACCCGCTCGGCGGCTCGTGGATGGTGGCGGTGCGTCGCTCCACGCTCGAACCGCTCTTGGGCTACCTCAACGATCTCGACGTAGACGGCATTCCGAACAGCTTCTATTTCTATGACGTGAACGTCAAGACGGACGTGCAACTCACCGAGCGCGACCGCCTGGCTGCGAGCGCATACAGCGGGCGCGACGCGCTCCAGCTGGCGTTCGGGGCGCAGCAGGCGCAGATTGATCTGACCTACGGCAACAGCATCGGCAGCGTGCGTTGGTCGCATCGCTTCTCGGAAAAGCTTTTCTCGGACGTTTGGCTGACCGGTTCCGACTACCGCAGCCGCCCGAGCCTCGAGATTGCGGGCACGCCCATCGAGTCGAGCGTGGACGTGCAGGACCTCGGCGTACAGGGCGAGCTGGCGTACCTGCCCAACGACCGGCATACGCTGGAGGCGGGTTTTCAGGCCGGGCAACTCGCGTCCAGCTACGTCACCGAGTTCAACGTGACTGACGGAGCCGCAGACAACCAGAACCAGAGCAACAATCCGCTGGAGGGCGAGTCGTGGTACGCCGATGTATTCGCGCAAGAAACGTATCGGCCCACCTCGCTCTGGAAGCTGCGGGGCGGGCTGCGAGCCAGCTTCTTCGGCGACGGCAATTACGCGCGTCTCGCGCCGCGCCTTTCTGTGGAGCACCGCCCTCGCTCGAACGTGCGCCTGCAGGCCGCCTACGGGCGCTATTACCAGTACCCGAAGCTGTCCACGCGCGGCTCGTTCTCCGGCTTCGACTACTGGCTCCTCGCCGCCGAGGGCGTCCCGCCCGCCTGGGGCAACCAGTTCGTGGCTGCCGTCAAGACGACGCCCTTCGAGGGCTACAAGGCGGACGTGGAGGCATACTACCGCACCATGAACGGTCTCTTCGAGCTAAGTCCGTTTGTGAGCGACCCCTCCGGGCAGCCGTACCCGCAGGTGCTTCACTTCGGCGGTGGCTACGCCACGGGCCTGGAGGTCTTTCTGGAAAAGACGAGCGGGCGCGTCGGCGGCTTCGTCTCCTACGCGCTGGGCCGCACGCGCTGGCGCTTCGACGACATTAAAGGCGGCGACTACTTCCCACCCAAGCACGACCGGACCCACGACCTGACCGCCGTCTTGCGTTACGACTTCGCGCCGTCGTGGCGCGCTACCGTCGTTTTTAACTACGCCACCGGGCAAGCCTACACGCGCCCCTCGGCGCAGTACAAGCTGCTCAACGATCCGATTCAGTCCAACCCGCGCGACGTGCTCGTGGCACCGTTCAACAACGCGCGCCTGCCACCGTACCACCGCATGGACGCGGGCGTGCGCAAGCGCGGTTCGTTTTTCGGCGTGGCCGACTACGAGCTGCAGATGCAGGTCATCAACGCCTACAACCGCAGTAACGTCTGGTTCTACAATTTCAACTTCACGGATGATAATCGCGTCGAGCGCGAGACGATTCCGCAGATCCCGGTGCCGCTGCCGAATCTGGCATTGACGTTGTCGTTTTGATGGAATCCGGAGGAGATGTTCTCACGTTCGGGCCGCGCGTAATTGCGTGAAGACACCCACGAAAGGTCGAAATGCGCGCAGTACCCATCGCCTTATGACGTTTAACGCTCCAGTTGTTTTTTCACCGAAGGCCATGCGACGCTTGCTCGTTCCAGCACTGCTGTTGGTCGCCGCGCTGGCCGCTGCCGGCTGCGACGTGACGGGTAGCGCGGAGCAACCGCCGGAGTACGTGGTGGAGGGCTACCTGGTGGCCGGAAGCGGGTGGCGGTCCGTGCGCGTGAGCCGCACCGCGAGCGTGCAAGAGACGTACTCGTTCTCGGAGCTGGCCGTGAGCGGCGCGGACGTGCAAGTCGAGAAGCTAAACGAGGACGGCGACGTGACCGCGACCTATCCGTACCGCGACCGCAGGTCGGGCGTCTACGTGCCGGAGGACCCGGACGCGCCCGTCGAGCCGCTCGGCACCTACGTTTCGCGTCACGCGCGCCTCCGCCGACACCGCCACCTACCAGGGCGAGGAGCAGGTGCGGCTCACCGTCACGCGCAGCCAGTATCCGGGGCGGCAAAGCAAGTTCGTCTTTTCCACGCGAGCACTCACGCCGCCGGCGCTTACGAAAAGCCGCCTGACGCCATTTGTCCGCGAAGTTATTGGCGACACGGCTGACGTGAACCTGCGCGACATCCAGCAAAACTCGTCGCCCATCGTCAACGAGTCGAATTACATACAGAATGACGACGGCACGGTGACGATTTCCGTGCCCTGGATCGTCTTCACGTTCTACGGGCCGAACCGCCTCAGCGCCCGCGTCCCCGATGACAACATGTACGATTACTTGCGCTCGTACTCGGCCCAGCAGGGCGGCCCCACGCTGGCCCCCGGCGAGATTCCCAACGTCATCGACAACGTGGAGGGCGGAACGGGCGTTTTCGGTAGCTACGCCCGCGTCAGCAGCTTCTTGATGCTCCGTCGTGCGGACAGCGCGAGTGCGCCCAGCGCGCCACGCGACGCGAGCCGCGTTCCCTAACACTATCGTTACAGCAAGGCAGCACCGTGATGGGCATCCTGTAACTACTGTGCTGTCAAGCTTGATTCTTTGCGTAAACGGAGTTGCTTTTCGATGAGACGCCTCTCTGAAACGTATTGCGGTGTCAAATGTGATTTGTGGGATTGAAGAGAGCGATCTCAAAACCCAATGAGAGCACGTCATCCTGAACGACGTTGGTTGAAGAATCTCCATCAGGCTGACTGCCAGGTTGGAAGAGATTTTTCGACTTCGCTCAAAATGACAGCCCGGGGTTTTGAGATCGCTCGCAAGAACCGTATTGTAGACTTGACAGCGCAGTATTACGAGAGGGGGCTTCTTTTCACGCCTCACGCAACAGGAACCACGCGCTATGCTGAATCGAAAGCAAGCGCGCCGAATGACAAAAATCACGGTTGGACCGTGCACCAACGTCCAGGTCAGCAAGCACTAATCACCCTTCTTTCGCCAAACCACGACAACCCCACCCGTGCGATTGATTGTAACCTCTAATCGCGGACCGATTCGCAAGTCTGAAGACGGCTGGGAAGCCTCCATCGGCGGCATGTCCACCGCCCTCATGCCTGTGCTCAAAGATGTGGGCGGCGTGTGGGTCGCCATGCAGGATCACGACGACATGCCGATCCAGTTGCCGTATCCCGAAGATAATCCTCAGTTTACGGTGCACAGCGTGCCGTTGAGCCAGGAAGAGGAGGACAACTACTATTACGGCATGAGCAACACAGTGCTCTGGCCCGTGTCGCACTACATGATTCAGCACTTCGAACTGAAAAAAGCCTACATCAACACGTACCGCTCCGTCAACGAGCGCTTCGCAGAGGCCGTCGTGGAGGAGTATCAGGAGGACGACGTCGTTTGGATTCAGGACTACCACCTGATGATCGCGCCGAAGCACGTCCGCGAAGCCCGGCCCGACGCCACCATCGGCCACTTCTGGCACATCCCGTGGCCCGCGATGGAGGTGTTTCGCATCCTGCCGTGGAGCCGCGAGCTACTGCGCGGGATGCTCGGCAGCGACCTCATCGGGTTTCACGTGCGCGAGTACGTCGACAACTTTCTGGAAAGCTGCCGCGTGCTTCTGGGCGCTGAGGTGGACGAAAATGCGGTCTACTGGGAGGGGCGCGAGGTGCGCGTGCTGGTGCTCGCCAACGAGAGCAAGCAGGACGAGGCGGAGGACGCCGGCGCGGACTACGTGGGGCTGGACGACTACATCGAGCGCATCGAGAACGACAACTGGCTCGACTTCGAGGCGGTGGTCGCCACGCCCGACGTGATGAGCAAGATTGGGCGCCTGGGCCGGATTCTGGGGCCGCGCGGCCTCATGCCGAACCCCAAGAGCGGCACCGTCACGATGGACGTGGCCGAAACCGTCGAGGAACTCAAGTCCGGCAAGATCGAGTTTCGCGTCGATAAGTTCGGTAACCTGCACACGCCCGTCGGCAAAGCCTCGTTTGAGCCGGAGGAGCTTTCGGAAAATGCGAAGGCGTTCCTGAGCGAGGTGCTTCGCCTGCGCCCGGCGGCCTCGAAGGGCCTCTACCTGCGGAGCGTGACGCTCTCGGCTACGATGGGTCCGGCCATTCCCATCGACCCGTCGGCGGTGCGTACCGGTCTGCGGTGACAGCAGTTGGATGCGTGTCCGGCGGAATGATCGGAAGGCAGCGGCCTTCGTTTTGCTCACCTTTGGACGAACGTATTGCGTAGTGCGTAAGGTTGCCAACAGATAAGCGTACTGCTTGCCTCACGTTTTGCGCTTCACGCTTTGGCTGAAACATTGCGCGATTGCGTCTGGATGTAAAGACATACGCACATACACAATTTCATACCTGCAAACGGGACATGCCGCTTACACGAAGTCAGAAGTCCGACCTTATCGACGACATCGCCGACCAGATCGAGGGGGCGAGCACCGTCTACCTTACCGACTTCGAGGGGCTTTCGGTGGGCGAGTCCAATGAGCTGCGCCACCAGTTCCGCGCGGCCGGCGTCGAGTTTCGCGTCGTCAAGAACACGCTCATGGAGCTGGCGCTGGAGCGCGCGGGCGAACTCGGTGAGCTGGCCGATTACCTGCACGGCCCGACGGCGCTTGCCATCAGTGAGGAGCCGGCCGCCCCGGCGCGCGTCATCCAAGACTTCACCGAGGAAGCCGACACGGAGGTGCCCGCGCTCAAAGTGGCGAGCGTGGAGGGCGACCTCTACCCGGCGGACGCGCTGGATCAGCTGGCCGAACTGAAATCGCGCGACGAGCTGATCGGCGAGATCGTGACGCTCCTGCAGTCGCCCGTCAAGAACGTGCTCGGCGGGCTTCAGTCGCAGGGCGAGACGCTGGCCGGGGCTGTGAAAAGCATTGCCGAACAAGACGAATCATAAGAGCCTACGAGTCTGAGAGGCGGAGAGGCTAAGAGTCTACGACTTTGAAATTCTTAGACTCATAGATTCGCAGACTTTTAGGCGCGCTACAAAATGCAGGTCGTAAGTCAGGAGGTTACAGGTCTTTCTGACTACAAACATCGACTTGCGACCTTCCGACCTGTAACCTTCGACCATCCTTAATTAGCGGCGCAGCGTCATCGGCAGAGCGCCGGACGCCTAGACCGCCGCCGGACACGAAACCAATCTAATCTCATGGCAGACGTACAAGAAATCGCAGATCAGCTCGTCAGCCTCACGATCAAAGAGGCTAACGAGCTGGCGCAACACCTCGAAGACGAATACGACATCAAACCCGCACAGTCTGCCGTCGCCGTAGGCGGCGGCGCTGGTGGAGGCAACGGCGAAGCGGAGAGCGAGGAAGAAAAATCCGCCTTCGACGTGGTGCTCTCCGGCATCGGCGGCAACAAGATCAAGGTCATCAAAGAGGTTCGCTCCCTGACCGGTCTCGGCCTGAAGGAAGCCAAAGAGCTTGTCGACGAAGCGCCCAACCCCGTGCAGGAAGGCGTCCCGAAAGAGGAAGCCGACGAGATGAAGTCGCAACTCGAAGACGTGGGCGCGGAAGTCGAGCTTCAGTAAGACGACGGACGACCGACGGCCGTATACTGAGCCGTAAGCGGATAGCTAAACCTTCAACGGGATGTTTTTCGCAGCGGCCGTGTTCCTCTGACTGTTAGGCAGGGGAAAAGAAACATTCTGAAACGCGCAGCGAGAGCCGGTTCTTCACGGGGTCGGCTTTTGCTGGCTTTCCTGTTAATCGTTCGTGAATAAAACCCCTCCGAAACAACCCCATGCGCGCCTCGTTTGCCCCCACAGTGCATTTCTGACGGCGCTTTCACCGGGCGCACAGCCATCCCATTTTTCTACCCGCAAGCAGCGAACTCGCTTAATCGCATATGCCCACCCTCAACGGCCAATCCAACGGAGCGCTCGCGCGCGAAACGTTTGCCGAAACGCGCGACGTGCTCGATTATCCCGATTTTCTCGACATACAGCTCGAATCATTTCACGAGTTCATCCAGCCCGACTTGCCGCCCGAAGAGCGGAAGAACGTCGGCCTGCAGGCGGTCTTCAACGAGCACTTCCCGATTGAGGGAAGCCGCGAGCGCTACACGCTTGAGTTCATTCACTACGAGCTGGACCCTGCCAAGCAGACGATGGAGGAATGCGCGGCGCAGGGCCTGACGTATTCCGTTCCGCTGAAAGCCAAGCTGCGGCTCTCTAAGAAGGAAGACGGCGAGGTGCAGGAGACTATTGAGCAGGAGGTCTACCTCGGCACGCTGCCGTACATGACCGACCGCGGCACGTTCGTGGTCAACGGCGCGGAGCGCGTCATCGTGAGCCAGCTGCACCGCTCGCCCGGTGTCTTCTTCGGGCGCGAGATCCACAACAACGGCACGGAGCTGTTCTCGGCGCGCGTCATCCCGTTTCGCGGCTCCTGGATGGAGTTCTCAACGAAGGTGTCAGGGGTGCTCTGGGCCTACGTGGACCGCAAAAAGAAGGTGCCCGTCACGACGCTTCTACGGGCGCTTGGCTACTCCTCGACCGACGAGCTGGTCAGCATCTTCGGCATGGCCGAGAAGGTCAGCTTTGACGGCGAGGAAGGATTTGCGGACCTCGCTGGGCGGCAACTCGCCGCTTCCGTGAGTGTGGAGCGCACCACCGAAGTCATCGACGAGGACACGGGCGAGGTGCTGGAGGAGCGCACCGAGCGCGAGGTGCTCTTGCCCGCCGAGCACGAGTTGGAACCCGAAGATTACGAGGCGCTGGAAGAAGCCGACATCTCGCATCTCTTTCTCGTCAAAAGCGAGGAAGACGAAGATGAGATGGACAAGTCGCTCCTGCTGAACACGTTGCAGGAGGACCCGACGCACGACGAGGACGAGGCGCTGCATCACCTCTACGAGACGCTGCGCGGCTCGGAGGCTCCCGACATGGAGGCCGCACGCGGCGTGCTGGACCGCCTCTTTTTCTCGAACAAGCGCTACGATCTCGGTGACGTAGGGCGGCACCGTATCAACGACCGTCTCGACCTGGACGTGGACGAGGACACGATGGTACTCACGCGCGAGGACGTGGTCGGCATTGTGCGCGAGATCAACGCGCTGCAAAACGGCAAGGACGCCGTCGACGACATCGACCACCTCTCGAACCGCCGCGTCAAGACCGTTGGCGAGCAGCTGGGCAGCCAGTTCTCGCTGGGCCTCGCTCGCATGTCGCGCACGATCAAGGAACGCATGAACCTGCGCGACGCCGACAAGTTTACGCCGAAGGATCTGGTGAACGCCCGCACCGTGGAGAGCGTCGTCAATACGTTCTTCGGCACGAACCAGCTCAGCCAGTTCATGGATCAGACGAATCCGCTGGCCGAGCTGACGCACAAGCGCCGCCTCTCGGCGCTCGGTCCGGGCGGTCTGACCCGCGAGCGTGCCGGCTTCGAGGTGCGCGACGTGCACTACACGCACTACGGGCGCATCTGCCCGATTGAGACGCCGGAGGGACCCAACATTGGCCTCATTA
>PXTQ01000080.1:0-4790 GCA_003022505.1 Bacteroidetes bacterium QS_8_64_10 | reverse complement strand
CTCATTACGAGTCTCTGTGTGCACGGCAAGGTCAACGACTTCGGCTTCATCGAGACGCCCTATCGCGTCGTGGAGGACGGCGAAGTGACCGACGACATCGCCTATCTCTCGGCGGCGGAGGAGGACCGCTCCATCATCGCGCAGGCCAACGCCCCGCTCGAAGACGGCGGCGCATTCGCCAATGACGACATCAAGTGCCGGCATCAGGGCGACTTCCCGATTAAGGAGCCGGAGAACGTCGACTACATGGACGTTGCCCCGAACCAGATCGTGAGTCCGGCGGCGAGTCTGGTGCCGTTCCTTTCCCACAACGACGCCAACCGCGCGCTCATGGGATCGAACATGCAGCGCCAGGCCGTGCCGCTTCTGGAGGCGGACTCACCCATCGTGGGCACCGGCATCGAAAGCCGCGCCGCCAAAGACTCGCGCGCCGTGCTCGTTGCCGAGGGCGACGGCGAGGTCGAGTACGTGGACGCCGACAAGATCGTCATCCGCTACGACGAGGACGTCGAAAACGAAGACCTGATCTTCGGCGAGCCGACCCGCACCTACGAACTCACCAAGTTCAAGCGCACCAACCAGGACACCTGCATCAACCAGAAGCCCATCGTGGAGGTCGGTCAGGAGGTGGAGGAAGGCACCGTGCTTACCGACGGTTTCGCCACCGAGAAGGGCGACCTGGCGCTCGGCAAAAACGTGCTGTGCGCGTTCATGCCGTGGCATGGCTACAACTTTGAGGATGCCATCGTGATCTCGGAGCGCCTCGTCTCCGACGACGTGTACACCTCCATCCACATCGAGGAGTTCGAGTGTGAGGTGCGCGACACCAAGCGCGGCGAGGAGGAACTCACCCGCGAGATCCCGAATGTCAGCGAGGACGCCACCAAAGACCTCGACGACCGGGGCATCGTGCGCATTGGCGCGGAGATCACGCCCGACGATATCATCGTCGGCAAGGTGACGCCGAAGGGCGAGACCGATCCGACGCCCGAAGAGAAGTTGCTGCGCGCCATCTTCGGCGACAAGGCGGGCGACGTGAAGAACGCCAGCCTGACGGCCCCTCCCGGCATGAAGGGCGTCGTCATCGACACGAAGCTGTTTAGCCGCCGCGAGCTTGACGAGGAGTCGAAGGAAAAAGAGGAGGAGTTGCTCGAAGAAGTGGAGGCGGAGCAGGAAGAGGAGCTGAACGCCCTCGACGAGCGCTTCCGCAAGAAGCTGCTCGCGCTGGTAGAAGGCGAGTCCTCGGCGGGCATCGAGAGCCGCGAGGGCACCGTCGTCGTGAGCGAGGGCGCGGAAATCAGCGAGGGCGACTTCGAGGACGCGGACTTCATGGAGCTTCGCTCGCTGCAAGACTTCACCGACGACGACGATCTGAACGACCGCGTGCGTCAGCTTTTCCGCAACTACCGCGCGCGCCACAAAGAGGTGCGCGGCGAATTCGAGCGCGAGAAGCACCAGCTTCAGATGGGCGACGAGCTGTCGGCGGGCGTCGTGAAGCTCGCCAAAGTGTACGTCGCCAAGAAGCGCAAAATTCAGGTGGGCGACAAGATGGCCGGGCGGCATGGCAACAAGGGCGTCATCGCCAAAGTGGTGCCGGAAGAGGACATGCCGTTTCAGAAAGACGGCACGCCCGTCGACATCTGCCTGAACCCGCTCGGCGTGCCCAGCCGCATGAACCTCGGCCAGATTTTCGAGACGCTGCTCGGCTGGGCCGGCGACAAGAAAGACGTGAAGTACTCGACGCCGGTCTTCGACGGCGCTTCGATGGACGAAATCACCGATGAGCTTGAGGCGCAGGGCTTGCCCACTGACGGGCGCGAGCAGCTTTACGACGGGCGCACCGGCGAGCCGTTCGACGAGAAGACGACCGTCGGCCAGATTTACATGCTCAAGCTCTCGCACCTTATCGAAGACAAGATCCACGCACGTTCCATCGGCCCGTATAGTTTGATTACGCAGCAGCCGCTCGGCGGCAAGGCGCAGTTCGGCGGGCAGCGCCTCGGGGAGATGGAGGTGTGGGCGCTCTACGCTTACGGCGCGAGCCACACGCTCCAAGAGATGCTTACCGTCAAATCGGACGACGTGCAGGGCCGCTCCAAAGCCTACGAGACCATCGTGAAGGGGGAGAACCTGCCTGAAAGCGGCACGCCCGAAAGCTTCAACGTGCTCGTGCGCGAGCTGCAGGGCCTCGGTCTCAAGGTGACGCTCGATTAGCGTTTCGAGCAGTCTCTCGACGCTTGCGTCGCCGGTTGGCTTCGTGGCAGCCTGACACGTGCTTGAAACGTAGAACGTATTGCGGAAGGGTGCTTATCCGAGCAGCTGAAAATAGACTTCGGAGCGGTTTGCCTTCTGCGTGGCGTTGCCCATCGAGAAAAAGCACGAAGCAGCAGGTCCGGCGGTCTTACGCAATACGTCGTACCAAAAAAGCACTTTCCCCGAATCCTCGATTCCTCCGCTTCCTCACGGAGATAAACTTCAACCACAGCAGCCCAGCAGCCTATGCCTTACGGAGAAGACAAAGACATCGAGCAGGACTTCGAGAACATCACCATCAGTCTGTCCTCGCCGGAGGACATTCTGGACCGCTCCTACGGTGAGGTTCTCAAGCCTGAGACGATCAACTACCGCTCGTTCAAGCCGGAGATGGACGGTCTCTTTTGCGAGCGCATTTTCGGTCCGGTGAAGGACTGGGAGTGCCACTGCGGCAAGTATAAGCGCATCCGCTACAAGGGCATCATCTGCGACCGGTGCGGCGTGGAAGTCACGCAGAAGAAGGTGCGCCGCGAGCGCATGGGCCACATCACGCTGAGCGTGCCGGTCGTGCACATCTGGTACTTCAAGACGCTGCCCAACAAGATCGGCTACTTGCTGGGCATGAAGTCGAAGGACCTCGAAAAGGTTATTTACTACGAAAACTACGTCGTCATTCAGCCGGGCGAGGCCGAGCGCTTGGGCATCAAGGAGGGGCAGCTGCTCTCCGAAGAAGAATATTACGAGGTCCTCTACCAGATCCGCGAGGACAACAACCGCCTCGACGACGACGACCCCGACAAGTTCATCGCCATGATCGGGGGCGAGGCCGTCGAGACGATGCTGGAGAACCTGGATCTGGACGAGCTTGCGCAGCAGCTGCGCTACCAGGTGCGCACCGAGACGAGCCAGCAGCGCAAGGCGAAGGCCACGAAGCGCCTTTCGGTGGTGAAGGCCTTCCAGGAGGCCAACCAGAAGATGGAGAACAAGCCGGAGTGGATGATCCTGAGTGTCATCCCCGTGATCCCGCCGGAGCTTCGGCCGCTCGTGCCGCTTGACGGCGGGCGGTTCGCCACGTCGGACCTGAACGACCTGTATCGGCGCGTCATCATCCGCAATAATCGTTTGAAGCGTCTCATCGACATCAAGGCGCCGGAAGTCATTCTGCGCAACGAGAAGCGGATGTTGCAGGAGGCCGTCGATTCGCTTTTCGACAACGGGCGCAAGTCCAACGCCGTCAAGAGCGACTCCAACCGCGCCCTCAAATCGCTCAGTGACATGCTGAAGGGCAAGCAGGGGCGCTTCCGCCAGAACCTTTTGGGCAAGCGCGTCGATTACTCCGGGCGCTCCGTGATCGTCGTGGGACCGGACCTGAAGATGCACCAGTGCGGCCTGCCGAAGGAGATGGCCGTGGAGCTGTTCAAGCCGTTCATCATCCGCAAGCTGATCGAGCGCGGCCTCGTCAAGACCGTCAAGAGCGCCAAGAAGGTGGTTGCCGAGCGCACCGCCGACGTGTGGGACATTCTGGAGAAGGTGATTCAGGGGCGGCCCGTTTTGCTGAATCGCGCGCCAACGCTGCACCGCCTCGGCATTCAGGCGTTCCAGCCGGTGCTGACAGAGGCGAAGGCCATTCAGCTGCACCCGCTCGTGTGCACGGCCTACAACGCCGACTTCGACGGCGACCAGATGGCCGTGCACGTGCCGCTCTCCCACGAGGCCTGCATCGAAAGCATGGTGCTCATGCTCTCGACGCACAACATCCTGAGTCCGGCGCACGGCGGCCCGCTCGCGGTGCCCACCCAAGACATGATTCTGGGCCTGTATTACCTCACCAAGCCTAGAGACGGGCAGAAGGGCGCGGACAAGCGCTTTAGCTCGCTGGCCGAGGTGCGGCAGGCCTACGACCAGGGCGTCGTCGATACGCACGCCAAGATCACCGTGAACACGCCGCGCGGCGAGAACGTGGAGACGACCGTGGGCCGCGTGCTCTTCAACGAGGTCGTTCCCGAAGAGGTGAGCTACATCAACGAGGTGCTCACCAAGAAAAACATGCGACCCATCATCGCCGACGTGCTCAAGAAAACGGACACGACCCGCACGGCGGAGTTCTTGGACGCCATCAAGGAGATGGGCTTCCGGCGCTCCACCACGTCGGGCATCACGTTCAGTCTCGCCGACATCGTCGTTCCCGACGAGAAGCAGGAACTCGTCGCGGAGGCCAACGAGAAAGTCGCGCAGGCGAGCGGCAACTACGAGATGGGTTTCATCACCGAGAACGAGCGTTATAACCGCGTCATCGACATCTGGACGAAGACGAACAACCAGGTGTCGGACGTCCTCTTCAACACGCTCAAGGAGCACAAGGAGGGCTTCAACGCCATCTTTATGATGGCCGACTCCGGCGCGCGCGGCTCGAAGGAGCAAATCCGCCAGCTCGGCGGGATGCGCGGCCTGATGGCGAAGCCGCAGAAAAGCACGGTTGGCTCCGCCGGCGAGGTGATCGAGAACCCGATCCTCTCGAACTTCAAGGAAGGTCTCTC